>NZ_CP042435.1:669000-1003500 GCF_007971225.1 Panacibacter ginsenosidivorans | reverse complement strand
AATAATTGTAAGCAGGTTAAAATCAAGCGTGTCTTTTACATTCATAATAATACTCTTCCAGGTATTGAGAAGACGCGGAATTGAGTCAACGGCTTCTTTTAATTGCTGTGTATTTTTTTGCTTGTACCTGAGTTCTTCTACTAAATGGAATTGATGATCTACTGTACTGAAAAATTCTGAAGTTGAGTCAGTGACAGCAGTAGCCTCCGCATATGTATCGTATATTGATTGTGTGTATGCAGCAGTTGTATGTAGTAAGATAAAGGTTATAAATAGGATATATTTCATAAACAGTTACATGCTGACGATCATGCCTGCATCATCCAATCTTTAAACGCTTCAAAGCCTGAAGATAACATAACACTCTTTTTAGATTTGCTTAAAAGATGCTGAACGCTTTCAGGAATTTTTATAGTGACGCCTGTAACTTCTTCTACTGTATCAGGAAATTTTACCGGATGGGCAGTTTCAAGAATAAAACCTTTATCATTTGTATGATATTGTAAATAATCGTCTAATGCTTTGTATGCAACAGCGCCATGGGGATCTAAGAGATATTGATATTGCTGATAAACTTCTTTAATAGTTGCTTTAGTAACAGCGTCGTCGATGCTTACACTACTGAATAGTGATTTTAAATTTTCAATTTTTTGTGCAAACAATTCCATAATACGAATAAAGTTACTGGGGTTGCCAACATCCATTGCATTGGAAATGGTTGCTACAGCTTGCTTTGCTTTGTATTCCCCTGTTTGTAAAAATTCAGGAACAGTGTCATTGGCATTGCATGCAGCAATAAAATGTTTTACCGGCAAACCGCTCATGTATGCAACAATGCCTGCACAAATATTTCCAAAATTGCCGCTGGGTACACAAATGATCGGAGGTTCTTCATGGTGCCATTGCTGGTATGCAAAGAAATAATACAACTGTTGAGGTAACCATCTTGCAACATTTATTGAGTTAGCAGACGTTAATGAAAATTTTTTATTAAGATCATCATCAATAAAAGCTTGCTTTACGATAGCCTGGCAATCATCAAAATTGCCTTGTACTTCGATGGCTGTAATGTTCTGCCCAAGTGTTGTTAACTGCAGTTCCTGTATCGGGCTTACTTTTCCGGAAGGGTAGAGGATGATAACATCAACGCCTTCTACGCCAAGAAAACCATTTGCAACTGCGCCCCCTGTGTCGCCGCTGGTAGCAACGAGTACTGTTGTATGTTGCTGACTGTTGCGGTTGAAATAACCAAGACAACGGCTCATAAATCTTGCACCAACATCTTTAAATGCAAGTGTTGGCCCGTGAAATAATTCTAATGAAGAAATATTATCTGTGATCTTAACTAAAGGAAAATCGAAGTTGATGGTTTCTACAACGATTTGTTTTAGTATATCATCGGGAATGCTTTCACCAACATAAGGTTTCATTACAGTAAATCCGATTTCTTCCTTACTGTAATTTTTAATGTTTTGAATAAACTCTTTTGATAATGTTGGAATGCGTTCCGGAAAATATAATCCTTTATCGGGTGCCTGTCCTTTTACTGCTGCTTCTGCAAAAGATACATTTGGTGATTGGTGATTGAGGCTATAATAAATCATTATGAATAGTCAATAGTAAATGATGAAAAATATTATGCTGTACAAGTGTGCGACGCAAGGAACGATGACGAATGATTTACGGTTTGGTTCATAAAATTATTCGCTTACAAGTTTTACACCTTGCTGATTAATAGTTGTAACATGCGTGTGATAATCGATGCCGATCTTTATAAACACATCTTCCATTTCTTTTGCTACAGCATGCGCCGTTGCAGCATCTTTACTGAGCATGAAAATTGAAGGTCCGCTGCCGCTGATGCCACCGCCTAAAGCGCCGGCATCTTTACTGCGCTTTTTTACCTCATCAAAACCGGGAATGAGAATGCTGCGCACCGGCTCGATGATAACATCTTCAAGAGAGCGACCGATAAGATCGTAATCACTTTTGAGAAGCCCTGCGACAAGTCCCGCAATATTTCCCCATTGTTTAATAGCATCTTTTAACAACACTTGTTGTTTAAGAATTTGTCTTGCATCTGAAGTGCGCACTTCAATCTGCGGATGCACAACTGTAACATGTAAGAGCGGCGCTTCGATGCTTACAATATCTAATGGATGAATGGCACGAATAAGTGTGACACCACCATAGATGCAAGGCGCAATATTATCCGCATGTTTTACACCACTTGCAACCTTTTCGCCGAACATGGCAAAGCGCACAAGATCTAATTTGCTGAACCGGTTACCAAGTAAGTAATTCGCCGCAACTACAACGCCGGCAGCGCTTGCAGCGCTTGAGCCTATACCGCTTCCGGGTTTGATAAGTTTGGTAGAGCGGATGATAAAACCTCTTACGTCAGGTGTTTCATCCATTAATGCAAGCATGGCTGCACCGCTTACATTTTTTTCAGGATCAGTTGGTAAATTATAGTCGTCGTTGTTGATGATATGAACGCCAGGCTCATCTGTTATTTCTACTTCAAACTCATCGCAAGGTTCATTCAATGCAAAACCTAAAATATCAAAACCGCAAACCATGTTGGCAACCGTGCCGCAAGGAAATGCTTTTACTTTTTTCATTGTTTGTTATTCGTTGTTCATTGATTATACTCTAGCCACTCTTATGATGTCTGCGAATACACCGCTTGCTGTAACATCAGCACCAGCGCCTGCACCTTTTACAACCAGAGGTTGTTCAGGATAACGTTGTGTGTAGAATAACACGATGTTGTCTTTGCCATACAAATGATAGAAGTCGCTGTTTGAAGGTATGTGTTGCAACCCAACCGAAGCTTTACCATTCTCATATTGTGCGACAAATTTAAGTTTACAATTTTTTGCAGCAGCTTCATCATACAAAGCTTTAAAATGAGCTTCCTGTTTGCCCATTTCTGTGTAGAAATCTTCAACGCTTCCTTCAAAGCAACTGGCTGGTAAGAAGTAATTATTGGTAATGTCATCCATTTCAATTTGTTCGCCTGCTTCACGTGCAAGGATCATGATCTTGCGCATAACATCTGTACCACCAAGATCAAGACGCGGATCTGGTTCTGTATAACCTTCTGCCTGTGCCTGACGAACTACTTCGGTAAATGGTTTGGTACCATCATAATTATTGAATACAAAGTTTAGTGTGCCCGAAAGAACTGCTTGTATTTTATTTACTTTATCACCACTTCTTCTTAGATCGTTAAGTGTGCCGATGACAGGTAAACCTGCACCAACATTTGTTTCGAATAAGAAGAGTGCATTGTATTCTTTGGCGAGTGATTTTAGTTTGCTATAACTTTCATAAGAAGAGGAAGCTGCTATCTTGTTACATGCAACAACAGAAACAACTTTTTCTAAAAGCTTGTTGTACACCGCTGCCACATCAGGATTTGCAGTTATATCTACAAAAACCGAATTGCGTAAATTCTTTTGAATAACCGTTTCTACAAAAGCATTTAAATTCATTACTTCCGCTTTCTCCAATTCTTCTTTCCATATATTAAGATTGATCTCATTGCCATTGTCTACAAACAACATTTTGCGACTATTTGCAATACCTGTTATGCGCACTTGTAAATTCAAATGCTCTAATAAGAATTGCTGTTGTTGCTTTAATTGATCCAATAATTTACTGCCAACATTTCCTGCACCAACAATAAAAACGTTGAGCTGCTTGTATGTTGTTTCAAAGAAAGCTTCATGTAAAACATTTACTGCTTTTTTTACGTCATCACTGGAGATAACTGCAGAAATATTTCTTTCAGAAGAACCTTGCGCAATAGCTCTTATGTTTACTGCATTTCTTCCAAGTGCACTAAACATTCTACCTGCAATGCCGGTATGATGACGCATCTTATCACCAACTAATGCAATGATTGAAAGGTCTGTCTCGATCTTCAATGGCTCTAATCTCCCCTGTGTTATTTCAATTTCAAAAGTTGTGTCAACAGCCAGTTTAGCTTTATTTGCATCGTTTGTATTTACGGCAACACAAATAGAATGTTCCGATGAACTTTGTGTAATCAAAATCACATTTACTTTCTCACTTGCCAATGCTTCAAATAATCGTTTGGAGAAGCCTGGAATACCAACCATACCACTTCCTTCCAAACTTAATAATGCTATGGAATTAATACTGGAAATACCGGTAATTATTTCGCCTTGCTGATCAGATGCGCCAGTAATTACGGTCCCGGCTTCATTTGGCGCAAAAGTGTTCTTAACCCATGTTGGAATATTCTTCTGCATCACAGGTTGAATAGTAGGAGGGTAGATAACTTTTGCACCGAAATGAGAAAGCTCCATTGCTTCCTGGTATGAAGTATGTGTAATGGTCTTTGCATTAAGTACCCAGCGTGGATCTGCAGTCATCATGCCGGTTACGTCTGTCCATATTTCTAGTGACGAAGCATTAACCGCAGCCGCAAAAATTGCAGCAGTATAATCAGATCCACCACGACCAAGCGTTGTTGTATTCCCATGATCATCACTTGAAATAAAACCCGGTGCTAAGAATAAATTTTTATGCGATGAAGTAACTGTGTAAGCGATCTTATCATTAGTAACACTAAAGTTTACTGCAGCAAAACCATAGTTGCTATTGGTCTTTATCAGTTTTCTTGAATCAAGCCAATCATGTTCTAAGCCTTGCGATAACATGAATGCTGAAATGATTTTTGATGAAAGTAATTCACCAAAACTTATAACCCTATCTTTTGTGCGCAGCGATAATTCCTTCAAATAAAAAACACTGTTACAAATTTCGTCCAGTTCATTAAAGTGTTGTTTTATCATACTTAAGCAACTACTCTGGTGTGTTACAGGAAGTAATGCTCTTGCCGTATCCAAATGTTTTGTTTCCAATTTTTGCAATACGTCTTTGTAAGCTTCATTGCTTTGTTCTGCTAATGTTCCTGCTTTTATCAGCAAATCTGTTACTCCGCCTAATGCCGATACTACCACTATTTGTGGATCACTGGCTGCTTTTATAATGGCTAACACTTTTTGTATATTCTCTGCATTGGCAACTGAGGAACCTCCGAACTTTAAAACCTTCATATAACTTTCTTAAGATGTGATTTTTATGTTTGTTTTGGTTAATACCAGCTTTTGTTTTTTATAGCATCCCTGTTGCGTCGCAAGCACTTCATCTTTTGTAAAATTGGCGTCTTTAAAATAAAGTATGTAATTTTTCGTTTATGTATCCACACTCTTTGAGTGCTAAAGATATTCTTTTGAAAGCTTCCGTTGTGGAACAGGGGATGATATGGCAATGTACAACCCTTTACAGGGTTGTAATAGTTGTTGATGTAGAAGCTGTGAGCGCTACAGACAGAATCAGTTGAATGTTATGATTAAAATGATTGTTCATTTTGTGGTGGCAAGTTAAAGGTATGAGTGTTTATAACAAGCGTTAGCATAAATTTCTTTTATACTTTTAAACCCGAATAACTATTTATGGAAACCATTGAACTCAAAAAGAAGCTTATTGAAATGATTGAAGCCATTGATGATGAAGAAATATTGTACCTGATAAAGGAAGATATTGTTTTTCAAGTTACTTCAAAATCAATTACGGATACAACAGCTGATCATAAAGCTGAGGAACACGGTTTAATGATTGTGAAATAGTACAACGTTCTTTTTTGGAGCTTAGCTAAAAATTATGCAAAGCTTATTGGTGAACTATTATATTTCAATAATAAAGATATACAGTACAAAAGTGCGACGCAACGTAAGCCTGATAATTGTTCTTAAGACAGGCTCATAAAATGTTTTTTACTAACCCATCCAGATAAAGTAAAAGTCCCGCAATGTTGCAGGACTTTTTTTTATTATTTGTAATCAATTTTATTACTTCGGATCCAGCGCTCTTTTTATTCTTTCTGCAACATCCTGTAAATGATACTTACTTAATTTATCTGTTGTGCCGGGAATGGCAGCAAGAATATCGCTTCTTAATGAAACAAGATGTGCTCTTACAATAGAAGGAACATCTGTATTCTTTACGTTTGTGCTAAGCAGTGCAACAAATGCAGGCGGTAAACCGCTGATAGCTTGCACAGGAGCGGGATTTAAAATACTTATGAGTGCTTCTGCATAAGCCTTTTGCAAATTGCGACGCATGTTATCGATTGGTTTCTTTGACACTAGCTCGGTCCATAGACCTTTCTTAACATCAGTAAGCATTTCATCAACCTGGTAAGTATTGTTAGTACCAAAACGATTACTGCTAATGGCCATAATATTTAAGCGTGATGGCCTTAATAAGCTGTTTAATACATTTATTTGCACGTTGCCCACCATTTCAGTGGACGTTGGATTGCTGATTTTGTTAAGAATATTTTTATCGAGCAGCCATGTGGGTGTCTCAAATAATTGTTTCTGTAAAAAATTTACGGCATCTTTTTGTAATGCTTTTGGAGTTGGCTCATAAACGTCTCCATTCTGTTCAACACTTTTGGGTGTTTCATAAATGCCGCCAACATTTTTTGTAACATGATTCATATACCTGTTGAACTGAATAACTACCTGACTATACATTTCATCAAGGTTGTCATATTTATCGGCCTCTTCTTTGGTCCATGTGGGTAAATTAGTAATAATACGTTTTAAATTCTTAATGCCATATTCACTTGCCTTCATGGCGTTATCACCCAGGTCTTCTGTTTGGGAGCGTGGATCGTATGGATTTATTTCTGTACCAAACCACAAGCGCGGGTTTGCACTAAGACTATCTAAGATCCATTTGTTGGTTATCTTTTCATCTGCATCTTCATCTTTTGTATTTGTTAATGTGTAACCCCATTTGATGGCCCACATGTCATAGTCTCCTATGCGTGGAAATAAACCTTTTTCTGAAATACCGTCTTCGGGTTGTGCAACATAGTTAAAACGTGCATAATCCATAATTGACGCTGTATGGCCGTGCGCTTCTACCCAGGCTTTATTACGCAGTAGCTCTACGGGGGTTTTACTGCTGCTTCCCATATTATGACGTAGTCCCAACGTATGTCCCACTTCATGTGAGGAAACAAAGCGAACCAATTGTCCCATCAATGAATCGTCAAATTTCATCTTCCTTGCCTTTGGATCAACTGCTGCCGTTTGTATAAAATACCAGTCGTGCAATAATTGCATTACATTATGGTACCATCCAATATGACTTTCTAATATCTCGCCACTACGCGGATCATGAATATTCGGCCCATAAGCATTTTCAATGTCTGATGCAAAATATCTAAGTACTGCAAAGCGTGCATCTTCAAGACTCATTGTTGAATCATTTTCAGGCCATTCTTTACCCATAATAGCATTTTTAAAGCCAGCTTTTTCAAATGCTTTTTGCCAGTCATTGATGCCTTGTATCAGATATGGTCTCCATTGTTTGGGAGTTGCAGGATCTATATAATATATGATTGGCTTTTTGGGTTCAACCAATTCTCCACGCTTCCATTTTTCTATATCCTGATCTTTCGGCTCAAGACGCCACCTTACGATAAAAATATCATCCTGCACTTTTTGTTGATTATCGCTAAACACCGTATAATTATCAGCAAAATATCCAACACGTGGATCAAATTTTCTTTTGGCCATTGGTTCTTTTGGCAAAAGAATAAAAGAAGTATTCATTTCAAATGTTACGGCACCTGCCGCAAAAGCTCCTGGAAGTCCAGACGAAATAACAACTCCTCCACCTCCGCCAAAATTCGGCATGGCATTGTAAGTCTTTACGGTTTTAACTTCAATATTTACCGGGTAACTATTAATATTTTTAATATAGCTTCTTTCTGGTGCAAGATTAGCAAGATTGAGAGCTCTTTTTCCAAAGGGGTCAATGCTGATGACCTGGTTATCACCATTAAAGAAATTGGTAACATCGATTACTAAACCTGTTGAATCCTTACCACGGGATTTTGCTTCAAAGGCAGCGGCGATAGGATTAACATTGGAATTACTTACAGCCTGATATATCTGGTTGGTAGAATCTGCAACGCTGATGGTAGTAATAACACGAAGAAATACATTTTTATTAGGCCCTTTTTCTAAGCTGATCACCTGCTCATTTGCAAGTTCACCTCCATATACGTTACCTCCGCCTGCTACTTTACTAAATCTTGTAACTGCCATTATCTGGCGATTAAACATAGAGTCTGGTATTTCAAAATACCACTTATCTTCAACTTTATATACATTAAACAATCCTTCTTTTACTATTGCTTTATCAGTAATAATATCTTTAAATTTTTTGAGTCCGTCTTTAGGTTGTGTTGAATCTGTTTTGCTAACAGTCGGAGGTAAAACAGGAGTATCTTCTTTTTTCTTTTGGGCATAAAGGCTGATGCAAAGTAAAACTGCCGGCAGCAGTGCAAAAAATTTCTTCATAAATTAATATTAGTTGTTTGATCAAAAAATAAATTTACAGGAATATCAATTACAAGCGGAGCTGATATTGGTTTATCTGGTTATAAAATATTTTAGCGGCAGAATTATTTTTTTACGAACATTTAAAACTATGGCATCGTTCCTTGCTACGCTCAGTTCATCTTTTGTCTATGTGTTATTCAGCCCGATGAAAATTTTAATCTTTTTTTCTACAAAGAGTTCTATTATGAAATGCCGTTTTAAAAAAAATATATACTACCAGTTGGTAAAATGCTTTCCTGTTCTGCATTACAGGGCAAACAGTGTGATTGTTTTTTATACTAACAGTTGTTACAAACAAAAATTATATTTCTGTAACACTATATAGTTGATTGTGTTCAAACTAAAAGTTGGATACAATAAATAAAGTTTTTAATTTGTGTGCCCAATTAAATTAATTGCTTTAAACTTGTTTTTTGTATATAAATTTCATTAGAATTGTACTTTTAAAAATCAAACCAATTTTTTACTTAAAATCAATTGTGTCATGGCTGAAACTAAACCAACTGCAACAGCAGCATCAAAGAGTTCTACTTCCGTACAACCTGTAAAGAAGAGTAATTCCATTTCATGGATTGCGCCACTTAGCTGTATTATTCTGGGTTACATAATCTGGCGTTTTGTTATTGGTGCTGAAAGTAACTTTACTAACCCGGATCCTGCAGGTGGATTCTGGCCTGATCACCAGGGAGCAAAAGGCAACATACCCCGTATGTATTTAGGTGGTATCATTGTGCCGATACTTATTGGTCTTTTGCTTACTGTTATAACATTTGTGATAGAAAGATTTCTTACCGTTTCTAAAGCAACAGGGAAAGGTAGCGTTGCCGAATTTATACGTAAGGTTCAATATCATTTGGCAAATAAAGATATTGACAAAGCTTTAGCTGAATGCGACAGACAAAAAGGGTCTGTTGGCAATGTAATGAAAGCAGGTCTGCGTAAGTATAAAGAGATGATCTCGAACACGGAATTAGCCACGGAGCAAAAAGTACTTAACATTCAAAAAGAGGTAGAAGAAGCCACAGCGCTTGAATTGCCAATGCTTGAGAAAAACCTTGTATTCCTTTCTACGATTGCTTCAGTAGCTACATTGCTTGGTCTGCTTGGTACGGTAATGGGTATGATACGTTCATTCTCTGCTCTTGGTGAAAGCGGCGGTGGTGAGGCTGCTCAAAAATTATCACAAGGTATATCTGAAGCCTTGTATAATACAGCACTTGGTATCGGCACTTCAGCAATTGCTATAATTATGTATAACGTATTTACTACAAAAATTGATGCTATCACATATGGTATTGACGAATCTGGCTTTACATTGACACAAAGCTTTGCAGCGAACTATAAATAATCATTTAAACATGATAATTTGTGGAAAGTTGCGTGATCTGCATCTAATTAGTGAAGTTTTAAAAATTATATAATGGCAAGACCGAAAATACCACGAAAAAGCACTTCAGTTGATATGACAGCGATGTGTGATGTGGCTTTCCTGTTGTTATCTTTCTTTATCCTTACTACAAAGTTTAAGCCTTCGGAAGCTGTTCCTGTGGAAACTCCAAATTCAGTTGCTGCTAAAATAGCTCCTGAGAAGGATGTAGTTATGATATCGCTTAATAAAGATGGAAAGGTATTTCTTTCAACAGGAGATAATACTTCTGACAAACAGAAAAAGCACGACATTATTGCATCTGTTAATGAATCACGGGGGCTTGGGTTGTCAACCACAGATATTGACGCTTTGGTTAAAGCACCATTCATTGGCGTTCCACTCGCTCAATTAAGTCAGCAGGCAAGATTAAAGACAGAACAAATGACAGCCCTTACATTGCCTGGAATTCCTTGTAAAGACACTGCAAACAATGAAATGATAGATTGGATGCGGGCTGTTTCAGATGCGTACCAGGGAACAAAAGTTAATCTTTTGCTTAAGGGCGACAATGTTGCAAAATACCCCAGCTTTAAGAACGTGCTTACCGCTTTTAAAAAGAATAAACTTTTTAAATTCCAGATGGTTACCAATCCGGAAAGTGTGCCTCAGGGTACTGAACTTTGGAAAGCAAACATGAGTGGAAAAGCAAGAGAAGAATAATTTCATGCTTTGATAAATTTATTTGTTTAACTAAAAAAATTATGCGTCATGGCAGAAATGGATACCTCGGGTGGAGGTGGGAAACATAAAAAAGGTCCCGGAGTCAAAAAAGGGAAGAAGATGTCTACTAGAGTAGACCTTACGCCTATGGTTGATCTTGGATTCCTTCTTATAACATTCTTTATTTTCACCACAACGATGAGCCAGCCAACGGCAATGAAATTAAATTTGCCGGATGATACTGCAACACCTGAAGAACAAAATAAAGCTAAAGAATCCGGGGCGCTTACAATACTTCTTGGTAAAGACAATCATGTTTTTTACTATGAAGGAATATTAGCACCCGACGGTTCAAACTTTAAATCAAGTAATTTTAAAGAAATACGGGATGAAATCATCCATAAGAAACAAACCACTGATACCGCAGATTTGGTAGTGGTAATAAAGCCAAATGATGAAAGCAATTATAAAAACGTGATTGATATACTTGATGAAATGTCTATAAATGTTATTAAGAGATATGCTTTAGTAGATATTTCGCCAATAGAAGATCAGATGATAAAAGCTACAGAAGGCGGCGGGACTGCACCTGCTACGAGTGGTCAGTAAATTTCTTTTATGGAATTTCCCGGTATTTGAATCTTATAAAATAATTTCTTTACGATGGATACTAACAAAATTCTAAGCGCAGACATTCTCGATATTGTTTTCGAGGGGCGAAATAAAGAATATGGGGCATATGATCTTAGAAAGACTTATCAAAAGCGACTAATTATTGCTGTTATTTCTATGATCGCTTTTTGCATTCTTATCTTTATTAGTGTTGCTCTGGCAAAATTTGTGGCTTCTGATAAGCCGGTGCAAATGGTAGTACAGGATGTAAATCTGGCTGATGTAAAACAGGAAGAGAAGAAGCCTGAACCACCACCACCACCACCGCCAAAAGTTGAACCGCCAAAAGTGGAGATAACTAAATTTACACCTCCTAAGATTGTGAAAGATGAGGAAGTAAAACCGGAAGAAAAGCCACCTGAACAAGACAAACTTGATGATACCAAAATTGGTACGATTAATCAGGAAGGTGAGAAGAGTGATGTTGTAGCGCCACCTGTTGAACAGAGTACTGGCCAGGTCGAAGCTCCCAAAGCTCAGGAAGAAGATTACGATAAGGAATTTAAAACAGTGCAAATTGAAGCGAAGTTTCCTGGTGGTCAAGCTGCATGGATCAAATATCTTCAAAGAAATCTGAATAGCGATACTCCCGTGGAAAATGGTGCTCCTCCGGGAAACTACACAGTTATTGTATCATTCCTAGTGGATAAGAATGGTAATATTTCTGAAGTGCAGCCCTTGAATGATCCTGGTTATGGTACGGCAGCTGAAGCTGTTCGGGTTATCAAAAAAGGACCAGCCTGGTCGCCTGCTGTGCAAAATGGCCGCAATGTTATTTATCGTCAGAAACAAAGTGTAACATTCCAGGTTGCTGAGGGATAAAGAGAACTGAAATTAATATCACTACAAACTATAAATGTCTCCATTAATGGAGACATTTATAGTTATACCATAACGTAACCAACCTAAAGAGTTCTCAGATATTAATAATATATTATACCTAAATACCAAACCAAATATACAGGATGTAAATGTTGAAAGCAATTTTATGACACAATTAGGATTGTAACACGTTCTTGTATTCTGCTTGATTGTAAAGTTCGTTAAGCGTAAAATTAATTTTATTTCTTATTAGAAAAATTTCAATAATACTGTTTTCAGATAATGAATCATTAGCAGATTAAGCATTGCTTAATAATGAAAAAAAGTACAAGTGTGCGACGCAACGAAGTTTAATAGTAGCTATCCTGCAGGGATCAAAATAGTTAAAAATTACTGGCAAACATCAACAGTAAATGTGTATGATTTCGTAACGCCATTATTGCCTACAATTTGTACGTTAATATGTTTAATATGGCTTTTAATGTTTTCCGGATTATGCTGAATAATTATAATAGCGGCATCAGGATTTATAATAGTATCGGTTTCCGAAATTGTATCTAAATAATCTGTATAGGCAACAGTAGAAACAGGAGCAGGTGCTTCATATTTTTTCGGTGTAGCTTTAAAATTAAGTTCAGCAAGTGTAGATTCATCGACATTAAAGATGTAATCATCACGCTTCATATCACTCCAAACTTTTAAAGGCTTATTTGCAACAATTGAGGTATGTGTTCTTTTTTGCTCCTTTTCTTTTTTCTTTTGCTCCTGTATTTGTTTTAATTGTAGTTGCTCTTTAATCAGATCAGACTGCAATTTTTTATCTAGAAGACTTTTTAAAAAGTTGGTTGTATTTAAAGAAATGTTAGTTTTATTCGATATAGTCTGCATTTGTTTTGTAACCTGCTCAAGAACGTCATTTATTTGTATTTCACTGGTAAGCTCTTTTTCACTTTCAGATGTAGCAGTTACCAGCTCTGCTTTTGCTTTTCGAAGATCATTGTTCATGCTTTTCCAATCAATCTTTGCAAGCTCTTTCTGTGCAAGATTATTAATGGCAGCTTCTATAGCAGTAGAATCTGTAAGACTTACTCCCCCAATCTTAATATTGGTTATTGCTGTTTTTGCTTCACTCATTGCTTTTTCTGCATCTTGCTGAATAGATGGTAGTTCATTCTCAATATCATTGTGTATTTCTCTGAATGTTTGCATTGCAATCGGAGTAACCTTTTTTACTATATCTGTGGCTGCAGGTAATGTTTTACTTGCCTTATTTGCGGCAATATTGATGCTTTGCTCAACGGTTGTTTGCAAAGGTTTTGCAAACAGGTAATAAAATGGATTATAGAGCGGGTTATCAACAGTAGCAGTAAATGGTTCAACGAGTGTCTTTCTGTTATTAGCAGCAGGAGTTAAGTTTCTCTTTGCGTTATTTGCGGCAGGATTAAACCAGGCAACTGTTGTAAGCATTACTGTTATCAACAGCAACGCAAACAGATGATTACGGTATTGATGTGTTTTCTCCTGCTGGTTAAGCATACGTTTTACCCTGGGGAGCAATTCTCCTTTATTACCCGATGCCTGCATCGCAAAAGAAGGTTGTGTTTGTATGTAGGCTATTCGTAATAAAGCTTCCGCATACATAGCAGGTTTATATTGAAACTGCAATACCCAATCATCGCAACTGTTTTCTCTTTCCTTTTTGATTAGTTTACCAAGTAATTGGGTAAAGGGATTAAAAAATAATGCAACTTCTATAACCGTGATAATAATATTGATAAGGTAATCTGCCCGTTTAATATGAGCCAGTTCATGCAATAAAATTGCCTCTAACTGGTCAGGTGTTAAATGATTAAGACTTGCAATAGGGACAAGTATTAATGGTTTTGCAAAACCCAATGTCAGCGGGCTTTTAACCAGTTCTGAAAAGTAGAAGGTTACATTTTTATTTATACCAAGATAGCCAGCTGTTCTCTTTACAAAAAGTCTCCATTCAACATCTGCTTTTATTAGCCCTTCTGTTTGGATTTTTTTTATATATAGGTAAGCTCTTGTCAAACGCACAGCAAGAAACAACAGCATAAAAAGATAAGCAACTGAAAGATAAGGTAGCAGTTGCTCTGTCTTTATAATGACATACATTAAACCTGACGATAGATTATTTACAGCTGGCTCATAAAATGAATAGTTGTTATCTGCAATGCCTGCCGATTGGGCATTTGCAATTACATCGCTGCATTGTTTGTAATAAAACTGAAGTGTAAAAAGAAACCATACAAATCCTGCAAACTGTGCTGTTACGCCTGTAAAATATCTTTTTGAAGAAGAAAGCTTTCCTACATTGTTTACAAGCATAACAATTATCCATAACAGGGCTACCTGCCATAAACTATTGAAAATGGCATAACCTAATGCCTGTAAGAAAGCTGATTGCAGTAAGCTTTGCATAATTGCTATTGCTTTTTAAGATCGTTAAGCATTTGCTGAATTTCTTCCAGTTCTTCTTTACTTGGTTGTGACGATCCCAGTGCCTGCATTACCAGTTGCGATGCAGAGCCCCCAAATAGTGCATCAACCATTTTGCCAACCATTTGTTGCTGTGTTTTTTCCTTACTCACGTTGGGCTTGTATATATGTGTCTTATTACTGTCATCCCGTTTTACTAAGCCCTTTTCAAACATTATCTGCATTAATTTAAGCGTAGTAGTGTAGCCACTGTCTTTATATGAAGCAATATGTTCATGTACGTCTCTTACCGTGGCACTCCCTTTATCCCACAATACCTGCAAAATTTCAAGCTCACCTTCAGTAGGCTTTATCTGTTTACTTGTCATATTACGATTAATTTCGTACTAAAATACGAATTGAATCGTAAAGATCGTATGTGAGCATTATTTTTTTTTAAATCTTAACAATTAATAATGCCGTTCATCAAAAAGTGAATTTGAATTTTTGGAGCCGTGCATTGGATTTTCATAGCATCATCGTTGCGTCGCACTCTTCAACATTTTATTTATTATGAAGCATTAAGTATTGACTTTCAGTAATAAAATGTGTTATTCACTATTGTGAAAAAGAAAAGGCCTCGTTTTTTTATACAGGCTTTATTTTTGCAGCAATTGAATATTCGAATTCCGGCGTTGCAGGCTATATGAAGCAGTATTTATTCATTAACAAAAATTAAAAAAATGGTACAAAAAACATACTTCAAAACGAAAGACTATTGTAAAGTAAAATTTTCTTTTACTCCTGAAAATGCCGAAACAGTAGAAATTTTAGGCTTAAACAGCGATTGGGAAAACTCGGTTATCATGAGTAAGAAAAAAGATGGCAGCTTTACAGCTGATGTTTCTTTACCAAAAAACTCCAAACACGAATTCAAATACAGGGTAAATGAAACTGAATGGTTGAATGAGCCTGAAGCTGATGAACAACAACCAAACGAATTCGGTGGTATTAACAGTGTAATTATTCTTTAAAGCATAAAAGCCGATAAGGTTTTCAAACCCTTATCGGCTTCATTTTAATTATACAAGGGATTTACTTCCATCTCAGCAATATCGGTGTCTTTATAATTTTTTATTTCATTGTATAGTGTATCCCTTTCTACAGGTTCTCTTCTAACCTGTTTGATCAATGATACAAGTTGTGCTGTGGAAAGGGTAGGAGACTGCTCTTCACTTCCTGCCATGGAATATATCTTTGTGCTATCATCAATCGTTCCATCAAGATCATTTACGCCAAAAGATAAGGTTAGTTGAGAATTCTGCCTGCCAAGCATTGGCCAGTATGCTTTCAGGTGCGGGAAGTTGTCCATGTACAACCTGGAAACAGCATACATTTTCATATCTTCTACCACAGAAGTTTCAGGAACATGGCTCATATCATTATCCTTATTCCTGAATTTAAGCGGGATAAAAGTATTGAAGCCATGTGTTTCATCCTGGAGGTTGCGCAATCTCTCCATATGGTCTATGCGGTGCCAGTATTTTTCTATATGGCCATATAGTAATGTTGCATTACTGTGCATGCCTAATTGGTGCGCTGTTTTGTGGATCAATAACCATCCATCAGCATCTACTTTATCTGCGCAGATTTGCTGCCTTATTTCCGGATGAAAAATTTCTGCACCACCACCCGGAAGAGAATCAAGACCTGCAGCCTTTAATTTTTTCATTCCCTCTTCTACTGTCAATTTTGCTTTGCGAAACATATAATCAAACTCAACGGCAGTAAAAGCTTTTACATGCAGATCAGGGCGATGTGCTTTTATTTTTTGTAATAATTCAGCAAAAAAATCAAGATTCATTTTGGGATGAACACCACCAACAATATGAACTTCAGTTATAGGTTTGCCATCATATTTCTTTACCTTATCAAGCATTTGCTCTATGCTTAATTCCCAACCCTCTTCCCTGTGTGCATATAAACGTGAGTATGCACAGAACGCACAGGAAAAAACACAAACATTGGTAGGCTCTATATGAAAATTGCGATTGAAATAAGTTTTGCTGCCATGCATTTGTTCCCGTACCCAATTAGCCAAAGCGCCTAAATATGAAAGCGAGCCTTTTTCAAACAGCATAACACCTTCATCAAAATTTATTCTTTCCCGGGCTATAATTTTTTCACCGATTCTTTTGAGATCTGAATCTGTTGTTGCATTTACGATCTGCTGCACATTTATCATGTCATTCAATTTGTATGCAAAGTTAGGAGGTGGGTAATTAATGAACAACGTACAATGAACAATAAATGTAATTATAAATGCTGCGTTAAGTGCAAAGCGTACAAGTGAGTGACACAACAAAAGCTCAATAGTAGTAATGCAGCTTGTAAAAAAAATCTATCTAAACTGAATGGCTTTTACCGGCTTTATCGTTCTTACAAAAAGTGTAGGTAATAAAAGCGAAAGAAAGCAAACGAAAAGTGTTCCCAGGCATACCAACACAACCTGCCACCAAATTATTTCAACCGGCGCCGATGATACATAATAAGCAGCCTCATCTAATTTTATAAAGCCTGTATACTTTTCTATCAACGCAATGCCTACGCCAAAGAGCAGCCCAAAGCCAATGCCTTTTGCAGATATGATAGATGCATGATAAAGAAATATTTTTTGAATGTTCCAGTCATCGCTGCCAACCGCTTTTAATACACCAACCATGCGTGTTCGTTCTAACACCAATATCAACAGGCATGTAATAAGATTAATGATAGCAATGATAGACATTACAATAAAAATAACATTGCGGTTTACATCCTGTATATTAAGCCAGTCAAAAATGAAAGGATAAATTTCTTTTATAGAACGGCTGATCCAAGTGCCTGGCAACTGACTGGGGCCATCGTATAATGCATCATTAACGGCTTCAATATTTTTATAATCATCTAAAAAAACTTCATAGCCGCCTATCTCATCAAACTGCCAGTTATTTACACGCCGCAGCAAACGTATATCGCCAATAGCAAAGGTTTTATCAAACTCTTCTATTCCCGATTTAAAGATGCCTTTTACCTGTAATCTTCTTGTACTGCTACTTTTATTTTCAGAAGAAATAAAATATATATTGATGCTGTCGTTAACGTTTATTTGTAATTCATCTGCTATGAATTTACTTACCATTATTTGCTTGCTGTAAAGCGTATCATTAAAATCTATCCAGCTTCCTGCCACAAGAAAAGATTGCATGTTCGAAAAATCATAATGCGCATCAACACCTTTAAACAAGATGCCTTCTATCTCTTTATTTTTTTCAAGTACGGCCGACTTCGTTGCAAAAGGTTGTATATGCTTTATACCTTTTGTTGTATTCAATACCTGCAATACAGTATCGTTCTGCATAAGCGGCATCTCCTCTGCAATCATAGCTTTACCGCGTTCATATTCCTGTATATGAAGGTGGCCCCAAAAACTGAAAACTTTATTACTTACTGCGCTTTGAAAGCCATTTACAAATGCAAGCGTAAGTATCATAGCTGCAACACTCAATGCAGTAGCGGCAGTAGCCAGCCTTATAATAAAACGCGAAAAGGTACGCTGGTTGGTAAAAGCAATACGCTGCGCTATAAAAGATGATACATTCATTTAATGCGATAAAACTACGTTGCTAAACGGTTGCAGCAAAATGAAGAAAATAAATAACATTTTTTTGTACCAGGCTATGGAACAGATATTGAGGCTTTTGTTGCGTCGCACACTTGTGCCTTCTGTACATTATTCACCAGGTTTATATGTTTATAAGTTCATGCTTTTATGCGTTCCGTTACTGCAATATCTTCTTCGTGAATATGGAAGCCTGTGAACACGTAAACTCATCAACTCATAACATTATAAACAAAAAAACGGTAAACAATTAAACTTTATTTACTGCGTTACAGCATTACAGAACTAAAATTTATCGTACGTTTATTTTAAATTTTACGGATGAAGTTATCACTCCAATTGTTTTGCCTGCTATTTATATCTGTACCAATTTTTGCCCAACGCAACCCTGATAGTACTTATTTACCCAATATACACGGGATAAAATTTTATGCATATGGAAACCAGTTAAGTTATCCGGTTATAGGTCCCGGCTCCACTGCGTCACTTGAATTACACTTTGACGACCTTGATGCTAAAATAAGGAACTATAGTTATACTTACCAGTTATGCGATGCTGACTGGAATGTGCTTGATCTTAGCCCGCTCGATTATATCCAGGGCTTTACACAAAACAGGCTTAACCAATATCGTGTTTCTTCCATTGCACAGGTCAGGTATATTCATTACCAGGCAATGCTGCCGGAAAAAAATTGTGTACCTGTCAAATCAGGTAATTACCTGCTAAAAGTGTTTCTAAATGGGGATACTTCAAAACTTGCTTTCACAAGGCGCTTGCTGGTACTTGATAACCAGGTTCCTATTGCTTTAAAAATTACGCAGCCATATAATTCGCAACTGATGCGCACACACCAGAAAGTGCAGTTTAGTATAGACAAGGGTAAACTGAATATTTTAAATCCACAACAGCAATTAAAGGTAGTAGTGCTACAAAACTATCGCTGGAACAGTGCAGTAACAGGTATGCAACCACAATTCATGCGTAACAATATTTATGAATACAATGGCGAAAGAGATTTTCTTTTTGAAGCAGGCAAAGAATATCGTTGGGTAGACCTGCAGAGTTTCCGTTATCAAAGCCCAAGAATAGAATCGATTGATAAAACAAATCTTCCTATGGATGTTTATGTAAGAGCTGATCCACAGCGTTCACAGGAAAGATTTTTAATGATGCAGGATTACAATGGTGGTTATTATATACAGGGAAGCGATGTGAATAATGCATGGTGGCAGGGCGATTATGCCAAGGTGCATTTTACTTTTTATCCAAACAGCCTGCCTCTATTTGCAGGAAAAGATATTTACATTATGGGCGAGATGACTGCCAATGCACTAAATGATTCAACCAAACTAGAATTTAATGAGGCAAAAGGTGTTTATGAAATAACACTGTTATTAAAACAGGGGTTTTATAATTATACTTACGTTACAAAAGAAGCCGGCAAAAAGAATAGTAAGCCTGAGACAGCGATCACAGATGGTGATTACTGGGAAACAGAGAATAGTTATACAGTGCTTGTCTATTATCGTTCATTAGGCAACAGGTATGATGAATTGCTGGGTATGGCCACGATCAATTCTAAATTTGGTACACAGTAAGAATAATAACCGCAAAGACGCAAAGGCGGCAAGTTTTATTTTTCCTGACGTCTCTCCGTCACTGCGGTTTTTCTTCATGGAACAATGTACAGAAAGATGCAGTGTGCGACGCAAGAGGCGATGCTATAAAATACCAAAGCCGGGTTCATAAAAAAAATCCTTGTTTGTGCATTTTATTTTATCTCTTCTAATTTCAATTCATACACTATATTTGCAGCGGCAGGTCTTACACGACCAGCTCCCTTTGAACCTCCCCAGGGCAGGAATGCAGCAAGGATATTAGGTTGAGCGGTGCGATGTAATTAGCCTGCCTTTTTTCTTTTACCCCATAACCCCTGAAGGGGATATAATATCAGGGATTATTTACAAAAACAGACGCTCCGCCCGGAGCATGGCTTTATGAAATTTTTTATTGATACCGCCAATCTTTCGCAGATCAAAGAAGCACATGACCTTGGAATTCTTGATGGTGTTACTACCAATCCATCGCTGATGGCCAAAGAAGGCATAAAAGGTGAAGAAGCAATTACTGCGCACTACAAAGCAATTTGTGAAATTGTGGAAGATGGCGACGTAAGTGCTGAAGTACTTTCTACAGATTTTGCTACGATAGTTGAAGAAGGAAAAAAGCTGGCTGCTATACATCCAAATATTGTTGTAAAAGTTCCGATGATAAAAGATGGTGTGAAAGCCATCAAGTGGTTTACTGATAACGGTATCAGAACCAACTGCACATTGGTATTCTCTGCGGGCCAGGCAATACTGGCTGCAAAAGCAGGCGCAGCTTATGTTTCACCTTTTATTGGTCGCATTGATGACAGCGGTTGGGAGGGTACAGAACTCATTGCGCAGATATCAAAGATTTATACGTTACAGGGTTTTAAAACAGAAATATTGGCGGCATCTATCCGCAATCCAAATCACATTATCAAATGTGCTGAATTGGGTGCCAATGTTTGTACATGTCCGTTGGAATCTATTCTTGGGTTGCTTAAACATCCGTTAACAGACATTGGGCTTGCCAAGTTTTTAGAAGACGCAAAAAAATTATAGACATAATAATATTGCCAAGAGATACACTGAACAGGATTCATTAATACCTTGTTCAGTGTTTTTGTTTTAAGACAATTATGAGCCCTGCTGTCTTGCTGTTATGAAGCTTTGGTTGCGTCGCACACTTCAGGGGTTATAGCATAACAGAGCATTGAAAATAGTTGCCATAAAATAACAATCAGGTTTATCAAAGATCAATGAAGTATATACTGCATTATAAATATTATCTCTGCCGCGTACTGGCTAAAGCCGGTCTCTTAAAATATTTCTCATTCTTTTTTACGATCAGGATCAATAACAAAAAAATAAACATTCCTGTTATAAATGGGAATGGATATTTCAATTTATTTCCTGTTAAAGAAGCATGGATGGAAACATTGATACAAAAATGTCTTGCTGAAAGACAAGGTTGTATTATTGATGTTGGTGTAAACCTTGGGCAAACGCTTTTAAAGATCGCTTCATTTAATAATAAGGTTGATTATTATGGGTTTGAACCTAACCCGGTTTGTTATAATTACAGCAAAGAGTTAATAAAAAGAAACGATCTGCCTTCTTTCAAAATATTACCAGTCGGGCTTTCAGACGATGCGGCAGTAGTAAAATTATTTGGTGATAATGATCATGCTTCCGGTGCAACTGTTGTAGAGGGTTTCAGAAATAATACAAAAAAATATAAAGTTATACATCATGTGCCGGTACTGCGCGGTGATATTGTTTTAAATGATGAAAATATCAATGCCATAAATTTTATAAAGATAGATGTGGAGGGTGCAGAACTTGAAGTAGTAAAAGGGCTACAGCAAACATTGCAAAAATATAGACCAGTTCTTATATTGGAAATACTGCCTGTTTATAGTTTAGAAAGCCCGAATGGTAAAATGCGTAAAGAAAGACAGGATCAGCTATTACAGCTTTTGCGTGAAATGCAATATGATTTGTTTCTCATAAAAGAACAGGAAGTTAAACTTAAAAAACTGGATGATATTCCTGTGCATGGAGATATGGGCAGCACAAATTATTTATTGGTCCCTTCAACTTCATCAAATCAGTTTAGTGATATGCTATCGTAGCAATTACAAAATCTATCCTTCTTCTACATTATGTTTCATAGCATCTATTTGTTGCCTTGTACCAAGCACAATTACTTTCATGCCTTTTGAAATAATTGTTTCTTCAGGAGGATTGATGATAAATTTCCCATCACTGTTTTTTATACCGATACAATTGACACCTGTTTTCTTCCATGCCATAATAACGTTTAAAGACTTATCACGAATCTCGGGTGGAAGCTTAATATAATCAACAGATTCCATATTTATACTTTCGCCTTCTTCACCATTCAGATAATCTATAAATTCAATTACATCTGGTTTCGAAACAAGTGTTGCCATATGCGTACCACCAATTCTGTCTGGCATTATCACATGATCTGCACCTGCTTTCTTAAGCTTTGCAGCAGAACCATGTTGCGATGCGCGACTTATAATTTGTACGTCTGAATTTAACGAACGTGCAGATAAAACAATGAACACATTATCCGCATCTTCGGGCAAAGTAATGATTATTGCTTTTGCTTTATTGATGCCGGCCTTTGCCAATACTTCATCTTCTGTTGCGTCACCGCTAACATAGATCAGCGATTCATGATCACGAAACCACTGATCAAGATGATGGGTGTTTTTTTCAATCACCACGAATGGAACTTTGTGTGTTAAAAAAGTTACTGCAGCCTGCTGACCATTCCTGCCAAAACCGCAAATGATCACATGATCTTTCATTTGTTCTATTGCTTGCATAAGTTTTTTATTTTTAAAATAAAGCGCCATTTCGCCACTTATAAGAAATTGTGTTAACCGTGCAATTGCATAAGTAAAAGTGCTGAAGGAAGAAATAATCAGAATGATGTTAAAGATTTTTCCTGCAGTGGAAAGCGGTGCTATTTCCTTATAACCAATTGTTGTAACGGTAATCACCGTCATATAAATTGAATCCAGCAGTGAATAATGTTCAATAAGCATAAAACCAATGGTGCCCGTTGCCATTATCACAGCTATTATCAAAAACCAGGCAACTAAAGAAAATCGCTTAGTCAAATTCAGGTTGTTTTATATAAAGATATTGTTTTGTTTTTTTATCAACCCACCTGCAGTGCTGATGTTAAGCTTTACTTGCGTCGCACTCTTGTACTTTTTATAATGCTATTGAGCTATTTTTGCAGCCCGATAATTTATTTCATCTTTCATTTCAAAAAAGATTATTCATCATGAGCATATTTGATAAACTCAATAAAGCAAAAGAAGAAAAGTTTGAAGCAACAAAAAAAGAAGGTGCAGATTTTCTTGCAGCAAATGCAAAGGAAGAAGCTGTTGTTTCATTACCAAGCGGCTTACAATATAAAGTATTAACGATGGGTACAGGCGCAAAACCAACTGCAACGCAGAATGTAACCTGTCATTACGAAGGTTCACTCATCAACGGAACCATATTTGATTCTTCTGTAAAGCGTGGGCAGCCTGCAACATTTCCTTTGAATCGTGTTATCAGCGGATGGACAGAAGGTTTGCAGTTAATGCCTGTAGGAAGTAAATTTCGTTTCTTTATTCCGCCGCATCTTGGTTATGGTGATAGGCAGGCAGGTGCACATATTCAGCCTTACAGCACTTTGATATTTGATGTAGAGTTATTAGGGATCAGTTAAAGTTAAATGGTTGATAAGTTGATTGGTTAACTTGTTCAACTTGTTTTCTTGAATCTTGTTTCTTCTAACTGCTTTTTTCTCCTTCAAAATGATCTGTCTTGTATTTAAACAAAACATTGAAGGTTGTTAGCGAACCATAAATGCGTGTGATATACTGCTGAAGATTTATTTTGTCTTCATTGCTTAGTTTATCATGCGCATTTATTCTTTGTTCCATTACACGCAAACGATCACGCAGCATAACAATTTTATTAAAGAAGATATCAATAGGTATTTCTTTTTCTTTTAAACCGGAATCTCCGGGCCTTAGGATCATTGTTCCATCTTTCCATTTATCACCAAGTGATACAACTTCACTAACATCACTCCATTCACGTAGTATTTTTATCAATGCATCTTCCGCTTCGCTAAAGCTTACATTATATTCCGGTTCTACACGTTCTATTAATTCAAGTGCATGATCTTTACTGACTGTTTTAATACCGCCTTCTATAAAGCAGATATCATACACACGTTTGTGTACCTGTATTACTACACCTTTACCATAAGAAACATGGTTCACTCTTGAACCAACACCGAGAATATCCATAATGAAAATTTAAAAATCAAAAGTAAAAATTCAAAAAGCTGCCAGTTATATTTTGATTGATTTGTTGCAGTACAAGAGTGCGACGCAACGAGAGCTTCATGCTTATTCAACAGCCGGGCTCAAAATTTTATTACATCATTTCGCTCAGCTCAAGCCAGCGCATCTCTTTGTCAGCAAGTAATGTACTGATCTCTCCAATGCGTTTACTCAATAAATTCAATTGCTCAAATGGTGCATTTGGATTACCCAGTTGTTCTTCCAGTTGCTGCTTCTCTGTTTCAAGATCGGCAATTTCTTTTTCCAATAATTCAAACTCACGTTTCTCTTTAAAACCAACTTTCTTTTTTACCGCAGTTGTAGTTTGTGGGCTGTTAGCTGTGGATTGTTGACTAATTGTTGCATCAGGCAAAGATTCACCTTTACTTTTTTTCTCTTCCAAAGCCTGCCATTTATCTGCTTTCTTTTCATTCTCTTTTAGCCATATCCTGTATTGCGTATAGTTGCCCGGAAAATCTCTTACTTCTGCGTTGCCTTCAAATACAAACAAATGATCTACGAGCCTGTCCATAAAATAACGATCATGCGATACAATCAATATGCAACCCTGGTAATCATTCAGAAAATTTTCGAGCACACCAAGTGTTGGCAGATCAAGATCATTGGTAGGTTCATCAAGAATTAAAAAATTAGGATTTGTAAATAGTATCGTAAGCAATTGTAACCTTTTTTTTTCGCCGCCACTTAAAGAAGATAAATAAGTATATTGCTTTTCCGGTGGAAATAAAAATAGCTCCAGGAACTGTGCTGCACTTAGGCTTCCGCCTTTTGCCAATGGGAAACTTTCCGCAAAAGTTTTTACATATTCAATCACACGCATGTTGTCTTTGATCACTAAACCCTGTTGCGAAAAATTACCAAAGACAACTGTATCACCAATATTTACCTTGCCACTATCTGCAGGTTCCAAACCTTGCAATATGTTTAAGAATGTTGATTTACCAACACCATTTTTTCCAATGATACCAATGCGTTCGCCCTTGCTGAATGTATAATCAAAACCTTTTAATATGGGAGTATCGCCATAACTTTTATAGATCTTTTTCATTTCAGCGATCTTACCACCAAGCCTCGTCATCTTTACCTGCAATTGCATTTGCGAATCAACGATCTTTTGTTTTGCTTTAGCTTCTACTTCATAAAAATTATCCTGCCTGCTTTTGCTTTTTGTAGTTCTTGCTTTTGGTTGCTTACGCATCCATTCTAACTCTTTGCGATATTCATTTCTTGCTTTATCAATACTTGCCTGTTCACTTTCCAAACGCGCAGCTTTCTTCTCCAAATAATTTTCATAATCGCCAACATACACATACATATTGCTTCTTTCAAGTTCCCAAATCTCTTCACATACTGCATCAAGAAAATAACGATCGTGTGTAACCATTAACAGTGTTACATTTTCCTGGTTCAGAAAATGCTCCAGCCACTCGATCATTTCTACGTCCAGATGATTGGTAGGTTCATCCATCATCAGCAGTGTATGCTTATGGTCAAAACCAATATCAATAAGTGTTTTAGCTAGTGCCACACGTTTACGCTGACCACCGCTCAGGTCACTTACATTTTGCTGCAGGTGATGAATATTCAGCTTACTTAATATCTCCTTTACTTTTGCTTCAAAAATCCACGCATTCATTTCATCCATCACACCCATTGCTTCTATCATCGCTTCACTATCGCCTTCTTCAGTCGCCAGTTCGTACTTGCGTATAGCGCCCATTACCGGGTGTGCAATATGAAAAATATTTTCAAGTATGGTTTTATCTTCTTCAAACTGTGGGTCCTGTTCAAACAATGCAACGGTTACATCTTTATGTATCCAAAGTTTGCCGTCGTCTGGCGTTTCTTTACCAGTAAGTATGCGTAGCAATGTGCTTTTACCCACACCATTGCGTGCCACCAGCGCAATCTTATCCCCTTCATTTATGTGAAATGAAATATTATCAAACAACGGCGTAATACCATAACTCTTCGTCAGTCCTTCAGCAGAAACATAATGCATAGCCGCAAAGATAGGAGAGTGGCGGTTTATCGTTTATAGTTTATCGTTTTATATAGAACAGGAAATTTTTGTTGTGGGTTTTGGTGTAATGGCATCGCCTGT
Organism: Panacibacter ginsenosidivorans; assembly: GCF_007971225.1. Classification (NCBI taxonomy): domain Bacteria; kingdom Pseudomonadati; phylum Bacteroidota; class Chitinophagia; order Chitinophagales; family Chitinophagaceae; genus Panacibacter; species Panacibacter ginsenosidivorans. Next base: position 977,249 of record NZ_CP042435.1, on the reverse strand, counting down.
TGTGTCACTCACTTGTACGTTCCGAAAATTTAGCGACAGTAAGCTATATGAGATAAGAATTGTACATTTCTGACTAATTGAGAAATGATAAAGTATTGAATATGGACATAGGTGGTATGAATAAAATAAAAAAATTGGCAACAGTGCCTATCAGTTTTGAAAACAAGAAATTTTACTAATTTTTCATTGAACTCAAAATCTCCAGAAAGTTTGCTTTTTTCGTACTCAGATAAGGTGAGAAGGTTACAATTGGATGCATTTCCGTTGTATCACTCAAGGTAAAGAACATCTGGTTTTTTTTGTTTGGATCATCAGAGCTATCATAAAGCTTATACTGTTTATCCTCTATCCAACGCGCCCAATAAGAAGGGGATGTTACAGGCTGGGGATGAAATTCAGTAAAGCTCCAGGTTCTTGCTGAATAATTTGTCAATCCCTTTATTTGTGGCCAGAAAGATATTCCATCAAAAACCTGCCCGGCAGGTAACGGTTTATTAACTATGTCTGATAATGTTGCCATAATATCACTGAAATCTATAATTGATGAATCGACTTTAACAATGCTATTATTTTTCTTATACACTATAAATGGTACATGTGTACCCCATGAATAATTTGTAGTATTTTTCCCTCCGGAAATCCGTTGATCTCTCCAGTTAGATATTATGCCTTGAGGAGTACCGTTATCAGTAGTGAAAATAACATATGTATTTTCACTTATTCCCAGAGAATCAAGATGCGTCAATAACATTCCTATTTCTTTATCAAGATACTTTACCATTGAGGGAATATTCTTATAATTACTTGTTCGCGGCCCAGGTAGGGGTATAAGGTAATCAGGATCATCCGGCGTTGGCTGAAATGGCTCATGAATTAAATTAGGTGTCCATAAACAAAAAAAATTCCTGGCAGCAATTGAAGTACTATCAATAAAATCAAATAGATATTCTCTTAGAATATCTTCCCCATACTCATTGTTGGTATACGTATGCATTTCTGCATTCGAATACAATGTTGGATTTTTATAGTGATAACCTCTTCCCAAACCACTGCCGGGATCAAACGGATCCCAAACTATGTAATTGTCAAATCCTGAGTTTCTGATGGATATATCTCCTCCACCCAACTGCCATTTACCGGAAATACAGGTAGCGTATCCTGCAGATTTCATAAGATTGCCGATAGTGTAACCATTTGCGTTTAACTTCCCCCAGTCAACATAGTTTCTAAAATTATAATTACCTGTTAAGAATTCAACCCTCGATGGATTACATAGCGGGGTGCTTCTTGCTTCGCAGAATTGTATACCATTATGAGCAATGAAGTCAATATTGGGTGTTTGATAGGTTTGCCCACCAGTATAAGTGGGAACTTCATAACCTATGTCATCAGCAAGAATTAAAATGATATTTGGCTTTGTATCAGGAGCTGCTGGTTCCTGAGTAATTTTTAATTCCCGTTTACATGAAAAAGCAGCAGTAATAAATAACCATAAAAATAATTTATTTGGTGTTTTCATTTATAAAGAGTTTAGTATTCTAAAAAAGCTACTTATGCTAAAACAAAGCTTTTACATATTAAAAATTCTGGCAGCTAACTTAAAGTGTTTTTCCGGAGGTAAATATTTAGATATAGAATATTCTATAGCTTTATTTTAGGTTAAAGTATCAGTAATTACCGTTGCAAGATAACCTGTTATTTTAGATTAAATGGCACACAATTGTTGAAATAAATTACAGGTTGTCCTGTATTACGCATTTGCAGGCATATTGGGTTTGGGACGTAAGTTCAGCTGGCAAGCATATCCGTCTCCAAAGAGTGGTCAATAATAAATATTGGCTGTAGATACTGTCCTTTCTGTTTTTTAACAAAGAGGTAACTGATCAGTTTGACGTAACTCTATGCTTACAGTTTGCTGCAGTTGTAATTGTTTTCAAACATCACTTAACTGCAGCTTTTCATAAAAGAACAGGCATGCATATGAATCAACTGTAATGTTTTTTGATAACCATAGTAGATTGGTTAGCTGAGATTAAAAGTGGTATGTAGCTTCAAACAAAAAATATACTTATGTTTTGCAAGAGTCGAAATTTTATATGCCGGGATGTATAAACTGATTTCAGGAGACCTCAATTATTTTAAATATGTGCATAAAGAACAGAACGTACAAGTGAGTGACACAACAAGCGATGAAAATTGTTCTGGAGCCGGCAAGAAAATAATAAAGTTATCCAACCAACACTTCCATTCCTTCTTTTGCAAATATGGAGTTTGGAAAGAGTTTTTGACATTCATATTCCATAGAATCAAGGAAGTCATCATTGTGATCAGGGTCGTGATGGGTAATGATAAGCTTCTTAACATTGGCCTTAATGGCTACGGCTACAGCATGCTCGTATGAGCTATGCCCCCAGCCTCTGAATTTTTTGTACTCTTCTGCAGTATATTGCCCATCGTGAATAAGCAGATCTGCTCCCCGTGCAAGGTTTACAATATTTTGGTCTATTACTCCATCCATATGTTCCGCATCAGTACATACAGCAAGCGTTACAGCCTCATCTTCTACCCGAAAACCATAAGAGCCGCCAGGCGATAGATGATGTTGGGGTGCCGCAGTAACAATAGCGCCATAAAGTTGTTCTTTGTTACCATATGCAATAAACTCAAACTGAGCACCCATTGTTTCCAGACCAATCGGGAAATATTCTTTTTGCATTTGCATAGAAAATATTTCCTTAAGATTAGTGATCTTTTCGCGCCTGCCCATGGCCAGTATGCCAATTCTTTGGTCTTTGTTATAAGCCGGTGCAAAGAAAGGTAAGCCTTGTATATGATCCCAATGAAAATGGGAAAAGAAGATGTTGATTATATTTTGGGTTATTCCATTATTAATTATTTCTTTTCCCAGATTACGAATGCCGGTACCTGCATCTATAATAGCAATCCTGTGGGCATTTTCGCGATAGATTCTTATGCAGGTTGTATTTCCACCGTAGCGTTCGAACTCTCTGCCGCAAACCGGCAAAGAACCCCGCACTCCATAAAATTTGACTTTCATCTACTCAAAGTTTTATTAAATGTGTGGAAAAACATTGGCCAAATACTGTAAAAAGTAAACCAATAATTTTATTGGTTCCGCAATCTTTAGTTTCTCAAGATAAGAAATATTATATGATTTTTTTTGTGGCAGCGTTTTTATATAAGGTTTGTATAACGCAGCCTATTATTTTAATTGGCGCATAAAGAGTAAGGAACTATAAAAGAAGCTGGGAAAGTTATTTTTTTAGGTACCGGCTTTTATTTTGCATGGCATCATCGTTGCGTCGCAATCACTTTGTCTTCAAATCAATGGGCATCTTTAGCCTTTTTAATTTGCTTAAATTACTTTCTTTATTTATCTGCTATATCCAGGGCCTTTACCATTATTTCAAGATCGTTTATTCCACGGATGCCGCTAAAACCTACTGATAATTTTATTCCATTTTTTAAAGTCAATGGCTGTCCGCCTTCCCATCCAATAAGGTCAGGCACCTCAATACCACATTCTTCAATTTCGTTGTTAAAAAATTTCTTTTCATACTCTCCGGTTCTAAGCCCTGTTATCCATACCTGGCTGGCTTTTGTCCATGCTACACGGTATGATTCACGTGCCCTTATTTTATTAGTTCCGTATAGTTTACCATATACATTTCCCTCTTCATCGATAATGCACGCAGCACAGCTTCCATGTGCAATACGCTCGTCTTCCTTATTCTGCATATAATGAGGAATGAGTTTCCCTGCTTCAATAAGTATATTTTGTATGAGCTGAATTAATTCTTGTGATGGCATAGCAATAGTTTTTGATAAATGCAATATACACGTCTTTTAAAAAAATAGTTGGTTTAAAAATGCAGGAATAAAAATCGGCACGCTCTATTTATATAGCCTGATTTTATGAAATACAGAGAGTCTGTATATATTAGCATTATAATATTGGTTTCCCGAACTTCTTTCCTGGAACGCATTCATATAGCCTAGTTCAACTGATACATTATTAACAGGCTGATAATTTAATGATACAAAAATGCGGTTCTGGTCAAACATATTGTTTATAATATGCCTGCCTGCATTTATAATAATTTCATCTCCTGCCTTTATACTAAACGAGCGGGTATTGTCTTTTGATTTAAACAAGTTATAATCAACATTAAACTGGTAACGAAAGCGGAAACTGAAATTATAGCCATCAGTTAATTTATCATTTTCAGTTTTTCTTACATACCGCTCTTCTATCCTGTACCTGTGGTTTAAAGCAATCTTATTGATCTTCTGTTTATAATTGAATTCCTCGAATGGCCTTAGTTCAGGAACTGATAGTGTGTTTGTAGAAGCAGGATCAAAACTCCTGGTAAGAAAATAAGCAAAACCCAAACCGGCATCCCAATGCTCACCTAATGTATGGTTTATTTTTGACCATACTAAAGCCTGTGCCTGGTGTCCGTTATCAAGATAGGTTCGTTCACTTAGCTGGGTAGTAATAAAAGACCTTGCTGATAATTCAAGCGTGTTCAGGTAATTATACCATGCCACGGGGCGTGTAGTTATTTTTTTTGCAGTTGTTTGAGCATTGGAGTTAAGATAGCCGGTTACAGTAAAAATTGCTGCCAGCGCTAATCTTGCTTTCAGATTGAATTTCACTTCAATTATTTCTTCAAATATAAGTTGGTCTTTATAAAACAGGAATTATTTGGTCGCCGGAATATTTGGGTAAAAGTGTTCAATATTATATGAAACAAGCTTTGATATTACAGGGCATCGCCTGTTGTGTCACTCACTTGTACGTTCTGAACTTTGATCACCAAATTAAAAAGTAAGCCCCGAAGTCTTGAATTTTATTCTTCAGTACAAGTGTGCGACGCAAGCGGAGCTTAATAGCAGTAATGCAGCCCGGCTAAAAAATAAATCCCACTATATTGTTTTTTCTATGGCTGTTTTAAGATCCTTGATAAGGTCGTCTGCATCTTCAATGCCAACAGACATTCTTAATAAGTTATCATTAATGCCAATGCCCATTCGTTCTTCCCTTGTTAAATAACGGTGAGAGGTAAAGACCGGCGAACAGATAAGACTTTCCACGCCACCAAGACTTAATGCAGGGCTTATCAACTGCAGGTTGCGTTGAAACCTGGTAACGCCATCGAGGTCTGTGTTTAATTCAAAAGAAACCATACCACCAAAACCTTTCATTTGCCTTGCCGCTACAGCATGTTGCGGATGTGTAGTTAAACCGGGATAATATACCTGCTTAATTGCTTTATGTTCTTTTAAATAGTTTGCGATGATGGCTGCATTTTCATTTTGTTTTTTTATGCGTAACGCTAAAGTTTTAAGGCTTCTTTCTGCCTGGTAACATTCATAAGGCGTTAATGAGCCACCATACATTTTTGCAGTGTTATAAATAATGTCTTTATGATCGTTGTTATTGGAAACAAGTGCACCATATGGAAGGTCATTGTGACCGCCAAGATATTTAGTGCCGCTATGTACAGAAATGTCAATACCATACATTAATGGTAACTGGTTGACAGGAGAGGCGAAAGTGTTATCAATAATGGTAATGATATTATTGGCTTTAGCAATAGCTGCAACTGCTTCAAGATCTACAATGCTTAGTAATGGATTGGATGGTGTTTCTATATAAATGATCCTGGTGTTTTGCTGCAGCAATAACTTAAAACTATCAGTGTTGTTATCAGCAAAACTGCACCGGATGCCTCTTTTAGGCAATTCTTCATTAGCAAATTTCAAGGTACCACCATAAAGATCTTTTGAGAAAATAATATGATCGTTATGTGAAAGAAAGGATAAGATGGCTGTGCTTATCGCAGCCATGCCTGAACTGAATACCATTCCCCATTTACCTTGCTCAAGCCTGCAGATAATTTCTCCAAGACGTTGCTGGTTACTGGTAGAATAGAAGCCGGGGTATTGTAATGATTTGTGGTCCAAATAATCATAAGCAACCGCAGGATGAATGCTTGCCGTAACGGCGCCATTATAATTTTCTTCTTCTCTTAGCGGATGAACGCAGATGGTTTCAAAATTTTCCATCTGCAAAATTAAGGGATCGCTGTAAAAGGAAATGTATTTACAATGATAGCATTTGATACATTGATATGATGAGTTATAGCAAAGCGTACAAGTGTGCGACGCAACGAAAGTTTAATGCTTATTTTGAAGGTTGGTTCATAAGATTATTCCAACACATTACACATAAAACCACGTTCTTTTAAAACAGTGACAACATTGCAGGAAACAAAATTTCTTCCTTCTATGCGTAATACCTTATCGCAATCATCAAGGTCGAAATTTATTTTATTCCCCGGAAATGCCTGCTGTAAAAGGCTTATGAGTTCATCAGCCTGTTCAGATGCCTGAACATTTGTTTTAAAAACTTCTACCATAGAAATACCATTCGGTTAGCAACTAAGTCTCAGTGAGAAACATGTTAATTCGATTCGCAAAGTGTTTTCAATTTTCCAAGCCCGGTATTGTATTTGTCGCCGATCATCTTATCCATATTCATAAACAATTGCATAGTATTCATTGGATAAGCATATTTACCATCAAGACTCCAGGTGACTTTTGTACTGCTTCCTGCATCTGAAAGATTTATGTATGAATCAGCTTCGCCATCGAAAGGCTTTATAAAATGTATATGTGTGTCAAAGCTGTTTGGCTTTTCAGTTTTTGATATTGTTTGCACACCCATGCCTACATCGCTATTACCTTCCCATTTATAAGCCGCACCAATCGTGCCATCCTGACCTTCATAAGTAATTTTTACATTGGGGTCTGCCTCAATCCATGGGCTCCATGAATGCAGACCATGCAGTGTACTTGTGTTGTCCCATACTTTTTCGCGTGGGGCATTGATCGTTATATCCCTTTCAACATGATATGTTTTTGGCAACACCAGGCCTGCTATCAATACAAATACAATAACTAGTAAAAGAATGACACCAATGATCTTAAGAATTTTTTTCATACCGGTTGTTTTGGTTATTTAATTTCTCCTGACAAGATGATGTTAAGGTAAGAAAATATTTCTTGTTATACTATCCATATATACAGGCTGGTTACTGCTTTAATCTGTAATGTAAACCAATAACACCGCAACCGAATTTTTTTGAAGTAATAAGTTCTAAAGCAGTCCTGCTTTGTATCTTAGCAAATAATGGAATTCCCTGTCCCAATAAAACGGGATTCACAAAAAGCCAATATTCATCAATCAGGTTATGCTCCATTAAAGTATGCGAAGCTGATGGGCTGCCAAAGATCATTATGTTCTTTCCGGGTCGTTGTTTTGTTTTATTTATTTCATCTGGAATATTATTGCCAATAAATGTTGTTTTATTAGCCTGTTTGTTTTGCATTGTTTTTGAGATCACGATCTTTTCAACACCATTATACCAGTTGGAATGTTCAATATCATGTTTTGTTGCATTATGTTTATCTGCTGCTGTTGGCCAATAGTTGTCCATCATTTCGTAAGTTACACGCCCGTATAATGCTGTATCTGCTTTGTCTGTAAATGTGCCAACAAGGTCAAACATCTCATCATCAAGCTTTATCCAATCCATTTCTCCATTTGGTCCTGCCACAAAGCCATCAAGCGTTGTGTGCAGGCAAATAATTATTTTTCTCATTTTCTTCTTAAAATTTTTTTTACTGGCGTTTTTGATAATTGATCATCCATTTTATACCAAACTTATCGGTAAGTGAGCCGTAGTAAGCTCCCCAAAACATATCCTGCAATTCCATTTCAATTTTACCGCCTGCAGATAAACCATTGAATAACCGTGTAGCTTCTTCTCTGCTATCAGGACCAATACAGATATAAAAATTATTGCCTGTTGTTAATGAGAAGCCCATTTGTTCAGGCGCATCAGTTCCCATCAAAATATTATCTTTTCCTATGGGTAAAGAAACATGCATGACCATGTTAGCTACACCGGGCGGTAGTTTATCTGCATCAGGTGTATCTTTAAAACGCTGCAGCATGGTAAACTCTCCACCAAATACTGACTTATAAAAATTAAATGCTTCTTCTGTATTACCTGCAAAATTCAGGTATGGATTAATGTTCATATAGTTTTGTTTTATAGTTAGAGAATTTATTTGCCGGCTTTTGTGCTTCCTGGCAGCGCCTGTTGTGTCACTCACTTCAACACCATTGTAGTAATCAGCTTATTTAGCGTTTCAATTTTGCAAATAATGTTTACTATTTAGTTCACTAAATATATTTTTCAATTGTCTTGTATGTCTTTGTGTATGAAAGAGTACAAAATACAGTAATTCAAGTTTTGTTATTTCACCAAAAGCCGGATGCCTAATGGCTTCAGAAAGATTGGCGCTTTTACTGGTTTGTCTCAATTGCTCAATGGATCTTTCCAGTTCTGAAAATACTTTAGCTTTTTCATATGGCCCTGCCGCTGGTAAAATAAATTCAGGTGATTTGAATTTAATTGTATAATCAAGAAAAGTATTTTTCAATTCCTGCACTCTTGCATCTGTATCTCTTGTTATTTTTTCTCCGTCAAGCTTCATGGCTTTTGCAATGCCATTGTTAGATTTAGTTATATGCACAATAACCTGTGCTGCTGACCAGCTTCCCTCGTGCGGAATTTCATTGATCTGTTCTTCATCAAATTCTTGGATCACTTTTAATAATGCATCAGTTGTGCTGATAAAATCTTCCAGGCTTTCAATAGAACGTTTTACTGCTACCATGCAAAGCATTTCTTTATCATTTTTATAGATCTCGATAGCAGGCGTTTGGTTGTCTGCTCTTTCATCTTTCATGATCTCGGTAAAAACATCCTTAATGCAATTTGTTTTGCTCATCCAGTCATACACAGGAACGGATAGATAATCTCCTTTTTCTACGGTGTATTTAGTGCATTCGTATTTTTCTGCTTCGCCTTCTTTTTTTTGTTCGGCTGCGGCAATATAGGTTATGTTGTTTTCTATGCACCAGCTAATACCATAATAAGACCGGTGATCATCCTTTGGCAATATTTTTATTAACGCATCAAACGCTTCTCCAATACCATCTGGAAAACTGTTTACTTCATTACCAAAGACAGTTATGTTGTGGGGTATATGATAAATTTCCATAATTATTTATTTAGTATTACAAACCTACTTTCAATAGCTGAATAGAAAAGGGTGCAAATGCGCCAATCTAAGGTGTTGATTGCGACAATGAGTTCTTTTATATTTGTGTAACAAAATGCGGTTGTTTATTGCTGAATAATGTACAAGCTGTACAAGGGTGCGACGCAACGATGTTTGATGGCAGCATTATTGCCTGGTTCATAAAAATATAATCTCTGTTTAAATTATACAACATATGAAACACGTTTCAATACTTATTCCACACGGACATACCAGCATGGTAAACATTGAAGGCACACACCAGATAATGAACGAGGTTAATTCCATACAGGCACGCATGGGTAAACCACCATTGTTCAAAGTGCAACTGGTGGGCATTGCAAAAGAGATAAGCCAGCGCAATGGTTTGTTTAGTATAAGTCCTGATGTGTTGATAGATGATGTGAAAAAAACTGATCTTATTATTGTGCCTGCGATTTATGGAAGCCTTGAAGACATCATGAAAAACAACGCAGCATTTGTTCCATGGCTATTGGAGCAATATAAAAAAGGTGCAGAAGTTGCGAGCCTTTGTATTGCTTCTTTTTTTCTTGCTGCCACAGGCTTGCTAAATGGTAAACAATGTTCTACGCATTGGGTGGCTGCAAATGATTTCAGAAATTTATTTCCCGACGTAAATCTTGTGGACGATAAGATAATGACAGAAGATGATGGCATATACACAAGCGGCGGTGCTTATTCTTTTTTAAATCTTATGTTGTACATCATAGAAAAATATGCGGGCCGCGATGTGGCAGTGATGATAGCCAAAACTTTTATGATAGATATTGACCGCAATAGCCAGTCGCCATTTATTATGTTCCAGGGACAAAAAACCCACGAAGATGAACCCATAAAAAAAGCGCAGGAATTTATTGAAAGTAATTATGATGAAAAGATTACGGTAGATCAGCTGGCTTCTATGCTGGCGCTTGGCAGAAGAAATATGGAGCGCCGGTTTAAGAAGGCCACTGCCAATACTGTTACTGAATATATTCAGCGTGTAAAAGTAGAAGCTGCAAAAAAGAATCTTGAAGTGGGCAGGAAAAATATCAATGAAGTAATGTATGAAGTTGGCTATTCTGATACAAAGGCTTTCAGAACAATCTTTAAACGTATTACCGGTCTGTCGCCTGTAGAATACCGAAGCAAGTATAATAAAGAAGCAGTGATGATGGCGTAAAGCTGAACGTTATTGATAGTCTTTACTTATTGCTTTGTGTGTAAGCAAAGACGTGGCAATATTATTATAGAAGAAAAATTTTTTTTGAGTCAGGCGATAGTTTTTTATGGCATCGCCTGTTGTGTCACTCACTTGTACGTTCTGAAATATGAGTTGATGCTGCATTATGTGTGGCCCGCATTTTAAATTCCGGCATTAATGTTATTAATGGGTAATGAATTTTCGCAGCAAAACTTGTCGCATATGCTTACAGCTAATAAAACAGGTATTGCCAATGTTTAGTAACTCCCAACTTCTTTATAAAGGCTGAAGCTGAAGGTTTAAAGCCAGATAGTAACCCCTCTGACCGGACTGATTCAAATAAAATTTCAAATGTTGATGTTTATTTCGTTACTCTAAACATTAGCAATACCATAGCAGTTGATATTTTTTAATCCGCAGGGCTTTTTATGAATGCTAAAATATCAGCATTGATTGTTGCAGCTTCTGTCGTTGGCATTCCATGCGGAAAGCCAGGATAAGTAATCAATTTTCCATTCTTTAAAAGTTGAGCAGCCTTTAACGCTGTAGTGCGGTATGGAACTATCTGATCGTCTTCACCATGCAGCACCAGTACAGGTACATCAACACTTTTAAGGTCTTGTGTAAAGTCTGTTTCTGAAAATACTTTTATACAATCATAATGAGCCTTTATTCCGCCCATCATTCCCTGGCGCCACCAATTATCCTGAATTCCTTTTTTGATATTTGCTCCTGTTCTGTTATATCCGAAAAATGGAAATGTAATGTCTTGATAAAATTGTTGCCTGTTAGTTGCAGTATTTAAACGGATATCATCAAACACCGCTAAAGGCACACCATCAGGGTTATTTTCATCTTTGATCATGTAAGGTGTTACGGCACTTATTAGTACCACTTTTGCTACGCGGCCTTTGCCATACTTTGCGGCATAACGGATGGCTTCTCCGCCACCGGTTGAGTGCCCGATGTGAATAGCATTTTTTAAATTTAAAAAAGTAGTTAGTTCTGCTACATCTGCTGCATAGGTATCCATATCATTACCTGTGGCGGTTTGGGTAGAACGTCCATGCCCCCTGCGGTCGTGAGCAATAACCCTAAACCCCTGATTTACGAAATACATCATTTGTGCATCCCAGTCATCGCTGGATAATGGCCAGCCATGATGGAAAAAAAGTGTTTGCCCTGTTCCCCAATCTTTGTAATAGATTTCGGTACCGTCTTTTACTGTGATCCTGCTCATGTTTTTAATTTTAAATTTGATAAAATTTATTTGAAAATTGAATGCCTCTATTTAAGGTGTAAACGTAGAAATCATACTATTTTCTCATGGTACTGCATCAAACCGGTTATAAAGTCACTTATGCCTGAGTTGCTATATTAATATGCAATGTGTTTGTAAAAAAAACGAAAACGGACATACTGCAAAACATCCTGAATGCTTGTGAATAAAAACGACAGATAATTATAAAATTTGGTTGTGTAACAATGACCTTTGTTAGCGGCTGTTATTCAATCCTATTGCCATTTTATAGGCCATTGCAGCGTCTGGAAGCGGTGTTAGATTATCTAATAAAATATTGTAAGTTCCTTTTTCTGATAGTTCGTCAGCAACTCTTTTAATTAAAGCTAAAGTAGCTTTCATCAAACCGGAACCCAGGCTTAAACGGGCAACACCTAAATCCTGCAGTTCACGTACAGATAGAGGTGATCCTGCCCCAATCGTAGGGTTTGCAAGAATGTTAATGGGGGCATTAATTTCTTTAACCAATGTTGAAATCGTCTCTTTATCCGACACAGGTTGTACAAATATGCAGTCGGCACCGGCTTCCCGGTATTTATTACCACGCTTTATTGATTCAGATAATTTCTCCTGCGGTGTACCTGGCAAAACATAAAATGAATCCGTTCTTGCATTAATTACTAAATGAAACCCCAGTGAATCTGATAATGCACGGATGGCTGATATTCTTTCACAAAATTCCATCTCGTCAATTAGTACCGGGTTTAAATCAATACTATCTTCAATGTTTATTCCAACAATTCCTGTTGCAATTATCTTTTGAACCGAATCAATTATCTCATTTAAATTATTTCCATATCCGGCTTCTATATCCACCGTTACCGGAACATGTACCGCATTTACTATCCGTGTAATAACTTCAATCATTTCCGGCAATTGTATTACCTGGCAGTCGGGATAACCTAAAGAGGCGGCTATTCCCATACTGGTTGTTGCGATTGCTCTATAGCCACATGCTTCTATTAATTTAGAACTTCCCGGGTCCCACGAGTTTAACAGAACCAGCATTTCTTTGTCCTGATGAAATTTCAGGAACAGTTCGGCTTTTTCTTTTTGAATATTTGAAACCATAATATGGCTGCTTATTGATGTTTAATATACTGTATCTGACTTCTCATTAAATAACCACCAAAGTTCATCGGCTTTCTGCTGTGCTGGAATTCTGTGTTCGGTCAGCTTGGAAAAGGAGCCGATTGGAAAAGCAAAGTACAAAATATATTCTACTGTTCATCTGCGTTCCGTCGCCGATTATGTAGCTGATAAGAGATTTGATTTGTTGATGATGTTTTTTACGTCAGTCAGCATAGCAGAAAACTGCTGTTGGCGGTAGTTTTAATCCACTTGCTCTAATCCAAATGTGTCAATCGGTGGAGCATAATTGTAACCAAATTCCTTTTGCCTTTCCAGTAGCGCCTTCTTACTTATTGGTGTCAACCCACTTTCTTTTATTAAGTCGGTAATCTTATCCAAGTCAGCAATAACAGCGTCGGTATTAGTAAAGGGGTAATAGTTCAAATGTCTAAGGAAAAATGCAGGAGCAAACCGTGATAAAATTTTTTTGCTTGTCCAGAAAGTTTCTTTGTACTTGCTGTTTAAGCTATTCAAAAGTTCTTCGTTTATAGTACCCTTTTCAAAGTTGTTGACCAGAGGTTCAAAATAGCCTACGATGACAATATCACCGAAACTGAAAAACCCTTTTGACAGCTTGTTCCAATCGTAATAAATTCTAAAAGCCGTTTGGTTTCTTTCTCCTATAAGCCCCGTGTAGTCCTTTTGTTCTTCCACTTCAAAACCTATAGCCAGCAGATGTTGAAAAAGTTTTGATGAAATAATTTTTCTATGTTTTTTCTTGCCTACTTGGTCAAGAACATAAACAATCGGTGTCACTAAGATTGTTATGCCTGCAGCATACACAAAGGCTTTATCTAATCCTTTTGTTCCAATAAGTCCTAACAGAAAAGTGATGATGAAGCAAACAAGACCTGCAATGAAATAAGGGTTACCGTCAATTCTGTAGGTTTTGTCACCTGTCTTTTTAATTTGAAGTAGCATCTTTAAAAATTACCGCCAGCATTTATATTGCTGAAATAAATCTATAAAAAATTTTTCGTTATCAATATAAATTTATTTCGCAAATGCAATTGTCCGCTTTCGGTTTTAAATATTCATAAACGTTTAATTCGCTTTATGCTGCTTAACGATCTTTTGTAAAAGAGCGCGACGCAACCGGTGCTTAATAGCAGTAATGCAGCCAGGCTCATAAAAAAATACGCAGCACAATAGTTATATTTGATTTGAATAAACTGCTGCTATATGAAACTGCTTCGATACCTGACTGTACTATTCTTTTTATTATTCTTCCTTGCATCAAATGCCCAAAGTGGCAATGACCCTAAATGGTGGAAAGAAGCGATCGTTTATCAAATTTATCCACGCAGTTTTAAAGACAGTGATGGTGATGGGGTAGGAGATTTGAAAGGAATTATTTCCAAACTTGATTATATTAAAAGTCTTGGTGTTGATGTGATATGGCTGAATCCTGTTTATCAATCGCCTAATGATGATAATGGTTATGATGTAAGTGATTACCGCAACATCATGAACGATTTTGGAACCATGGAAGATTTTGATGCGTTGCTGAAAGGCATGCATGACCGCGGCATTAAGCTGGTGATGGATCTTGTGGTAAACCATAGCAGTGATGAACATGAGTGGTTTAAACAAAGCCGCAGTTCAAGAGAGAGTCCTTATAGAAATTATTATCACTGGTGGAATGCGGAAAGAGGAAAGCCGGCGTATCGTTATAGTTTGTTTGATATAAATCATGATGCATGGAAATATGATTCTCTTACGAATGCATATTACCTGCATTATTTTAGCCGCAAGCAACCTGATCTAAACTGGGAGAATCCAAAGCTGCGGCAGGAAGTGTATGACATTATGAAATTCTGGGCTGATAAAGGTATTGATGGGTTCAGGCTTGATGCATTTGGCTTTGCGGCGAAGGATACCACTTTTCCTGCTTTTCCTGAAGGGTATGAAAGGAATTTTATGCAATACTATTCCATGCAGGGTAACCTGCACGGCTATATAAAAGAAATGTATAACCAGGTATTCAGCAACTATGATGTGATGAGTGTAGCAGAAGGTGCAGGTAATTCTTTTGAAGATGCACATAATCTTGTAGATGCAGATCGCAAAGAACTGAATATGGCTTATGCTTTTGAAGGTGTTGATATTGCAAAGCCGGATGGCTATAGTCTTTTACATTTTAAGGAAGTGTTCAGTCGCTGGGATAGTGCATTTGCCGCAAATGGATGGTTGTCTGTTTTTCTTGCCAATCACGACCAGGCAAGAATGGTAAGCAGGTTTGGAAATGATGCGCCGCAGTTCAGGGATGTTTCTTCCAAGATGCTTACAACGTTTATCATGACGATGCGTGGCACGCCTTATTATTATAATGGTGATGAACTGGGAATGACAAATGCAGGCTTTACTAAAATTGAAGATTACAGGGATATGCCTACGCTGAATGAATATCAACATCAAAAAGATATTGGTGGCGATATGCAAAAATTTATGAAAGAAATACAATTCAGTTGCAGGGATAATGGCCGCACACCTTTTCAATGGAACAGCAATAAGAATGCGGGTTTTACAACGGGCATGCCATGGATAAACGTAAATGCTAATTATAAAATTATCAATGAAGCAGCGGAAGAAAAAGATCCTAATTCTGTGCTTAATTATTTTCGTAAGGTTGTGCAGTTGCGCAAGACAAATAAAACACTGGTGTATGGCAAATACACTTTGCTTGATAAGGATAACCCAAACATATATGCATACACAAGAGAAATGAATGGCAATAAAATATTGGTGCTGCTTAATTTCTCAAAAGATGTTGCAACTGCTGAAACAGGCATTGATCTCTCTAAGGCAAAACTGTTGATCAGCAATTATGCAAAGCCTTCTATGAATGAAACATTGCAGTCTTATGAAGCAGTGATCTGGCAGGTACAATAATTTTTTTGTTGATGAACTCTTGTTCTTCGTGGCATCTTCGTTGTGTCACTCACTTGTACGGTCATCACTTTTATAAGCAAATGAATCTTTGTTATTTCTTATTTATTTAAAGGGTATAAAAGTCTTAGCGCATTAAATACGGCCTGGTGTGTAATTGTTGCGTGATCTTCCTGTGGCAGATAATCAAAATAAACGGTAACGCTTTTGCTTTGTGTTTTCTTAATTTTCTCCGCTAATAAATTTGCATCAACTTCCATAACATGTGGTGTAACGCCGGGTCCAAGGCCTTCTTTGCCTACACCAATATAAATGTCTGTTTTCTCTTTAAAAGTATTTTGAAGTATTTCAGATTGTATGTTTAGCAAAGAACCATTATCCCACCAAAGGCTGGGACTTATTATAATATACTTGTTGAATAGCCGTGGTTTTTTGAGCAGTATTTCTGTTGCCAACAAACCGCCTAAAGATTGACCAATAATTGTTTTTGAAGTATTTGTGTTGAATGTTTTGTCAATATATGGTTGCAATTCTTTTTCAATAAAATTGATAAACTTTTCTGATTGGCCGGTTGTAGGATATTTTTTAAAATCTTCTGTAATGGTTGTTGGGTAAGTAAAATCTCTTTTCCTGTCTACATTCGCAATGCCCACCACTATTGATTTTGGCACCCTGTTTATCCAGGGAAAGTTGTTAAACTGGTACAGGCCCGTGATATGAATAAAATCTTCATCTGCTGAACCATCAAGTAAATAAACTACAGGATATCTAGCGGTATCTGCCCGATCGTAACCTTCAGGAAGATATATATTCAAAATTCTTTTTTCAGATAATTCAGCAGATTGTATTTCGTGAATTTCTCCCAGAATAAACGGTTTTACTTTTTTCTGTTCTGCATTTTTATTTGTTTGGCCAAATAATATTGTTGTGCAAACAGTAAGTGCCAAAACTGTTGTTAGTCTTATTGCTTTATTCATGTATACACTATTAAGATTGCAGAATTTTTAAATAAGCTATCCATGGCCCCACATCCTGCTTATATTGTTTTGCCATCACTCTTGATATCTGCGCTATATGATTCAGATCATGCACAACCCATGTTGAAATCAACTGTGCCAGTGTAACTTCTCCAAATGCAGGATGAATGCCTTTTTGTTCCAGATATTTATTTGTAAGTTTTTTTGAACGAAGCAGTTCAATATTCTTTTGGCGCAATAGTATAAACTCATTCAAAAGTTCCTGCAATGGTTTTCCTTTGTTTTCTTCAAATTGTGCAAAGCGGTCAAACGATTCAAATGTCTTATCGGGTTTATCAGAAAGAATAATTTCTGCTCTTGGCATCCAGTCAGTCTTTTCTCCATAAATAAGATGACCTATAACATCGTACACGCTCCATGTTTCTTCTCCTTCGGTGTTCGAGGTCCAATCATCTGAAATGTTTTGCAACATCGTTTGAAGAACTAATGGTGTGCGTTCCAGGATTTCTATTGATTTCTCTAAAGAAAAATTCATTGAATGCTTTTGTGTGATTCAAAGTTAGAAAAATAGTATAAGCATAATTGTATTATCAATAAAATGATATCAGGTGATCGTGCGGGTATTAATGCCAATCCGTAATTTTCTTTTTACAAGCCACATATCTATACTCCAGCGACAGGAAGGAAATGTTGCTAATGCAAAACATGCGGCAGAATCTGTAAAAACACTATAATCAAGTGGTGATTTAACGCCATAAGAGTAAGCCATCGATAACGCAAAACTTAGTGTTAAGCAAGCTGCACCTAAGCTTGCTATTTTTAGTTTAAAACCTGTTATCAGCATCAAAGCAAATAAAATTTCTAAAACTGTTGAAGCAATAGCACACAAAGAAATCATTGAATATGGCATAAATGAGAGTACTTCTGCAGTGTAAGAAAGAAAGCCATTCCAGCCCGATGATTGTTTGCCCCATAAATTTAAACGGGAAGCCACAGCTGATAAAAAAGTAACCGCCATTGCTATGCGCAATAACAGTATACTTATATCCTGGTATTTTTTCATTGAATTTTGTTGATAATGATTGTAGTGAATAATAAATTTTGCTAACGCGCTGCAAGTGGAACAGAAAGTACAAGCGTGCGACGCAAGAAAAGTATAATGCTTATACTGCTGCCGGGCTCATTATTTTATTTTTCTAATATCTCTACTTCCTGTGGAACAATGAATAGAAGTTCACAACCTGTACTTGTTGTTACTGCATGTTTAAAACCTGGCGGCGTGTATAAGTAATCACCTGCATGTAGCAACGTGTCATTCACCAAACAAGTTCCCTGCATAACAAATATTTCTTCACCGCCTGGATGGTTGTGATATGGATATTTTGCACCTGCATCAAACTTTAAAAGAATACTTGGCGGTCTTTGCTGCTGCTCATCAAAACGCAGGATCTTTACATAGATACCTGACGTATTTACACCTTCTTCCCTTAAAGGGTTCCATTCCATATTGCCTGTACTGGCAATGTAATGCTGCATGTTTGTGTTCATAACGTTTGTTGTTTTATACTTTGATTATTGTATAACAAAGGTATTTTCAACATGCAGCTATAACCATAGACGATCTTTAGAAAAGCATGTAAGATTTATAAAGCGTAGTTGCTTTGATATGTTTTCGGGGCAATGCGTGTATGTTTTTTAAAGAAGTTGGAAAAATAAAACGGGTCATTAAAACCAAGTTTGTAAGCAACTTCTTTTACAGAAAGATTTTCATAAGTAAGCAGGCGCTTTGCTTCAGATGCAATAAGGCCGTAAATAATATTCTGCGCTGTTTTGCCTGCATGCAGTTTGGCCAATTCATTTAGTTTAAGTTCAGTGGTGCCAAGCATTTTTGCAAAGGTTGAAAGTGGGTAATTGTGCTCAAAATTTGATCTTACAGCTTCCAGAAATTTCAGGAACAGCGCATCTGGTTTCCATATCTCATCACCACGCGCAACCTTTGCCCTGTTAATAGTTACCAATATTAATTCTATACGTGAATGCACAGAAATAAGATATTGGTAAGGTTTATTTAAAAGTTCTTCAGTGATGTTTTGCAATTGAGTTTCCATTATATTTTTATCAACCGCAATAATTTCATTCATTGCAAAATGGCAAAACAAACCATTGTGAAAAATTAGCTCAATGTCTTTATCATCTTTGCAAAAAAAGTCTAATGTAAATTCAAGTACAACTCCTTTTGCTTTTGCCGTCTTGCTGATGGAGTGTATTTGTCCCGATGTTATAGTAATGACTTCTCCGGCATGTATGGTAAATTCTTTTTCATCAACACGCATGCTTATTTTTCCTGAGGTGCAATAAAGTAAAACGTACCTCATGATACGCCTGGCTTTATTTAATGCATCGGCATTTTCTATGGTGGTTATGGTTATCAACGGCGCTAATATAGTAAAGTCTTTTGTACCAAACGGCTTATAGTCCCGTGGATAATAGAATGCAATTTTTTATGTAACCGGCATCTGATGCAATGATTAGACCTTCGTTGCGTCGCACACTTGTACGTTTTCAATATATCTCAGCAGTAAAAAACACCTGTTGAATATTTTATGCTGTAACATTTGGTATATCTTCCAAATGGTAATATACGGTCAACCCTCTTTCTTTCGCAATTCTTACATCTTCATCTGCACCTTTTGAAGCACCTTCAAGACGCAGTACTGCATCGCATTTCAGGAGTAAACGATGCGCTACAGGGTACAAAATTTCTTCGTAAACTGCATCACCCGGCTTTTGGGAACCTGCAAGTTTTAATAAGGGTAAGGCCACCCATTCACCGATCATTGGAATGTGCCCCATACGAAACAATGGAAGTGCGGCAGCTTCTAACCTGTCAAGATTCTGTTGCATTAATTGGGGATCATCATTTGTGCCGCTGCGATAAGGGCCTGCAATAAGTATCAGCATATATTTTCTTTTTGCAAAGGAAGCAAATGAAATATTGTAAAGGCTTAATGTAGTTTAAGAAATCACTTTTTTTTATTTGCCCTCACCATGCTCAGAAATTCTGGTGTTATACCTAAATAAGAAGCTATTTGTTTTAGTGTAACCTGTTTTGCTACGTGCGGGTATTTCTCTAAAAAAATATTGTATCGTTCTTCCGCAGTAAGTGAAAGATTTTGAATGATCCTTAACTGCTCTCTTATATAAGCATTCTGCATGATGATACGAAAGAATCTTTCAAACCTGGGAACCTTCATGTATAGCTTATCGAGGTCACTTTTTTGTAATTGTAAGATGTTGCTGTTTTCAACTGCTTCTATCTGCAGCATGGCTGGTTTATGATTGATGAAGCAATACATATCTGTAATCCACCAATCTTCCACCGCAAACATGATAGTGGATTCTTTCCCATCTTTACAATTATAGTAAGCTCTTAATATTCCCGTATTAACAAAATTGATATGCCTGCACAGTTGCCCTTCTTTTAGAATAAGCTCTTTTTTAGTAACCTGCCGTTCTTTAAGCAATGAGGTGAAGTAATCTTTTTCTGCTTCATCCAGTGAAATATGTTTTGAAACATTCTGTAACAACAGCTCATACGGCATACGTTAATTTTAGATAAAGTTAAATAGTATGATGGTTTGCAATTGGTCTTAAAATAAAAAACCATTTATGCATGCATAGATGGTTTTTTTCTTAAGCAAAATTCACACTAATTATTGCTCCCTGTTTGCGGCATAGTTCACATTATTTTCTGCAATATCTGTAAGCAACTGGTCTGCTTCTTTTTCTTCACTCAAAGTCTGCTCCAGAATTTCTGCTACATCATTATGGCCCATTGTAAGTGCAAGCTGGTGAAGGCCACCATAAGTGGCGATTTCATAGTGCTCTACTTTTTGTGCCGCCAATATTAAACCTACATCTCTTGTTGAAGTGCCTTCTTCGGTATCTTCAATAATACTTTCTCCTTCCTTAACAATCCCTTCCATTGCGTCACACTTTTTTGCTACTGCTTTTTCTCCAAGCAATTCAAATGCCTGTTCCAATCGGCTTACATGCCCTTCAGTGGCTTTAAGATGATCTGCAAAAGCGTTGGCAAGTTCTTCAGAAGTTGCGGCCTTCTGCATTTTAGGGATTGCTTTTGTAAGGTGTTTTTCAGCCCAGTAAATGTCTTTTAATTCATCAAGAAAAAACTGATGAAGTACAGGGCTCATTTCAGGTGTTGTCTTCGCTGTGTTGCCTGTTGATTTTTTTGCAGGCGTTTTTTTTGAAGTGCTCTTTTCCATGGTTAAACGTTTTTTTATATTGGGGCAATTTCATGCCATAGAATTATGTACTGAAATTAAAATGGCATAGCGGGTATCTGGTAAAGTATTGAGGAACTAATTACTCACAGCAGTAAAAACTACCCACTATTTTCAGGTTTTATTTTTATCAACTTTATCTTTTATATCTTCTTCTACCGCCACTTTAATTTCATGCATATTCCCGGCTTCTTCAATGGAATGTGAAACCTGTAAAGATTCTTCATTCTTTGTTTTTTCTTTAAGATTGCAATAGTAATCGTGAATTGTTTTAAGTTCATCTTCAGTCATATTTTCCACATCAACAAGCCGGTTACTGGCAAATTCATGTGCTGCGATAAGTTCGTTTAGTTTTAGCTGTACAGCCATAGATTCTTTGTTCTGTGATTTTTGTATCAGAAAAACCATCAGGAAAGTGATGATGGTGGTGCCTGTGTTAATAACCAGTTGCCAGTTTTCAGAATAATGAAATACAGGGCCAAGCATTGCCCACAATACTATAAGTCCAAACGCAATGCAGATAGCTGCTGTGCTGCCGGTTGCTTTTGTTACTTCAGCTGAAAGTTTCTCGATAAAACTATGTTTCGTTATTTTATTTTTATCAGCCATATTTTATGATTAATTATATATGTTGAATTATGAATTGTCCCGTTTGTAATCATTCAATTCTTGTACCAGTAATGTTAAAACAGGTTGATATATTACCCGCATTAAATATGAAGATGGGATGGGAGCAAATAATCAGGCGTTTAAGCTGCATAACGAAAGGAACGTACAAGAGTGCGACGCAACAAAGAGCTATAGTAGTAATGCAGCCGGGTTCGTAATATTTATATAGTTGAATGACTGTTCAACCTGGTTTAGAATGTTTTATTATTTCGCCTTTTTATTTTAGTGAAATTAATTAACCTTCGTTTTGTAAAGCCTGATAGTTCATAGATCTTTATAGCTCTTTCATTTGTTGCTGCAACATGTAGAAAAGGGGTAATGCCTGCGGATAAATTTTTATTGGCTACATGCGCAACGAGTTGTTGTGCATACTTGCGGCCAGTATATTCTGGATGTGTAACAACTGCACTAACTTCTGTTAAGCCATGCATACGCATACGTTCTCCCGTTATAGAAACCAGTTGACCATTCTGGTAAATGGGTTTCTGATAATGCATGCCAGACGGGGTTATCCGGTTTGTAATAATTGTCGAACATTTATTACTTGTTTAAAAGGCAAAATAAATTTATTGTTGATGCAATCAGTGTGGCGTGAAGAAATTTTACCAGCTTTAGTTTTTCATAGCATCGCCGCTTGTGTCACTCACTTGTACTGTTTGAATAATACCGAGCATTTACTTTTTACAATATAAAAAACTCAGTACTATTAAAATTGGTTTGTATAGTGCTTTCAATATTACTGCATATCAAGTTCAATCCACATGGGCCGGTGATCAGAAATGTAATACTTAATATATCCCTTGAAAGAAGTTTTTCGTGTAGCATAAATATCTGCAAACACTGCATTATCAAAAGGGAAAATGCCATCGCTTTTAATTCGCGTTTTAGTGCCTGGAAGAAAAGCTATCTGATCGTACTGCTGATCGTTACTGATGTTTGAGTATACCAATGAAGTATGAGCAGGCAATTGCAGGCCACGTTTTACCAGTGCTTTATAAATAATATCATCCTTATCAATTTTTGGAAGATTAAAATCGCCCATTGCAAAAACATCTTTTATACCGTTATAGGTGTATTTACTTTTCGCCCTAAGATCTGCCCATCGTGCAACCGCATATGCTTCAAGACATCTGCGCCCCAGTTTCTTAGGCGTTTCATCACCATAATACAGGTGAACGGTCATCAATGTAAACTGAAAATTCCCGGCAGCAAAACTTACCATGAAAGGGCTTCTGTCAAAGCCAGCAAAAGTGGCTGGCACGCCTGTTATTTTAATATCTCCGTAATCGCTTGGTGGTATAGCATACTCAGCTACTTCTTCCAATACTTTTACTTTATTGCTGTCATAAATAAAAGCAAGACGCTCATTATTTCCTGCCGCATCAGAAAAGATGAATTTATATTTCCTGCCTGCAAAAGCAACTATTTTTTTAAAATGTTCATAATTCTCTTTTGTTTCCTGCACAGCAATTATATCAAACCAGGATATGATTTCAGCAATTATCTGTAAGTGTGCATCTTCTCTGTCCTGTTCTCCCAGGTTTGCAATATTCCACGTGGCTATACGAAGTGTTTTACTTGTGGCTGCCGGAATTTTTAGCGCAGCATCAGATTTCATGTAAGTGCGCAAAGCACTTATTTCTTTAGATACATTTACGGTGTAAGCAAATGAAGGTTTGGGAAATGATGGCATGGCTTTGAGTTGTGTAGTTGATAATAAAATTCGTACCGATATTTTTCGTTACAGTCAAACTACAAAAAATATTGTTAGCCTGCAAGTGTAAAAAAACATTACTTATTATTATTTTATCTGTTCAAAAAAGAACACACCTTTTTTGTTGGAAACAACGATATCAATTAGCTGATCATTATTAATGTCCTTAACTACGAAACTATTTCCTATGCCAGAATTATCATCAATCTCATGAGGTATCCATTGTGGATTTTTGCCTGGCTTAAATTCAAACCAATATAAAACGCCTGGCTCAAAAGCGCCGGGATCGCCATTATTATGTGCACGATAACGTTTGCCTGTTACAAGATCAGGCTGCCCATCTGCGTTCATATCAACCATGGCAAGCGAATGAGACTGGGAAAACAGTATACTTATCTCATGCGTTTCCCATGTTACATTTCCCCGGGCATCTATCTTTTGTTCATGCCACCAAACACCGTAGTTGTGTGTAGAAGAACTGATGATATCATTATCTCCATCTTCGTCCACATCTAGTACAAACATATTAGCGCAATCTTCACCAAGATCAGCAGGATGAAATCTCCAGTCTGCATCTGTAACATTTAAAGGAGATTCCCACCAGCCGCTTTTAATGATCACATCATTCCTTCCATCTTTATTTACATCACCCCAACCAAGACCATGTGTGTACCGGTTGGTTGCTATAAACTTGTCATGACTTATTACAAAACGCTGCCACACCGTATCTTTTTTTTCAACAGGCGATTTTAGCCATATCACTTCTTTCGCCAATGTATCATTACAAATAATATCATTTCTGCCATCTTTATCAACATCAACAAATGCAGGGTTCTCAATACCTGCATATGGCAGTATCATGTGCCTTTGCCATAGCCCTTTTTTATTTTTGTTATTTTCATACCAGACACAAACACCACCGGGCACATCGAATCTTATCAGGTCAGCCCATCCATCATTATTTACGTCCATGCAGAAATTTAAAAAAGTTGTACTGTATTCAGGCACAGGGTTCAGCGTGTCGGCATGTAAGACGTGAGGGGTCCAATGAGGTGCTTCATACCAATAATTTCCGGCAAGTATGTCAGTTTTCCCATCATTATTTCACCGGTTGCTGCACCTTCAGAAACAAATATTTTACTGATGCTATGTTTCTTAAAACTTACCGGACCCGATTTTCTGATGGTATCCTGAGCATTGGCTGCATACATAATATGGAATAAAAGAATGATGCAGCTTAAAGAAAAAAATTTATTCATGCGCAAGCTTTTATCTGTGATAATAATGCTAAATAATTTTCCTGAACGCCGATACTCAATGTACAAATTGTTTCAGCAAATACTGCAGGTAACTTTATAACAATGCGAAAGGTTTTTCTATTCCCGGCTTCAGCCCGCTATTTAGCATCGTTGTGTCACTCACTTGTACGTTCATAACAATAATGAACTGCTAACGAAATTATATGATATTTTGGGTGGGCCGGAAAAGCTGTTTGTATAATATGCTTTAGCTGCAGTATTATAAAACAAAACAGCGTTCCTTGCAGGTAACGCTGTGTGGGCGGAAATCTCTTTTATATTTACTCGGTTTTTTAAATGTCTCCGGGTCTATTTCACCAGTTTTATATTTATTGCATTGGCACCTTTGGGGCCCATCTCTACTTCAAACGTTACTTTATTATTTTCTCTGATTTCTTCCGTCAAAGAATTGATGTGTACAAAAACGCTTTCATTCGAATCAGCGTCTTTTATAAAGCCATATCCCTTTGCATCGTTAAAAAAAGTAACTGTTCCTTTTCTTATGAGATCCTCAGGGTTAACTGGCTGGTGTTTCGGTACACCAATCTCAATGTCCTCGGCTTTTACCGTTATTTTTTTGCGTGGATCCGGTGGTTGGGAAGTAAGATTGCCATTTTCATCCAGGTAGGCAATCATGCTTTCAAGGTTGTTGCCATCCCTTGAATTATCTTTTCTTTCCTGTTTCTTTTCCGCTTTTTCTTTTTTCTGTTGTTGTTTTTTCTTTATTCTTTCTTTCTTGTTCCATGTTTCTGCCATAGTGTATTACTGTTTTGTTTGAAATAATATTTGTTCAATTAAAGGAAAGTAGTGGTGGAGAGACGTTTATCTGAGGAAAAGTTGCTACTGTTTTCGGCAGATTCCGGTAAAGGTACGGAAATTTTCTGCCATTGCGGCGAAAACCCTGAATCCTGTAGCGCGTATATAACATAGAAAGCCACATAGCGGCAAAGACTAATCGGTAAGATTGTGAAAATTTGAAATGCAGGCCTATAGTTCTGAAAAGCCTGAATATCTGTATCGGTATCTAATAGTTCAGCGAAGAATAAAATGTAAAAGAGTGCGACGCAAGGAACGATGCCATCCATACTAAAGCTGGCATCAAAATAAATTCCTTCTTACTGATGGTAATTTTAAAGATGCATTTACAAAATTTCGTTCCACTTGCTTTTGTCCTTTAATAATATTTCTCTTAACATGATAACCGGGGGCATACCATTATCCATCATTGCATCATGGAATTTTTGTAACGAAAAATTGCTGCCTTCCTGTTGTTGATAATCCTTTCTTAGTTTTTGTATTTCTAACTTTCCTACTGTATAAAATAAATAACCGGGATCAAAGCTGCCACGTAATGATTCCTGGTAAGATGGCTTTTCGCCCTGGTACCAGTTGTCCATAAAAAATTTTGTACCCTCTTCAATTGTTGCGCCCTGACAATGTATTTTAACAGAGTTACATAAACGGCAGATGCGCAACAATGCATCGCCGCTCATCGCAAGCCGATGCTTTGCGGCAGTAACACTGTCTGTGCCGCCAAAGCCTTCATCCACCATCATCTTTTCACAGTAATGAGCCCAGCCCTCTACGTATGCATAACTGCCAAATATCTTTTCGATTTTTGTTGCATTGGAAGCGTTCAAATGCAGGCCCTGCATATAATGCCCGGGATAAGCTTCATGAATGGTTACATTATCTGTAGTGTAATAATCAAACTGGTGCAACCAATCTTCTTTTTGTTTTGCATTCCATGATGCATTAACAGGTGTAACGTAATAATAAGATTCAGTTGCTTTCTTTTCAAAAGGCCCTGCAACATCCATTGAAGCAGTACTTGTTGCTCTTGCATATTGCGGCGTTTCTTTTACACCAACACGTACTTCGGAAGGTATGCTGCATATTTTATGATCTATTAAAAATTGCCTGATACTTTCCAGGTGTTCTTTAACTACAGGTATAAGACTGTCTGCTGTTGGATGATCGTTCTGTAGGTCGTGATAAACATCCACAGGCTTTTTATTGGGATTAATGATCTTTGCAGCGGCATTAAATTCAGCCTGTTCTTTTTTTAACTCCTGCATACCAATTGCCAAAATTTGTTCAGGCTCCATAGTAATACCTTCACTATACAGCAACATTTTTTTATAATTCTCTTTGCCAATGGCGTAATGATTCGTTGCCTTTGGTAGTTTTTCTTTGGTAAGCCATTGCACAAAATTATCATAAGCTTTTATGGCAGTATCATTTACTTTTTTAAATACAGCTATCAGCGTATCATTCTTCACATCTTTCAATGCAGTAAGCAGATCGCCTTTTAAAAAACCTGCATTACCTTCTGCAATTTGTATGGCTGTTTCAATGAATGGTTTTGGTAATGAATCTTCCAGGTTGGTTTTGGCAGCGGCAAATAATGCAGGTATTACTCTCTCCGTTGAAATAATATATTTCAGACGCTCTTCCAGCGGTGCAAAGTCACGCTTAACGTAAGTATTCACATCAATTGCACCTGCATATGTCATTGGATTGTGCGTGTATATATGTTCATCTTCTATATTCAATATCTCGCTCTTAATGGCGTTACGGAGAATACGGAAGTCCATAAAATTCTGATTGCTTAAGCCTGTGGTATCAATGGAATTAAGCTGCGAATCAAAACCTTTGAGTCGGCTCAATTCCGCATCCAGTGCGGCTTTGCTGTAATCAGGCACTTTGCCATCGTAACCTTCATGAAATCCAAGCGAAACTGCATAAAGTGGTCTTGCAGCAAAGTAGCCGTCCAGGTAATCATTTGCAAGTTTTTGAAAGGCAGCATCTGTATCAGCTTTTGCACCTGGTTGTGTATTGCTGTTACATCCAATAATCGCTGCAAATAAAATAACTGCACTTATAAATTGTTTCATCAGTTAAAATTTTTGGAAGTGTTGAAGATAAGCGTTTTTCAATACAGCAAAGATCCTGTTTGATGAGTGTCGGTAAGGTATTACACAACTGGCATTTTGTACCTATCTGTATTGCTGATATCATCTTCTGTTGCGTCGCACACTTGTTGGTTCATAACAATAATGAACAAATCGAAATGAATATACCCTGGCCAATTGCCATTAATCAGTGATATTATTTTCACATCCTGTATTTTATCCTGCGCTGCCTGTCATCTATTTTCCCTTGGAAAAGAAATATTAATTCAAATGATTCATTTGCCAATTTACAGGCTTTCAGCCTTGTTTGATTGTTTAGCTCTAACCTCAGCATTTCATACTATTCATTATAAAAAAATAGCAATGAAAAAAAATAATTTACGAAAGCTTATTTGTTTGCCCCTGTTGTTGCTGTTCTCAGGGTGCCTTGGAAGGGAAATGTCGAAACAAAATAAATTTAAAAAAGAAAATAATCTCCATCAGTCAAAAGGATTGCAATTAACCCAAACACGTCTCGGTCTTGATGGCCTTATAAATCACCGCAATGCAACAGTTGAAATTATTGATAAAAAGGATAAGGATAGTCAGTGCTCATTGTTCATTTGCATTCTTGTGTACAAGGGTGCGACGCAACAGGCGATGCCACAAGTACAATAGATGGGCTCAAAATTATAGTATCGCACTTGCTGTATTTTTAAAAAGAATGTTTAACAAACTATGACTTAAGTATTCCTGTATTGGGCAATATTTTCTTCACCAGGTGGGGATGATAGGGTTTTTAACTTTTAAGTCGCTGACCTGCATGGCTTAAATCTTCGGCATTTCAATTGCAACCTGTTACCAGGACGAAATGGTAACAGGTCATATACTTCCTCATGCACACTAAAAAGAAAAAAATATGGATTAGATGGATGATCAGTTTAACTGCTCTATTGCTTTTGCTGGTAGTTGGTAATATGATTTTAAAAAGCATACTAAAAAAAAGACTGTATGATTTAACGAAACAATTTCAGCCGGTGGCAAATGCGGGTTATAGTGATGTGCATATAAGTTTACTTTCCGGCTCTATAGATATAGATAGTCTTTCTATCAAATACCATCCTGATACAGCACATAAAAAACATACACATGATTTGTATTTCCCGGTATTGCATATTGGCGGTATAAATTACTTTAAACTTATTTCGGGTAAAAACTTCAGTGCATCTTTATTACAGCTAAAAAATGGCCGTATAAAATTAGACCCTTACCTCTATGATAAAAAGGATTCAGTTAGTTCCCGGATATTTTCTGCAATTAAACTGCCTTTCGAAAATCTGTTCTTTGACAAAGTAGAATTATTAAATACAACAGTACAAGAACTAAACGATGATAAGCAGGAAGATTTATTGAACGGAGAGATAATTTTAGAGGATCTGTACGTTGCCCATCTGGGTGCTGATTTTTCAGCAGACAGTATTCATTTTTCAAATGTTCAATGTGCGCTGACTGATGTAAATTATGCATTGCCCGGCTATCATACTGTTCATATAAAAAAGATAGCTTTAAACAGTAAAGATTCTACGCTGCTGATTGATTCGGTAAACCTTATACCAGACCTTGGTAAATTTCAACTCGGGCAAAAGCTGCATCACCAGGCAGATCATATACGTGCCACAGTTTCATCTGTAAAAGTTGACGGACTTGATGTAATGAAACTACGTAAGAAAAAATTTATCGCTGCAAATTTAAACATTAACCAAAGCGTTGTTTATGTTTTCCGCGACAGGCGTCTGCCACGGCTAATGAAACAGCAGCCAACATCTGCTGATTACCTGAAAATGATTCCTGCAGATGTTTACATCAGTCATTTTAAACTTACAGATGCCACAGTAACTTCAGAAGAATTTCCAAAGAAGGGTAATCAAACCGGGTTTATAAAAATTGCCCATATCAGTATCAGTATGCAGCCATTTTTTAACAGGCAGGATAAAAATAACAAGTCTGTTCTTACTGCAAGTGTAAAAGGCAGTATCATGAATGCGGGAAATATACATGCCAGTATCGATCTTGATTTGCCAACAGGCAATGAAGATATAAAAGGCGCTATTGAAGATTTACATCTTACCGCGCTTAACCCATCCGCAGAGAACCTGGGACAATTTCATATTGAAAGTGGGGTGCTTGATCATTTATCGTTCAACTTTTCTGCTAACAGCAAAAAAGCAAAGGGAGAAATTATCGGCGCATATCATGACCTTGTAATAGATAAATTGAAAAATAACGGTAAGGAAAATAAGACCGCATGGTTACCCACTTTTGCGTTGCACAATTTTATTATTCCAAAAACTAAAGATGCCTCAACGCCTGTAAAAAAAAGAACAGGTAAAATAGATTATGACCGCGACCCAACAAGGCTGGTAACCTTCTTTTATATAAAAGCTTTACTGGACGGTATTCGAGATAGCTTCAGTCTTGGCTTTCTGCTGCCGGAATAAAAGCGCAGGAAGTTTTAGCCCTGTGTCATTCGCACAGGTTGCGTTTTGGCTGAGAACATTAGACTGCTTTTACAACATTCTGCTGTTGTTTTTTTGAAAGAGCCGCATAACCTCTGCGTATTTTTATTGCCTGCAAAACTACTTCTGTAATAAGCAATGGAAATGCCCAGCATGCCCATGACATTACATCGCTGGTAGCATTTGGGTCGATATGAAAATCGTCGATCAGTGTATTATTAAACAGCCTGAAACTGGCAAATGCGGTAGTAACAACAAAACTTCTTACCATCCATTCGCGGTGTTGCGCAAAGTTTCTGTGCCGTATGCTCCAGTAAGCCATACCTGATGTAAGCAGCCAGGCGATGGCAAGCCCCATAAGGCCTGTTCCAAAGTTTATTCCCTTTTCTGTAATGATCACTTTATCGATAGACAGATACAACGAAGCAGATGCGGCAATTAGAATACTGATAAGATAGATCTTTCCAATTGTATGATGTGTTTTTACATATTTTTTTCTAATGGCAGGTATAAACTGCAACGGGCCCAGTAACAGGGCTATCATTCCAAACACAACATGCGCAAGAAGGAAAGGAGCATACGAGGGCCAGAAACCACCGTCGCTATAATGTGTTTTGTCGTAACTGAAATAATTAAAAACATTGTTGTAGATAAAATAAAATGAAACGGACAAAACAATTGCCCATCCAAGATAGCCGATAATTTTCGTGGTCATATTATAGGGGTTTTAGAAACGTACGGAACGGGGAAATTGCCGGGGTTAAACCAGAGCCTTTCTGTTGATTGCTGAAATAAATTTAATAATAAAAAGCAATTATCGAAAGAATAAAATTTATGGGGCGGGCTGTATGTTCTTCGTGGCATCACCTGTTGTGTCACTCACTTGTACGTTTATATCTTTATGCCGCAAAGCAAATATTAACCTGAGGTTTCCGCAGTATCACTCGTATAGGTTTGTGCTTTGGCCGAGGACGCTGCGGTATCGTTGATATGAATTTTAAATATTACTCTTAATCCAAAGCGTTCCTTACAGGGAATGTTGTGGAGACGGAAACCATTATATTTCAAGTTTCTCTAAAACTAAAAGCAATTCTAAAAACTTATTCCACGAAGCCTGCCATTCTTTTTTTGCTTCACTTATTTTCTCATGCTGTTCTTCGCTTAGCTCAGTTTTTGATTGCAGCATTTCGTCTACCTTTTCTAATTTGGCTTTATTCAGTTCTTCTAATTTTTCTTTATTTTCCATAACGGTTTAATTGAAGTGATAAAATAGGTGCAACAATCGCAGTACAAATTTATTGCATTGAATGATGATAGCAGCATTTGATATTACTCATAACTCAAAGCGCTCCTTGCAGGTAACATTGTGGGAATGAAAGAAGTAAACTGTTCCATCGCTTCTCATTATTGTACTAAGGTTTATTCATCTAAAACATTAACCGAATGTACAAGTGTGCGACGCAACAGCCGACGCCATAAAATACTTCAGCTTGTCCCATAAAAATTCTTCTTCTTATTAAAATCATTACATTGCAATAACGAACGCTTAACGATTTTGCAACCAATTCTTTTACCAATAAATATTTTACTATGGCACTCTGGATCATTCTCGGCATAATTGTTTTATTGCTCTTATGGTTTGTGGGCATGTACAATGGTTTTGTAAAAGCAAGGATCAAGATCGACAATAGCTGGAGCGATATTAATGTGTTCCTGAAAAAACGTTTTGATCTTATTCCCAACCTGGTGAACACCGTAAAAGGTTATGCGGCACACGAAAGCCAGACACTTGAAAAAGTAGTGCAGGCGCGTAATGCAGCAGTAGCAGTACCTGCAGGAGATGTACAGGCTGCTGCACAGGCCAACCAAAACCTTAGTGGTGCTTTGCGTGGTTTACTGGCTATCGCAGAAAATTATCCTGACCTGAAAGCAAACCAGAATTTTCTTGAACTGCAAACAGCATTGCAAAATATAGAAGGCGATCTTGGTAATGCACGCCGGTACTACAATGCAACCGTAAGAGATTATAATACATCTATTCAACAATTTCCGGGTGTGATATTGGCAAACATGACCGGTTTTAAGCCAAGAGAATTCTTTGAACTGGAAGACAAACAGGAAGCAAAAAATGTAGAAGTAAAATTTTAAAAGAGCATTTGCGTGAAAAAAATAGTTGTATCCCTTTTTATTTTATTTGCCCTCGCCAACATTGCAACAGCACAGGAATACTTTACCATCAGGCAATATGATGTTACAGTACATGTAAATAAGGATGCATCGCTTGATGTGGATGAAACTATCAATGTTCATTTCACAGAAGCGAGGCATGGCATTATCCGCGCCATCCCTTTCAGATATAAATTACAATCGTTGCCTGAGGGTGCAGAAAAAGCAGACAGGCAACTGGAGTCTGGCCGCTACTCACATACGATCATAGAGAATGTAAAAGTTGATGGATGGGATTATGAAGTAAGTACAGATGGTGATTATAAATCTATCAAGATCGGTTCTGCAGATAAGGTGGTTGATGGCGATCAGCAGTATGTAATTCATTACCGCATGCTGAATGCTATAAACTTTTTTAAAGATCATGCGGAATTATATTTCAACATCATTGGCGACAAATGGGAAACAACAATAGACTCTGTAAACTTCACCGTATCGTTATATGATACGCTACCCGGCACGCCGGATTATTTTGTGGCAACAGGTGCAACAGGTTCGCAGCGGAATAATACGGTATCAAACTGGACAGATAATAAAATATTAACGGGACATACCACTACGGTACTTGTTTATCATGAAGGATTAACAGTTGGCATTGGATTACCCAAAGATTTTCTAACAGAACAGGATTACAGCTTGCTTGGCATTGCGTGGATGATACTGCCCCTGGGTGTTTTCATTGGTATGTTTTTGATCTGGAAGAAATGGGGTAAAGATGAAAAGCCAACAGTGCAAACAGAGTTTTATCCGCCTGAAAATGTAAGCCCAAGTATTTCAGGTTATGTAATTGATGATACACTGAACAGGAGAGACCTTACAGCATTGGTACCCTACTGGGGTGCAGGCGGGTATTTAAAAATAGAAGAAACAGAAAAAAGTTCATTGCTTGGTTTAATAAAAGATAAAGAATACACTTTTATAAAACTGAAAGAATTACCTGCAACTGCAAAAGATTTTGAACAAACATTATTCAATGGAATTTTTGCGTCAGGCGATAATGTAAAACTAAGTTCATTAAAAAATGTGTTGTACAAATCAATGAACACAGCAAAAAGCCAGGTAGAAGCTGAAATAAAAAGAGATGAGTATTATGTAAAAGGTTCTGCAACAACGGGCTGTTTATTTATGGTGTTTAGCCTTGCATTTATAGTATATGGTGGTGCTGTATTGTTCGGCGCATTGGAAGGTTATGCATGGACAGGTGTTGCATTTTTATCAAGCGGTATTATTATAATGTTTTTCGGCATATTCATGCGAAAGAAAACGAGAAAAGGTACAGATCTGTATCAAAAACTACTCGGCTTTAAAGAATTTTTGAAAGCTGTGGAGAAAGATCGGTTGAAAGAATTTCTAAAGCAGGATGAGCATTATTTTGACAAGATATTACCTTATGCCATTGTGTTTGGTATTGCAGATACATGGAAAGATAAACTGGAAGGTCTTGATATTCCACCGCCAAACTGGTATGTGGGTAATTATACAACATTCAACACAGTCATGTTCATGAGTAGTTTAAATAATTCTATGAACCAAATGTCAAGTACATTTTATAGCTCACCCGGCAGCAGCGGCAGCAGTGGTGGCAGTTTCAGCGGGGGAGGAGGATTTAGTGGCGGCGGATTTGGTGGCGGTGGAGGAAGCAGTTGGTGATTGTTATGTACACAGCTTTTGAATTACTATAAGGCTTTCGTTGCGTCGCACACTTGTGCAGTAAATTCTTTATGCAGCGAAATTCATATATGCAATTCTTCTAACCACCCAACTATAAAGTATAAACAATATTATTGATGCAACCGTAACTTCATTTTCTTCATATCAAATGCTATGTATAAAATAATTTTTCCTGTTCTAATGTTATGGCTTATTTCCTGCGGGGAAAAGTCTTCAGTAAATGATGCTGCAAAACTAAATGCACTGGCTGAACAATATGTACGGCTTGGTTTAACTATCGGTCAGTATGATGCGGATTTTGTAGATGCCTATTATGGCCCGGATTCTTTAAAGCCAACAGCAGCGCCGGATGCCGCTTTTCCTAAAGATAGTTTGCTTGCCGCTGTTGATACATTGCGTAATGCTTTAAACAGTTTTTCAAATAATGATACACTCTCCAAACGTGCTGCATGGATACAGGCGCAGTTAAAAGCATTTGAAAGAAGGATAAAAATATTTGCAGGTGAGGCTTCAACTTTCGATGAAGAATCGAAAGACCTGTATGGTGTGTCTGCGCCTTTATATGATTCGTTGCATTACAAACAGATCGTTGCAAGGCTGGATAGTCTGCTGAGGGGCAAAGGAAGTATCAATGACAGGTTTCAGCAACTGGCCAATCATTTTATTATTCCGAAAGATAAGCTGGATACAGTTTTCAAAACAGCTATAGCTGAATGCAGGAAACGTACCATGCAACATTATACATTGCCGGCTGAAGAAAATTTTTCTTTGGAATATGTAAACAATAAACCATGGGGTGGCTACAACTGGTACAAAGGGAATTACAGGAGTGTGATACAAATCAATACAGACCTTCAGATCTTTATTGATCGTGCAATTGATGTAGGTAGTCATGAAAGTTACCCGGGGCATCATGTATATAATATGTTATTGGAGAAAAATTTATACAGGGATAAAGGCTGGGTAGAGATATCATTGTATCCATTGTTTAGCCCGCAGTCTTTGATTGCAGAAGGTAGCGCTAATTATGGTATAGCGGTTGCATTTCCAGGCGATGAGAAAGTGACGTTTGCAAAAAATGTTTTGTTGCCACTGGCAGGCCTTGATACAACAGGCATTGATCTTTATTTTAAGGCACTGGAGTTAAAAGATGAATTGAACTATGCACGGAATGAAGTTGGCAGAGGTTTATTGAATAACTCTATGACTGAAGCGCAAGCTATTCAATGGTTGGAAGATTATTGTTTGATGAATGATGAGACTGCAAAGAAATCGATTGATTTTATCCGTAAGAACAGGAGTTATATTATCAACTACAATTACGGAAAAGATCTTGTAGGGCAATATATTACTGCTAAAGGTGGCGATGCTTCTGCTGAAAAGAAATGGGAAGTATTTGGTGAACTTCTGAGTAATGAAGTGATGACAACAGACCTGGTTAAATAATAAACTTACTTGTCTTGTTGTTCTGTGACGAATAAGGTACAACATGTGCAAGAGTGCGACGCAAGAGCCGATGCCATAAGATATTGGTGCCGGGCTAAAAAATAAATTATCCCTGTTGATTGCAATGAAAGTAAATGTTAGTACTTTGATCTGTGTTAGCTTTTGCCAGTAAAAGTTCTTTAACGATTAAACTTAGCATATGACAACGAGACGTTCCTTTCTGAAGACAACAGGTGTTGCATCAGCCAGTCTTCTTATACGACCTTCCTTTTTTGAATATAAGACTTCTTACATCGGACTACAATTATATACGGTAAGGGATGCAATGGAGAAAGATCCGGCAGGAACACTTGCTAAAGTTGCACAAATTGGTTACAATTCAATAGAAGCAGCCACATACACAGGATCGCAGTTGTTTTATGGTATGGATGCCAAAACTTTTGCTGATACGCTTAAGCAAAATAACCTGATAATTCCCAGCGCGCATTACAGATTGGGTGAGGAGAAAGCAAATGGCGCAGATACAAAAGGTACCATGCTGCATGAGTGGGACAAAGCCGTAGATGATGCTGCAGCTGTTGGAATAAAGCACATGGTGTGCGCCTGGTTATCTGAACAGGAGCGTGGCAACATTGATCATTACAAACAATTGGCTGCTACGTTAAATAAATCTGCCGAAGTCTGCAAAAAAGCCGGTATTCAATTATGCTACCATAATCATGATTTTGAATTTGCTGCGCAGGATGGTCAACTGCCATACGATATAATATTGAATAATACAGACAAGGATCTTGTAAAAATGGAAATAGATCTTTACTGGATAACAAAAGCAAAACATGATCCTATTGAAATGTTTAAACAACATCCGGGAAGGTTTCCTTTATGGCATGTAAAAGATATGGACAAAACACCCGAGCAGGCATTTACAGAAGTAGGAAACGGAACAATTGATTTCAAAAAAATATTTGAAAATGCCAAGACTGCGGGATTGAAATACTTTTTTGTAGAGCAGGATAAATGCCCGGGATCTCCTTTTGATAGTATTACTACCAGCTATAATTACATAAAGAAAAATCTTGTGTAGCGGAAAAGTTTATTCGTCACTAATGTTCTGAAAAAATTATAAGAAGCCAAGCTCCAGTTTGGCTTCTTCTGTCATCATATCCCTGTTCCATGGCGGATCGAATGTGAGCATTACATTTACATCACTCACGCCTTCTACGTTACGCACTTTACTATCTACATCCATTATAATTTCACCGGCCACAGGGCAGCCAGGTGCGGTTAATGTCATTTTGATATTTACATAACCCGTATCACTTATATCAATTGAGTACACCAAACCAAGATCATAAATATTGGCCGGTAATTCAGGATCATAAACTGTTTGCAACGCTTCTATGATCTTTATTTCCATGTTTATTTTATCAATCATATCAATTTGCGTTTTCTTTGGTTTGCAATGCAAGCGCATACATTTTCATTTGCTTTATCATTGAAAGCAAACCGTTTGAACGTGTAACAGAAAGATGTTCTTTCAAACCAATCTGGTCAACAAAATAAAGATCAGCATTTACAATTTCATTTGGTGTGTGATTCGATAATACACGAACTACCATGCTCACCAAACCTTTTGTAATAATAGCATCACTGTCTGCAGTGAAAACAATATTGCCATCTTTGTAATCCGCATGCAGCCACACTCTTGACTGGCAACCCTTGATTAAATTATCATCTGTTTTATATTGTTCATCAATCAGTGGCAACTCTTTTCCCATTTGAATAATATTCTCGTACTTCTCCATCCAATCGCCAAACAATGAAAACTCTTCTATTAGCTCGTCTTGTATTTCGTTAATCGTCATATTGTGGTTTGTAAATTTTGTACTTGGCTGAAGTACTACTATTAAGCTTTGTTGTGTCACTCACTTCAAGGGTTTGTTCCATTTTGAACTATAAGTACAAGAGTGCGACGCAACAGCCGATGATATAAGAAACTAATGTTGGGTAAAAAAATATTTTCTTAACTCAACATCTTTACTGCTCTTTTAACGCCCTCAACCAACACATCAATTTCTTCTTTTGTATTATAAAAAGCAAAGGAAGCTCTTACTGTGCCGGGAATACAAAATATATCCATTAAAGGTTGCGTGCAATGATGCCCTGTGCGAACAGCGATGCCAAGCTTATCAAGTATCACGCCCACATCATAAGGATGAATATTTGCAATATTGAATGAAACAACGCTTGCTTTATTATCGGCTGTGCCAATAAATTTTATACCATCAATGGCTGATAATTTTTCAGTTGCATATTCAACCAGTTCATGTTCGTACTGTTGAATATTTTCAAGACCAATTTCATTTATATAATCAACTGCAGTGCCTAAACAAATAGATGCTTCAATATTTGGAGTGCCTGCTTCGAATTTAAAAGGAAGATCGTTGTAGGTTGTTTTCTCAAACGTTACAGTCTTGATCATCTCACCACCTCCCTGGTAAGGCGGCATTGCATTCAACCATTTTTCTTTGCCATATAAAATACCAATGCCTGTTGGTCCATACATTTTATGACCAGAGAATGCAAGGAAGTCAACATCCAGTTCCTGCACATCAAGCGGAATATGTTGCACAGCCTGCGCTGCATCTAACATAACGGGAATATTATATTGATGCGCTGCTTCTATAATTTCTCTTACAGGATTTACAGTGCCCAACGAATTAGAAACATAGTTAACAGAAACAAGCTTTACTTTTTCACTTAGCATTTCTTTGAATGCTTCCATTATTAGTTCTCCCTTTTCATTGATTGGGATTACTTTTAATGTGGCATTCTTTTCTTCGCAAAGAATTTGCCAGGGAACAATATTGGAATGATGTTCGAGAGAAGAGATAATAATTATATCACCTTCTTTTACAAACTGCTTTCCAAAACTATGTGCAACAAGGTTAATGCTTTCAGTAGTGCCTCTTGTATAAATTACTTCGTAATCATGAGCAGCATTGATAAAATCAGCGATCTTCTTTCTCGACGCTTCAAATGCATCAGTTGCTTTTTGGCTTAATGTGTGTACACCACGGTGTACGTTGCTATTGAGATCTGTGTAATAATGTTCAATGGCTTTTATAACGCTCCATGGCTTTTGGGAGGTGGCTGCGTTATCAAAATATACAAGTGGTTTGCCATTTACAGTTGAAGATAAAATAGGAAAATCTTTTCTTATTCTTTGTATATCCAATGCTTCTTGCACTAATGTTGTTGCTTCTTTCATAAAACTGTTTTTGTCACCAGTTTTATGTTGTGTGTTACCGGCAACTGGTAACCGGCAACTCAACTCGCCACTTTGCTATTTTAATCCTTCTTCTATCAAATGATTGATATGCGCCTGAACGGCAGGCAAAGGAATTTTTTCGGTTACATCATAGGCAAATGCATGTATCAATAGAGCTTTTGCTTTCTCATCACCAATACCTCTTGCTTTTAAATAAAACAATGCATCTTCATTGAACTGACCGATTGTAGAACCATGACTGCATTTAACATCGTCAGCATAAATTTCCAGCTGTGGTTTTGAATCGACCACTGCTTTTTTGCTGAGCATTAAATTATTGTTCTTCTGAAAGGCATTTGTCTTTTGCGCATCTTCTCTTACAAATATCTTACCGTTAAAAACCGCGGTGGCTTCATCTTTCATTACGCCTTTGTATAATTCATTGCTTAAGCAATGTGGCTTTTGATGATCGACGATGGTATGATTATCTACTAATTGCTGGCCGCCTGCAAGATATATACCATACAGATGGCTTTCTATGTTTTCACCGTTCAGTACAATGTTTAAATTGTTGCGCAGCAAACTTGTTCCGGGAAAGGATGCTTTGTAATTATTATATAAACTGGATGCCTGCTGAACAACTTCTGTATGATGTACATATTTTGTTTGCTCATTGCCTGTTTGAATATAATAATGTTGTACCTGGGCTTGTTTATCAACAACGATCTCTGATACATTATTTACAAAAACATTTCCTTTTTTATTGGCACTTACAAAACTTTCCACAATACTTATTTCGGCCTGTAAGCCTATCACAAATAAATGTCTCGGCTGTAGAAATAAATTATTATCGGCAGATATCAAATGAATAATGTGTATTGGTTTGTCTGCAACTGTTTTATTCTTTACCTCAATGAATAAGCCATTACTAAACAAAGCCGTGTTTAACGCGGTAAAATGATTTTTTTCCATTGCAATATGCTTTCCAAAATGCGCCTGGAAAGCAGGCCTGTTCATTGCAGCGGCAAGGGCAGAAATATAAATGCCTTCTGTAGGAATAGTGTCAGAAAGTTCCGGGTGATATTGTCCGTTTACCAATACGACCTTGTAACAATCCAGCATTGGAATGTTTGCCTTAATAATAGCTTTTTCATCAATTGCCAGTACATCATCTTCAGGTTCTGTTATGAATTCATCTTTCAAAAAAGGAGTGAGGTTAACGTATTTCCAGTCCTCTACTTTTGTGTTGGGAAAACCAAGCTGTTTAAAATACGCAAAACCTGTATGCCTTAAGCCCTGCAAGGATGCAGATTCAGAAGAAGCGGATAAAATAGAACGTAATTCAAAATCAGCGATAAACTGATCGTATAAAGAAGTAGTGATTTGTTTGATCATGATGTTGTGAATGGTGAACGGTCAATGGTGAATACACAGAAAACAATATTTCACCTATGCCAATTCAGTTTCTTTGGATGTTTCTTTCAACCAGTCGTAACCTTTTTCCTCCAGTTCCAATGCTAATTCTTTGCCACCTGTTTTTACAATCTGACCATTGTATAAAACATGCACATAATCCGGAACAATATATTCCAGTAAACGCTGGTAATGCGTAATGATCAGGAATGCATTTTTATCTGAACGCAGTTTATTTACACCTTTAGAAACGATCCTTAAAGCATCAATATCCAGGCCTGAATCTGTTTCATCAAGAATAGCAAGCTTGGGTTCAAGCATAGCCAGTTGAAATATCTCATTTCTTTTTTTCTCACCGCCTGAAAACCCTTCATTTAAAGAACGGTTGGCAAGTGCAGCGTCAAACTCAACAAGTTTTTGTTTCTCTTTTACAGTCTTCAAAAACTCCTTTGCTTCCAAAGGAGGCAGACCCCGGTACGTTCTTATCTCGCTCATTGCCGTTCTAAGGAAATTAATATTTGAAACACCGGGAATTTCTACGGGGTATTGAAATGCTAAAAACACACCTTCCCTTGCACGATCTTCAGGAGAAAGTTCTAAAAGATTTTTTCCCTCAAACCAGGCTTCACCGCCTGTTACTTCATAATTTTCATTGCCTGCCAAAACAGAAGCCAATGTACTTTTACCAGAACCATTAGGCCCCATTATGGCATGCACTTCGCCTGCTTTTATTTCCAGGTTTAAACCTTTTAAAATTTCTTTGCCTTCTACAGATGCCCTTAGATTTTTAATACTTAACATGTCGTTCCTTTAAAAATTTATTTGCTGGTTATATGTTCTTATATGTCACAAACTTTAGCTCTTTTGTCATCGCCTGTTGTGTCACTCACTTCAAGGCCTTGTTCAATGTTGAACTGAAAGTACAAGAGTGCGACGCAACAAAAGCTTAATATTTATTCTAAAGCCAAGTACATAAAAACTCTCTTACGTTTTGACTTTTGATTTTTTACTTTTTAATTAACCCACACTTCCTTCAAGCGATATTGCCAATAGTTTTTGCGCTTCCACAGCAAACTCCATCGGTAATTGATTCAGTACTTCTTTTGCATAGCCGTTCACGATCAATGCAACTGCTTTCTCCGTATCAATACCACGCTGGTTAAGATAGAATATCTGGTCTTCACCAATCTTTGAAGTGGTAGCTTCATGTTCAACAATTGACGAACTGTTTTTCGATTCGATGTATGGAAATGTATGCGCACCGCAGCGATCACCGATCAATAAAGAATCGCATTGCGTAAAGTTTCGTGCATTTGTTGCACCGCTGCCCACCTGCACCAAACCTCTGTAACTATTTTGGCCATTGCCTGCAGAAATACCTTTAGAAATAATCCTGCTACGAGTGTTCTTGCCAATATGGTACATTTTTGTTCCAGTATCTGCTATCTGCTTATTTTTTGTCAGCGCCACTGAGTAAAATTCGCCAACAGAATTATCACCGCGTAAAATACAGCTTGGATATTTCCAGGTAATAGCGGAACCTGTTTCTACCTGTGTCCACGAAATTTTTGAGTTTACACCTTTGCAGATGCCACGTTTTGTAACAAAATTGTAGATGCCACCTTTACCATCTTTGTCGCCCGGATACCAGTTTTGCACTGTTGAATATTTTATCTCGGCATTATCTAATGCAATTAATTCAACAACTGCTGCATGTAATTGATTTTCATCACGCATCGGTGCAGTGCAACCTTCGAGATAGCTAACATAACTTCCTTCATCGGCAATGATCAATGTACGTTCAAACTGACCGGTATTCTGTGCATTGATACGGAAGTAAGTGGAAAGCTCCATCGGGCAACGAACGCCTTTGGGAATGTAAGCAAATGAACCATCTGATACTACCGCTGCGTTAAGCGCAGAGAAAATATTATCGGTATATGGAACAACCGTCCCTAAATATTTTTTTACAAGATCGGGATGTTTTTGAACAGCTTCGCTGAATGAGCAGAAGATTACGCCCATCTCCTGTAACTTCTCCCTGAAAGTTGTTGCTACAGAAACGCTGTCAAATACCACATCAACAGCCACACCTGCCAGGGCTTTTTGCTCATTAATGGGGATGCCGAGTTTTTCAAATGTTGCGATCAGTTCAGGATCAACCTCATCAAGGCTATTGTATTTTGTTTTCTTAACCGGGGCTGCATAATAAGAAATATTCTGAAAATCAATGGCCGGCATTTCAAAATTCTGCCAGTGCGGCATTTCACATTCCTGAAAATGCTTTAAACCTTTCAGGCGCCATTCCAACAACCATTCCGGCTCATTTTTTTTTGCAGAAATAAACCGTACCGTTTCTTCATTTAATCCTTTGGGAGCGATATCCATCTCAATATCCGTTACGAACCCATATTCGTAAGGTTCGCTGGTAAGCCGCTCTAAAATGTCATTATTATTGCTCATTATTCTTTTTTCGTTTCGTTGGCAAAATTACACTGCAAAACTTTCTCCGCAACCACATGTACGTGATGCATTTGGGTTGTTGAAAACCAAACCCTTGCCATTTAACCCCCCCGTATAATCGAGTTCCGTACCGTAGAGATACAGCAAGCTTTTCATATCTACCACTACTTTGATGCCCTTGTCTTCAAAAACCTCATCTCCGTTTTTGGTTTGATTATCAAAATCCAACTCATACTCCAGGCCTGAACATCCGCCTGCCTTTACACCTACACGTACAAAATAGGATGCATCTTTATTTTGCTCCGTTAATAACCGGTTAATATATGCTTTTGCATTATCAGAAACTGTGATCATAACGCATTCTTTAATTTCAATCATTTATACAATTGGTAAAAGTACAAAAATATGGCAGGAGTGTTGTTTCACGCATTTTCGATATAAGCAAAAAATACTGTTTTGAGGGAAAATACCCTCAAATAAATAATTAACAACGTTAATCTCTTGCCCGGTACAAAAAAAGCAGCTTCTTTAAAAGCTGCTTTTTTTCAATTTTTTAAATTATAAGTCAAAATAAGTTTACGTGTGGTTTTCTTTGCTATGGTCATTTACAGGTAATGGGATGAGTTGAATAATACGCATCCTGTTCAATGCACGCATAAGAAGGTAAGTCATATCAAATTCAAACCACTTACGTGCAAAATTGGCATTATCTTTTGCGTGATGATGATTATTTTGAAACAATTCGCCCATTAAAATCACACCCCAGGGAGTCGAGTTTCTGGAATGATCGCCATTTTGATAGTTTTGATACCCATATTTATGGCCACACCAATTAACAATAGCTCCTTGTATAGGGCCCATTAAGAAATGAATGGGCAATAATAAGAAGTACCAATAACTGGGAGCGAAATAAATATAAAAGGTGGTATAACCAGCCATGAAAAACAACCTTGTAATAGTGCTATTACCTATCTTATCCAGGCTATCCCACTTTGGTAAATATGCTTTGGTGAACTTCTCTTCAGGAACATTTTTACCTTTAACAAAATTGCTGAACACTCTTGCCGTATGAATCATCATACGCCATATATCCTTAAAGAAATGAGGTGAGTGTGGATCTTTTTCTGTATCGCTGTATTCATGATGCATCCTGTGTAAAACACCATATGCCCTTGGAACTAAATAAGAAGATCCAAGCACAATCCAGGTTAAGAAATAAAATATTTTTTCCCAGGTCTTACTTGTTGTATACATCTTATGAGAAGCGTACCTGTGTAAAAAGAATGAATGAAAAAACAAAGAAAGAAACCAATGACATAAAAAGAACAAAACAATAGCTATCATGACTAAATTGAAAGTTTATAGAAAAATACTTCTAAAAAGGCAGCGAAAGTAATAAAGTATTTTTATTAATCACGCAATTGATAACAGTTCCTTTAAACCAATAACAGAGAGTTTTGTAAACTCTGAACCGTTGTAGATCTTAGCCATGTCCATATCACCATTTTTTTGCCAATTCTGCATGTTGCTGTGTATAACAATGCGCCAGAAGTTTTTAGATTTCAGATCTTCATAATCCCCTGCCTGTACTAAAAAACCAAACATGGGGTTTCTTTTTTTAAAATCAATTCTTACGCAGTTACCGGTTGCTACTTTTTGGGTTTCGCAGAATTTTGTGATCATATCATTATTCATCGATAATAAATTTGTGTTTAAATAAATGAAGTGTAGTTATAAAATATGCAAGCACTAAATTGATATCACTGTGTGTATGCACCAGGAGTTTTACCACCTGCTTTTGCTGCCGTAGCTGCTGTTGTCTCTAACCTTTGCCACGGATACAGATAACAGCCTTCCCTGTATGTCTTTATTATTAAGCATTTTTATTGCTTCCTGGCCTTCTTCTTCTTTAGACATTTCAATAAAGCCAAAACCACGGGAACGATTGGTAACTTTGTCAAAAATTATTTTTACAGAAGTTACTTCACCAAACTTTGAAAACATTGTCTTCAGGTCTTCATCTGTAGTATGAAAACTGAGATTAGAAACATAAATGTTCATAGCACTAAAATTTAAGATCAAATAAATTAATATTGATTGAAACAGGGTTAGCAAAGCGTAGTGAAGAGGAAAATGTTTACAAGGAAAGGA
The DNA here is from genome assembly GCF_007971225.1 of Panacibacter ginsenosidivorans. NCBI lineage: Bacteria > Pseudomonadati > Bacteroidota > Chitinophagia > Chitinophagales > Chitinophagaceae > Panacibacter > Panacibacter ginsenosidivorans. The sequence goes on along the minus strand of NZ_CP042435.1, from coordinate 932,514 downwards.
AGTGTAAAAAAATGCTTCTTGCAATTACAATGTGCTGACAGAGCTAAAATCAGATCGGTGAAGGTAATCTTTTTCGTGGTAACACTTCTTATTATATTTTCCTTTAACAAAACATTCGTTAGGTTATTTCATGAGCAAATATCGCTGCAAAAATATTTAGACTATCTTACGCCTTTACCAACATGAATATCTTATGGGTGTTTACAACAAGAGCGATCTTTTGTTTAATGATTATACATGGAATGAACCTGCGGAGCATGTAAAATTGCAGGGTGTGCCAGACAGAAATATGTTTATGCGCTATGAAGGCAATGAAATACTTTATATGATAAACTATGCATGTGAAATGATGGGCTGTAAATCTAAAACTGAAGCGGGCCGCATGGAAATATTATTACATGAAAAACTTCCTTTGGAAGTTAAAAGTCAGAACAGCGTTTACAGCTGGTTGCAGAAAGAATATAACATGGTGCCAAAAGAGCAGTAATATTTGTTCATTGTGCTGTGTAAATCTTCATTTGCTGAGTAAAGAACAAAGCGTACAAGTGAGTGACACAACCAGGGTTGAATAATAATTCAACTGCCTGCAACATCACCTGTACTTTTTTTAAATACATTTTGTTTTACCATAAAAAACGGCAGAGAGCCATGATTCAGCAGCCTGTCATGAAAGTCTTTAATGTTAAAAGCATTTCCTTGTTTGTCCTGTAACTCTTTCTTCCATTTTAGTATCAGCATAGAGCCATATTTGTAGGTAATAACCTGTGCAGGCCAGCGTTTTATTCGATTGATCTCACGCATTGCGATATCATCCTGGTTGGGTATATATTGTTTCCATGTTGCCAATGCTTTCTCATCATTCCATCCATAATAATTCAAACCAATATCTATAATGACACGAACGGAGCGCACAAGATCCCATTCCCAATGACCCAGTTCATCATAATCAGTTTCATAAACGCCCAGCTCTGTGCCAAGTGTTTCTGTGTAAGCAGCCCAGCCTTCCGCAAAACCTGAGTAGTGAAATAATTGCTGCACTTTGGATTGAGATAAATGATCTGCAATATTTATTTGATAGTGATGGCCGGGAACGGCTTCATGTATAAAGAGCCAATCAACCTGGCGTTTGTTATAAGGCTTGTCAAAAAAATTATAATAAAATGTATCGTCGTTGTAATAACCCGGTGTTTGTGCCAGTGCATTGTTGCTGCCACGATCAATTTTTACATTGCGTACCTGCTGCACATTGAACAGCAGATAAAGATTTTGCTGAACAATATTCTTTACATGCTCAAATGATTGTTGCAATTGCTGCGGACTGTTTATAAAAAAATCACTGTCATTAAGATGTGCATAGAATTGTTCGGTTGTTAAACCTTTTTTTATTCTTATGTCTTCTATATGTTGTTTTACCCGATCTATTTCTGCAATACCATTAAAATAAATATCATCGGGGTTTACATCAGCACCGAGCCATCTTTTCAGAAAATAAACATACCATTCATTGCCATGGGGGATGCTGTATAAATTATTTACAGGTATGACAGCAGGCTTTTCATCGCACCATCTTTTTTCGAGGGCCAGTCTTTGCAGGTTCATTGTTGTCTCGAATTTCATCAGGTCAAGATCAAATTTTTCTGAATCAGTTAACCAGTATGTTTCAAAAATGTCCAGTTTATTTTTTGCATCTTCAAAGAAATTTAGTTGCTGTTGAATTTTGTTGAGTGGCAGTATATGCTGCAGGTTATCTGCATAACTTAATTCGAGTTCAGGAATAGCAAGGGTTGTGTATCCTTTTACAAAGCTGTCGCGAAAATCATCGAATGCTTTTGTAGACTGAGCTTCGGTGCAACTGACACAAAAAAATATACATGCCGCTATAAATATTTCTTTCATCCGTAAGCAATTTGAAGTAAGTTCTAATATACTGCAATTAACAACAAAGAAATGATCACAGCTACTGAAGCATGAGAATGAATTACTGAAACATGATATTGAGATACATTATGAGCCGGGCTTGAGTACAGGCATTAAGCTTTTCTTGCGTCGCACTCTTGTACTGTATATTTTATTGCAACTAACCAGCTATGAGTGCTAAACTCCTTTTAGCAAATCATTGTCTTTCTTAATTGCGCGTACCATCATACCAAAATCGAATTTCTTTGAGAGGGCATTTACAGCCTGTGCAATACGCTTTGTTTTTGTTTGCTCTGTTTTAGCCTCGTTAATCCAGCGGGTAAAATATAGTTGATGTGATTTTGCTAAAGAAAAATAATGTTCGTGTGCTGCAGGTTCATCTTTTAGGCATTCAACAAATTCTTGTGGGGGTTGTATTTCTTTTTTATCAACCTCCAGTTTTACATTAAGCATAGCACCTTCTTTTTTATGAATGCCTTTGCGAATAACTGCGTTTAATGGCATTACAAAATCCCCTGCGCCCATTGGCATTAAAGCAATGCCTGCAATCGAATAGTCATCCAGCCTGCCTTTAACACGAAATGATTTCTTATTGCCGGGTATTAGTTGCTGTGCAATATCAGCAGGAATGATAATATGTGTCCATCCTGTTTTTTCTCCCTGTTCGCTGAACTTTCGTATGGTAGTTGTAAATTGAACCATATTCTAAAATTACAGCGTTATATGAATTATCAAAAAGCTTTCCTGCCTGTGGTAATGCTTTTAATAAGCAGCATATTGTTAGCACAAAAAGATAAGTATGAAAAAATAATGGGTGCAGATATTTCTTTCCTGCCCGAACTTGAAGACAAAGGCATTCATTTTTCTGTGGATGGAACAGAAGGCGATGCAATTGATATTTTAAAACAACATGGGTTTAATTATATAAGGCTGCGCATATTTAATGATCCCGGTTCAGACAGTGGTTATAGCCCCGGTAAAGATTACTGCGGACTCGAGCAAACGAAGATGATGGCTAAAAGAATTAAAGCAGCAGGTTTAAAATTCTTACTTGATTTTCATTACAGCGATACATGGGCCGATCCTGGCAAACAATTCAAACCCGCTGCATGGGAAGATCTTGATTTTGGTCAGCTTATAACAGCAGTTCGTGGCTATACAAAAGATGTTTTAACTGAACTAAAAAAGCAAGGCACATTGCCGGATATGGTACAGGTGGGCAACGAGATCAACCATGGAATGATATGGCCGGATGGCAAAGCAGATAACATGGATAACCTTGCTGCATTATTTAAAGCAGGAGCAGCAGGCGTAAAAGATGTTGATGCATCAATACCTATTATGTTGCATATTGCCTGTGGCGGGCAGAATAAAGAATCTGTTTCTTTTATTGATAACATGCTGGAGCGTGATGTGAAGTTTGATGTAATAGGGGAGTCGTACTATCCGCAATGGCACGGAACATTAGACAGCCTGCAGTATAATTTGAATGATCTTTCCAAACATTATAAACAGGATATTATAGTGGTAGAATATACTTACAAAAAAAACGAAGTGAATGATATTGCTTTTAATATTCCGGATGGAAAAATGAAAGGCACTTTTATATGGGAACCATTGAATACCTGGGAATTTATTTTTGATAAGGACGGTAAAGCAAATGAGTTATTAAACCTTTATCCTGGAATTGCAAAGAAGTACAATATAAAATTATTGAAATAAACAGTTGTACCTTACTGCCTAATAAATTGAACGTACAAGCGTGCGACGCAACAAAAGTTTAATAGCTGTAATGCAGCCGGCTCCATAGAATAGACCAATGGCTGGTTGTTAACAAATAATACTCATTTGCATTGCTAAATTGCTAACAATAAATACCAGGCGCACATGAAAAATACTACACACCGTTTACTATTATTGTTTGTATTGATAATACTTTCAATAACTGGTTATACGCAAAAGAAAACCATTACCGGGTTTATTACAGATAGTTCCACAAATGCACCAATGGCCAATGTGCAGGTAAGTAATCTTACAACTAATAAAAAAACTGTTACAGACAGCAAAGGAAAATTTTCATTGCAGGTTAATATTGATGATGTACTTTTTTTTACAAAAGATAATTATCACTTCCAAATGCTGCACTACAGTTTGTTAATGGAACAAACACTATATGTACGTATGAGTGTATTAGCGCATGAGCTACCTGGTGTTACTGTACAGGCGAGCTACAGTAAATACCAGGGCGACAGTATTAAAAGGCGGGACGATTTTAACAGAGATCTTGTAAGCCCTCAATATAAAACCATTCAGAATAATCCTTCCGGCGCAGGAGCCGTGGTTAATCTCGATCATTTTACAAAGCGTGAAAAGTCGAAACGCCAGGCAGAAAAACTTTTTGAACAAAATGAAAAGGATGCATACGTACGATACCGTTTTTCACCTGAATTAGTAAGTGCTTATACAGGATTACATGGAGATAGTTTGAACCACTTTATTAATCTTTACTGGCCGGATTATAAATGGCTGAGGCAGCACACATCTGATGAGGATGTATTTTATTACATCAACGATAAACTGAAAGATTATTATAAAAGAAAAGATGAGAAGTAATTGCTGCTACCTCTCATCTTTTTATTAATGGTTTTGCAAAAACCTAATTCAGTATTCTGATCTTGATATTCTTAAAACAAACACCACTATTTTCTACACCACTATGAGAAGCCTGGAATGCTATGAAGCCTGATTTTGCAAGGCCATAACCGGGTGCATCTTTCCATTTGCCTGCCATTTTATTTTTCTTCCATTCATCGGTCCATAATTCATATTCCACTACTTTTTGCCCGTTAAGCCAATGCTCTACATGGCCTTTGTTTACAATGATCACCGTATGGTTCCATTCTCCCGGGGCTTTAATAGCACGAACCATAGGCACATTCATGGCATAGTTTGCACCTGTCTTTTGCCAGTTCTCTATTTTTTCAGGAAAGCCATCATCATCTATTAATTGATATTCGGGCCCGCTTTCGTAAGGATGATCATAGTCCTCTGTTACATGGTACATAATGCCGCTATTGCCTTGCGGTGAAAGTTTCCAGTCAACCTGCAGCTCAAAACTTTCATACTTGCCTGTTGTTATAAGATCGGGGTTTTTATTGCCTTCCGGTTTGGTGCTGCAAATAGCGCCATCTACTACTTTCCAGGATGACCCCGTTTCATTCTTATATATTCTAAAATCATCCAGCGACTTACCGTTGAACAACAACTTCCAGCCATCTTTTTTTTCCTGTTTGCTTAACTGGTTATCTGATGCAGAGTCTCTAACATGACGAGGTGTTGCAATTGCGTTTGCTGTTAGTAAAACAAAGGCAATACAAAAAATTGCCGGGGAATATTTTTTCATACGAGCTTTTTAGTGGGGTTGAAGATAAGAAATAATTTTTTTGAACTTATCTGTATTGCTGCTATTGCACTTCGTTGTGTCACTCACTTGTACTGTATCGCTTTACGGAGCAATGACTGGTTTACTTTTTATTTATTCAGTATCAGACAAAATATTTTTTTCTGTCGTGGCAAAAATCATGAGAAAATTTATCTTTACTTCACGCAGTTAATTTCCAAAACCAACACAACAATGAAAAAGTTTGCCACAATTCTTCTTTTATTTATTGCCGTTGCCTGTAACAGGAACCAGGGCCCGGAGGATATACAGGCAAAACTAAAGTCTACCTTGCTTGATTATATGTATTCAAGGGTTAATTATGATTCTACCAAAGTGAAATATTACGTAATAGGAGATGTGATCTATTATGACGACCCTCAATATTACATTTGCGATTTTAAAGTGAACATGAAGATCATAGGCGTTAAAGACACAGTTGGTATTAAACGTCTTTATATTACGCATGACTTTAAAGTGATCTCCAGGTAGAACCGGTAAGCTTTTATTTGTTCAGCAAAAACCAGAAGTACAAGTGTGCGACGCAACAATGCTAAATGCTTATTCAAAAGCTTAGTACATAAAATATTTTATATAACTCAAACTGGTATTACCGATACTTTTTTATTCTTCCGTAATTTATCAGGCACAGCAGCCAGAATTTCTTTCTTTAATAATTCAATGAGTTTGCGTTTTACAAAATCACGGTGGGTAACAATGCTTACTTCTCTTACCGGTGCAGGGGATTTAAAATAACGCAAATGATTCTGCTGGTGCACAGTCATATCAAGCGTGGCAAGTTCGGGAAGGATAGTAATGCCATCGTTAAGATCAACCATTCTTCTCAGCGTTTCAAAACTGCCTGCTTCATATTCAAAATGGCTGCCTTCTTTACTTATCCTGCGCAATTCGCACAATTGTATTATCTGCGAACGAAAACAATGTCCTTCCTGCAATAGCCATAATTTCTCGGGATCAATATCTTTGGGTAGCACGTAGGTCTTTTTATATGCTGCATTATTTTTGGAAACATAGGCCAGCATTTCTTCATAAAATAATACATCTTCTTTAATACCTTTTTCTGTTAAAGGTGTAACCAAAACACCTGCATCAATGCGCCCTTCACGCAATCTTGAAATAATAATATCGGTAGTAAGCTCATTCACTACCAGTTTTACATTAGGGTATTTTTTTGTGAATGCAGGAATGAATAATGGCAGCAGATATGGCGCCAGTGTTGGTATTACACCAATTTTTAATTCGCCATTCACCACGCCTTTTTTTGACGCCAGCATATCTGTAAGGTTATCTCTTTCTGCAAGAATTTTTCTTGCGTGGTCAATAATATCCAATCCTGGTTCAGTTGGCAGTACAGGTTGTTTGCTCCTGTCGAAAATTTTTATACCCAGTTCTTCCTCCAGTTTATGGATTTGCATGCTAAGTGTAGGCTGGGTTACAAAGCAATGAGCTGCTGCATCTGCAAAATGGCGAAAGGTATCTACCGCTACAATGTATTCAAGTTGTGTAAAGGTCATTGGTTATTGATAACTTTTATCTATGAAAGTATAAAGTTAATTGATTTGGCTAATGGGTTGAATAATTGAACTTCTGCTATTCTTCCATGCAGAAGTACCTAATGACAATGGGAGCAAGAGTGTGGTGTAAATGCAAGAGATGCCGAGCCTAAAGAACATGTGGTTAAAGGACATGCATTAGTGTGGTAAGGAATCTTCGGGTTAAATAAAATCATTTTCTTATTTTAAATGTGCAATGCACTTAGCTTAAGTAATGCTATAAAGCTTTTGTTGTGTCACTCACTTGTACGTTCTGTTCTTTATGCAGCAAGAACTTCATTTTACTGAAGCTGGCCATTAAATGTTACAGTAAACTCAGTGCCTTTGCCTTCCTCACTTTGCACATTTATACTGCCACCCATCAGGTCAACGTATCTTTTCACAATATGCAGACCTAAACCGGTACCTTCAATATTGCCCGTATTTGAAGCCCTGAAAAAACGCTCAAACAAATGCTCCTGGTCTGCTGGTGAAATGCCAATGCCGGTGTCTTTAATAGCGAGTACGATTGTATATTCAGAAACAGATATGTCTACTTTAATAAGTGTATTGACAGGTGAATATTTAACAGCATTGGAAATAAAATTCGTAAGAATATGATCCATAAAAGCGGGATCTGAATAGACAATTTCATCGCCGGTATGGTTGTGATCTATAATTTGACCGGCTTTTAGCGTTGCTGTGAACTTTGAACATACCTGGGTGGTAAGTTCCCTGATATTAAAATTCTTTTTTTGAGGCTCTATTTTTCCTTCTTCAATTTTTTGAATGGACAAAAACTCCTGCAATAAAGAAACCATATTTGCCACAGAAGCTTTTATGCGCTGAATATGTTTATTACGCTTATCCTGGGTTTCTGTGGTTGTATAAAATTCAAGAAGGGAAACGGAAGAAAGAATGGTACTTAAAGGTGTTCGAAATTCATGAGAAGCCATGGAAACAAAATTCGATTTCATTTCATTTAATTCTTTTTCTTTTTGCAAAGTTTGAGCTGCTTCATCTTCAGCTTTTTTATGTAAAGTGAAGTCTCTTGTAACTTTTGTAAAGCCCTGCACATTGCCATCTTCGTCGTAAATAGTGTTGATCAAAATATCTGCCCAAAAACGGGAACCATTTTTGCGGACACGCCATCTTTCTGTTTCATAACTTCCCTTTTGCACTGCCATTTGCAGGTTTTGTTCCGGCTCGCCTTGTTCAATAGCTTCAGGTGTATAGAAAATTGAAATGTTTTTGCCGATTACTTCTTCATTTTTATATCCTTTTATTTGTGAAGCGCCTTCATACCAGTTAATTATATAGCCATCTTTGTCTGTCATAAAAATAGCAAGGTCTTTTAAACTGTTTAACAGTAACCGAAAACGGCTTTCGCTGGCTGCAATTTTTTTTTCTGCTTTCTGTTTTTTCTGGAAATGATAGATAATTAATAAAAATGAGGCCGCAAGTAATGAGAACGTTAAGATGCCTAATAGAATAAAGATCCAGCGTGTGGTAATAATACTTTTGTCATTTGCCTCTTGTTTTACCTCTAATAAACGGCTCTCTTCTACACGTATTGCTTCAACCTGTTTATCAATCGCATTATGAAAAATATTTTGCTTTTTTACTGTTTCTATAAGTTTTTCAATGGTACCATTCCCAGCACTTTTTGACTGTATTAATTCATCATTGAATTTTATGAGACTATCAAGTTGCATTTGCAAATCACGGGTACGTGCATACTGAGAAGGATTATCTTCGCTTAACCTTTCAAGTGCTGCGGTGCTGGCATATAATGAATCTCTGATATTATTATAGATATGTATGGTATTAACATCCCCTGTAAGATTATAATTCCTAATCTCCCATTGCATATCTTTTACAAGCGATGATACCTGAACTGCTTCATCAATTACATCCTGTGTGTGCTTTATCCAATAGGAAGTACTATTAAATACATCATTATTACGATAAAATGAAATACCAACTACAGTAAGGCATATGAATATCCCTATAAAGAAAAATAATAAAATCTTTCTGAACGGAAATGACCGAATGAAAATTTTTGGGGATTTGTTCTTCATTCTCTTCGGTTGTTTTTTGATAAATTAAAGCCCGGGAGCGTAAGACTGGTGTAAATTCAGCACAGGGCTCAGTGCATACGGGTTATTTATACAAAGTAAGTAACTTTTTTTAAAAATGCCGGATTTTATTGATGCCCGTAGTAAATAAAAGAATCGCAAAAATTATTTGAAGTTGAAGCGGTTCAGCGAAACTAATATAAACATATTTATTATCCACGCAGACTGAAAGTAAAATATATACGTTAATAAAAGCCGCATACAGATTTAGCTGTACAGGAGTGCGACGCAACTTAAGCATCATTCTTGTTCAGAGAGCCTGGTTCATAAGCAACAAACAAAAGATCAACCTGACTCAAATCATAGATTTACTTTATAGGCACGTATACTTTTGTAAAAATAGCCGGCAAATGAAATCAACTGTTGAATATGTTAGTCCCGAAAAAGCATTGTCTTTTATTGAAAGCAATAACCGTGTGTTTATACAAGGCAGTGCACATACGCCAAGTTTTCTTTTAAAACATCTTGCACAGGAGGCTCATCGTTTACAAAACGTAGAAGTGGTTTCTATAACAGTGTATGGGGATATACATATTAACAAACCTGAATTGATTGATCATTTTCATGTGAACTCTTTGTTTGTTTCTGCTTCAGTGCGGCAATCTGTAAAAGAAGGGTATGCGGACTACGTGCCGGTGTTTTTGAGCGAAATACCGGAATTATTCAAACAAAAAATATTACCGATTGATGTGGCCATTGTGCATGTTTCTGTTCCTGATGAACATGGTTATTGTTCACTGGGTATATCGGTGGATATTGCACGTAGTGCAGTTGATTCCACAAAATATATTATTGCGCAGGTAAATCCCAATGCGCCAAGAACACATGGCGATGGTATGATACACAGCAGCCGTTTTGCTGCAATGGTCTGGTGCGAAGATCCTTTGCACGAAGCCAACTTTGCAGCAAACGCAGGCCCGGAGACTTTAAAGGTTGGTGAATATGTAGCATCGCTCATTGATGATCGCTGCACATTGCAAATGGGCATTGGCGCTATACCAGATGCGGTGCTTGGTTGTTTGCACAATCACAAAGATCTTGGTGTGCATACAGAAATGTGTTCGGATGGTATTATTCATCTTGTAGAGAAAGACGTGATCAACAATCGCTACAAAAAAATTCATCCTAATAAAACGGTTTCATCCTTTGCACTGGGTTCAAGAAAATTATATGATTATGTGAATGATAATCCTTCCTTTGCTTTTCTTGATATTGATTATGTAAACGATCCGCATGTTATTAAACGTAATAATAAAATGATCGCTATTAACAGTGCGGTGGAGATTGATATTACCGGGCAGGCATGTGCAGATTCTATTGGCACTTACCAGTATTCCGGCGTTGGTGGGCAAATGGATTTTATGCGTGGTGCGGCATTGAGCGAAGGTGGCAAACCTATTATTGCACTGCCTTCCAGAACGGCAAAAGGTATTTCACGTATTGTACCCACACTCAAAAATGGGGCAGGAGTGGTAACCACAAGAGCACATATGCATTACGTGGTTACCGAATATGGTATCGCCTGTTTGTTTGGAAAAAATTTGCGACAGCGTGCAAAGGCATTGATAAATATTGCGCATCCCGAGGATAGGGAAATGTTAGAGAAGAGCTGCTTTGAAAGATTTAAAATATTCTAAAGCTGTATCAGATATTTATGAGCCAGCCGCATGGCTGCTATGATGCTTTAGTTGTGTCACTCACTTGTACGTTAGGAACATGTATAAGCAATTAGAGTAAAGAATCTTGCCGAATTATCCTCTGCAGCACAAGTGTGCGACGCAACAGGCGATGCTACAACTACCATTGCCAGGCTCCAAAAAGAAGTATATAATCAGTAAAACCAATATTTTGCAGCTTACAGGATAAAGTAAAGCCGGTTGTATATTATTTTCTTCATTTTTTCGTTTACTTAACCGAGAAAACCGAATTGCATAACATGCCGGAAAGATACCTGATGGTAGTTTGCTATTAAATCCAATATCGTTGTATGAAGTTTTTTGGGCTGCTTTTATTAATCCTCCTCAATATTTCCTTTGCTTATCCGCAGCAAAAGCAAATAAAATTTGATCATATTGGAAATAACCAAGGGCTTTCACAAAGTAATGTACTCTGCATTCTTCAGGATAGTCGCGGTTTTATGTGGTTTGGTACAAGAGACGGTCTTAACAGGTATGATGGTTATAAATTTACGGTTTTTAAAAATGATCCCTCCAACAAAAACAGTATCAGCAATAATTTTATAACAGATATACTTGAAGATAGTATGGGTGATCTTTGGATAGCTACAAGAGGTGGCGGTATTAACAGGTTTGAGAGATCTTCAAATAAGTTTTTTAATTACATGCATGATGTACATAACGCCAATAGTATTGCTGACAATGATATTAATGCACTTGCCAGAGATAAAGATGGCAATATTTGGATAGGCACTGAAACTGCAGGACTTGATCTGTTTGATATTAAGCTTCGTAAATTTTCTCATTTTACGCACGATGCAAAGAATGCCAAAAGTATCAGTGATAATTTTATAAGAGACGTTTATATAGATACTAAAACCCAGCTATGGATCGGCACTGCAAATGGCGGCCTTGATCTTTACCAGCCACAAACTAAAACATTTATCAGTTACAAGCACGATCCTGCAAATCTTTCTTCTTTAAGTTTTAATGATGTATATGTGATCTATGAAGATTACCTGCAAAGATTATGGATAGGAACCAATGGTGGCGGCCTTGTTTTCTTTGACCAGGCCAATAATATTTTTACGAGTTTTAAAAGCAATACATCATTTGATGGCGGTCTTAAAAAAGATGAGATATATGCCATAAATGAAGATAAAGAGCATAATCTCTGGATAGGTACAGAAAATGGCGGCCTTAGTTTAATGAATACCAAAATACAGGTATTTACCAATTACAGCCAGGATGATATTGATAACAATAGCCTGAGCAGTAATTCCATTTATTCAATTTGTAGGGATAAGAAAGGGAATATGTGGGTGGGCACATTTAATAGCGGTGTTGATTTTTATAGCCGCGATAACCAGTTTATACATTACAGGCATAATAGTTCGCCGGAAAGCCTCAGCGATAACAGGGTTCTTTGCATCTATGAAGACTCCGGCAACAAAATATGGATAGGTACAGATGGAGGCGGTCTTAATCTTTTTGATCGTGTTACTTCAAGATTCACACATTATCAGCATGACGAAAGCGGTAACTCCTTATCGGGTAATTATGTACTTTCTATTTGCGAAGACAGTATAAATAATCTTTGGTTAGGCACATGGGGTGATGGAATTTCCGTTTATGACCAGAATAGAAAAACATACAGATATTTCAAACATGATGGCAATGATACAAATAGCTTAAGCAGTAACAATGCATGGATCATTTACCAGGACCGTGATAAAACTATTTGGGTTGGTACAATTGGTGGCGGGCTTAATAAGTACGATGCAGCAAAAGGCTCTTTTAAACATTTTACCTATGATCCCCGAAATAAACAGGGTATCGGCAGTAATAATATTGAGTGCATACATGATGATGGACAAAATAATTTATGGTTAGGCACAGATGGAGGCGGGCTTAACATCATGAATAAGACATCGGGAAAGGTTATACGGTACACTCATACCGACAGCAGAACAAGTATTGCCGGTAATACCGTTTCTAATATTTACCAGGATACTGAAGGTTTTTTCTGGATTGCTACAAATGCAGGGTTATCTGTAATGGACAGACGTACCGGCAATTTTACCAACTATACAACGGAGCAGGGTTTACCCAGTAACCTTATTTTTGGAATTATCGAAGATAATAATCGTTGCCTTTGGATCAGTACAGGCAATGGTATTTGCAGGATGGATATTAACAGCAAAACTTTTAAAAGTTATTCTGTAAATGATGGCTTGCAGGGAAATGAATTTAAAGAGAAAGCATTTTGTAAAAGCAGTAATGGCTCATTTTATTTTGGAGGTAATAATGGGTTTAATGTGTTTTCCCCAAACAACATTGCAAAGCCTTCTTATGATCCGCCACTTATAATGACAAATTTTAAAATATTCAATAAGGAAATTCCTATTGCTATAAACGAGAATGATAATTCCCCATTGAAAAAAGATATTACTGAAACAAATTCAATTAGCATACCTTACAAAAGCTCTGTTATTCAATTTGAATTTGCAAGTCTCAATTATACCAGCAGTGAGAAAAAGCAGTATGCTTATATGCTGGAAGGATTTGATAAAAAATTCACACAGTTCTCAACTAAAAGAAATGCTACTTATACCAATCTGGACCCCGGTACTTATACATTCAGGGTTAAAGGCCTTAATAATGATGGTACAGTATCTCCACACGAATTGGTATTTAATCTTACCATAATTCCACCTTTCTGGTTAACATGGTGGTTCAGGGGCATTATGATATTAATGTGTGGTAGTGCTGTATATTTTATTTACCGATATCGCATTAATGCAGAAAAAGTGAGACAACGTGTATTAGAGCAATTGGTTAATGAGCGCACACAGCAGTTACAATTATCTACAGAAGAAGAACGCAAAGCACGGGAAGATGCAGAAAAAGCAAAAAAAGAAGCAGAGGAGGCTAATAAAGCCAAGAGTGTTTTCCTTGCTACCATGAGTCATGAGATAAGAACACCTATGAATGGCTTGATAGGGATGTCTACCTTGCTTTCACAAACAGATCTTACCAACAGGCAAAAAGAATATGCAGATGTGATCCAGATCTGCGGCGATACACTTTTAAATGTTATCAATGATATACTCGACTTCTCAAAGATTGAATCAGGCAATATGAACCTCGAAGAAAATGATTTTGATCTGCACGCATGCATAGAAGAAGTGCTGGACATTTTTGCGGAAAAAGCCGCAAAGAATGGTATAGATCTTATTTATCGCATTGACGCTAATGTTCCTGCCTATATCATTGGAGACAGGCTTCGGCTCAGACAGGTATTAATGAACCTGGTAAGCAATGCCATAAAATTTACACAGAAAGGCGAGGTGTTTGTGCATGTTGAACTGGAATCTGTCAAAGACCAGGATACTGTTTTATCTTTTAAAATAAAAGATACCGGCATTGGTATTCCTCAAGATAAATTAGACAGGTTGTTCAAAGCATTTTCACAGGTCGATTCTTCCACTACACGCAAATATGGTGGCACCGGACTAGGTCTCATTATTTGTGAAAAGCTGGTACATCTTATGAAAGGAAATATAAGTGTAACCAGTGAAGAAGGGAAAGGAAGCATCTTTACTTTTTCCATTTTTACAAAGCCTTCAGCCCAATTACTAACAAATTATTCGAACAATGAGTCACCTGCCGCAGAAGGCAAAAGGGTATTAATAGTAGATGATAATCATACCAACAGAACAATCCTGCACGAACAACTTGCACAGTGGAATATGGAACCGGTTACAGCTGCAAATGCTTATGAAGCCATTTCTCTGCTTATAAGTGAACCTGAATTAGATCTCATTCTCACAGATATGGATATGCCCGGTATGGATGGTGTGGCATTTGCACAGCATGTACAAAATAGATTTCCTGAACTGCCTGTTATACTGTTAACATCATTATGCAGCAGCACAATTACTACAACTGAAAATCTTTTTACATCTGTTATTACCAAGCCTATTAAATTGCAGATGCTGTATAACGAAATAAAAAAAGCATTACAAAAGCAAGTAAATGATACAAAGCAAATAGAAGAAACATTTGCGCAGGCGACACCGGATTTTGCCTCTGTTAAACTTGCACAAAAATATCCATTAAATATCCTGCTTGCAGAAGATGATATGTTTAACCAGATGATTGCCGTTCAGTTACTTGAGACGTTGGGTTATGAAATTACAGTTGCCGGTAATGGCCGCATTGCTGTCGAACAGTTACAGCAGCAGCAATACGATCTGATATTTATGGATGTGCAAATGCCGGAGATGGATGGCTATCATGCTACAAAATACATAAGAGAAAATTTCACTGACAGCCTTGTAATACTTGCCATGACAGCCAATGCTATGGATGGTGATAAAGACAAATGTTTAAGTGCAGGCATGGATGATTATATAAGCAAACCTATCAACTTTGAAGATCTTACCAACAAGCTCGAATATTGGGCCAGATACATAAACCTGCAAAAGAAAACTGCTTCAGTTTAGAAAGAAAATAAGAGTGTACAAGCTCCATAGCTACTGTTAGGCATCGTTGTGTCACTCACTTGTACGCCTTTATCACTATGCAGCTTTGCTGCATCAAGCTTTATGAGCAACAGTAATTTTATTTTTCGTCAATGGGTATATAATCATCATCATCGTTGCCAACATTTTCTGTTGCACCAAATGCGCCGCCCGAACCATCTGATGCAGCCTCATCAAAAGATGTAATCTGTGTATTCTTTTCTACATCAGCTATCAGTTTATCTACTTTTTTCTTTGGATTAATGATCTCTTCTTTTGCATGAGCATGGGGAAAGCCTTTAAAATCCTGGTCTATATGTTCATCATTACTTTGCTGTACTTCTTCTTTCTTCGTTATAGGATCGTTAGTTTTTGGATTATTATTTTCCATGGTTATACTTTTGCTACAATAATGAAAAATACATGCCAGAAAAGATATTCATATCTCATGTAAAACAACTTTTGTTTTCGAAACCGATAATTTGTGTTTTACACCAACTTTCAATGCATAGTTTTTAGTACTGTGACTTACCGGAAAACCAAAGCAAACAGGATAATTATATTCAGCAACCTTATCTTTTATCACTTCATAAACATTTTGTCCAAAAGGAATAGTGGTATCTTTCATTTCTGTAAAACCGCCTATGATAAGACCTGCAAGTTTGTCTAGCCTGCCTGCCCGTTTTAACTGCATAAACATCCTGTCAATATTATAAATGTATTCGCCCACGTCTTCAAGAAAGAGTATTTTATTTTTTGTGTCAACGCCAGAAGCCGAACCTGTAAGATGACAAATAAGTGAAAGATTACCGCCTACTAACTCTCCTTCTGCAGTTCCTTCCCTGTTCAATTCATGCACCGCATTATTATAATTTATTTTTTTTCCCGTAATGGCCTTCTTTATTGATTGTACAAATTCATTGTTAGCGCCACCATCATTAAACGCTGCAGCCATGGGAGAGTGAAGTGAAGCAATTTTTAGTTTGCTGTACAAATGCGCATGTAAAACTGTTACATCACTGTAACCGATGATCCATTTAGGATTACGTTTGAATTTTGTAAAATCAATCTTGTCTATAATTCTGCTTAACCCGTAACCACCACGTCCGCAAAGAATGGCCTGCACGGTTGTGTCATCGAGCATTTGTTGCAGATCTGTTAAGCGTTCTTCATCTGTGCCGGAAAAATAATGAAACTGGTTGCCCAATGTTTTGCCAATCTTTACCTTAAATCCCCATTGATGTAAGGTTTCTATACATGTTTGAGCTTTGGCAGCAGGCATAAAACCTGCGGGACAAGCAATGCCAATTGTGTCTCCTTTTTTGAGGTATGGCGGTATTTTAATCATAAAGCAATATTATAAATTATGGGGATGATTTGTACAAGTTTCAGCAAATGCCGCCATTTGGTTATTTTTGCCGCCCTCTTTGCTCATAAATGTTCTGAACGTACAAGTGAGTGACACAAGAGGCGATGAGTAAAGAGATAAAGCTTAGTACAAATGAATGATTACAAAAGAATATTAGTTACAGCAGCATTGCCTTATGCAAACGGGCCTGTGCACATTGGTCATTTGGCGGGTTGCTATTTGCCTGCAGATATTTATGTGCGTTACCAGCGTGCGCAGAAAAGAGATATAAAATTTGTTGGCGGCAGTGATGAGCATGGCGTGCCTATTACTATCCGTGCGATGAAGGAAGGCATAACACCGCAGCAGGTGGTTGATAAATATCATGCGTTGATAAAAGAGAGCCTGGAGCAGATGAATATCTCGTTTGATATTTATTCAAGAACATCCAATGAGGTTCATCATAAAACATCGCAGGACTTCTTTTTGAATTTATACAATAAAGGTTTGTTTGAAGAGAAAGAAACAGAACAGTATTATGATAAGAAAGCAAAAACATTTTTAGCTGATCGTTATATTATTGGTACTTGCCCTGTTTGTGGCAATCCCAATGCTTATGGTGATCAGTGTGAGCGTTGTGGTTCATCATTATCCCCCGAACAACTCATTAATCCCCGTAGTGCATTAAGTGATGCAGTTCCTGTAAAAAAGAAAACAAAGCATTGGTACTTTCCCTTACAGAATTACGAATCATGGTTGAAGGAATGGATTATTGAAGGTCATAAAGAATGGAAGAATAATGTGTATGGTCAATGCAAAAGCTGGCTGGATAACGGTTTGCAAAGACGTGCTATGACACGTGACAGCAGCTGGGGTATCAAAGTTCCGTTGCCGGATGCTGAAGGAAAAGTATTGTATGTATGGTTTGATGCGCCGATTGGTTATATCAGCGCAACTAAAGAACTAACTGCTCAATGGGCTGATTATTGGTGCAAAGAAGATACAAAGCTGGTACATTTTATTGGTAAGGATAATATCGTTTTTCATTGCATTATTTTTCCGGCCATGCTAAAAGCGCATGGAGATTTTGTATTACCTGATAATGTTCCTGCCAATGAATTTTTAAATATTGAGGGTGATAAAGTTTCTACAAGTCGCAACTGGGCCGTATGGGTTGATGAATACATCAAAGATTTTCCGGGTTGTGAAGATGTGCTGCGTTATGTGCTTTGTGCAAACGCACCGGAAACAAAGGACAATGATTTTACCTGGAAAGATTTCCAGGACAGGAATAACAGTGAGCTGGCAAGCATCTTTGGTAATTTTGTGAACAGGACTTTTGTATTGATGCATAAATTATGCGGTGGTAAAGTTCCCAAACTACATGATGAAATTATTGATGATAAAGACAAACAAATTATTGCCGATATAAAAGCGGCAAAAGAAAAAGTAGAAAGTTTAATTGAGCAATATAAATTCCGTGATGCATTGTTTGAAGTGATTGATCTTTCCCGCAAAGGCAATAAATATATGCAGGAGAAAGAGCCCTGGATCGTTGCAAAATCGCTGGCTGAAACTCCTGATGCTCAAAAAAGCATCGACAACTGCTTACACATCTGTTTGCAGTTAACAGCAAACCTTACAGTACTTATCAACCCATTTTTACCAACCACGGCAAAGAAAATGTTGTACATGATGAAAGTGGTAGATAAAATGCTTGATTGGGGGAATGCAGGCAGCATGAAGCTTTTAAGTGTTGGTTATACTTTGCGTGCTCCTGAAATATTGTTTAGAAAAATTGAAGATGCAGAGATTGCTGCACAAATTGAGAAGTTGAAAGGAGGGTTGGTAAAAGCAGAAGATACAAGTAATAAGCAACAAGTAGCAAGCGCTAAAGAAGAAGCTAAGAAACCCGAAATCCAAAATCCAAAACCCGAAATCGTTTATGATGATTTTGCAAAAATCGATTTGCGTGTTGGTAAAATCATAACTGCAGAGAAAGTAGAGAAAGCAGATAAGTTGTTGAAACTTTCCATTGATCTGGGTTTTGAAACAAGAACAATCGTTTCAGGAATTGCATTACATTTTAAGCCAGAAGATATAGTAGGCAAGCAAGTAGTTGTTGTTGCCAATCTGACGCCACGCAAAATGCGCGGTATTGAAAGCAATGGCATGATCTTAATGGCTGAAGATGCAGGTGGAAAACTGCATTTTGTAAATCCGGAAGATAGTGTAAATGCTGGTGCAGGGGTTAGCTAAAATATCCTTATTATTATTAATAAAACCGCTTTCATAAACCAAAGCGGTTTTTTATTTTTATAGCAACTTTACATTATAAAACTTTTCCCATGCAAATCGGATTCATCGGCCTTGGTAATCTCGGAACCCCTATTGCTGAAAATTTATTACAGCAACACAAACAGTTATTGGTATATAACCGCACCGCATCTAAAGCGCAGCCGCTGATTGATAAGGGCGCCACTATATGCAGTTCTGTAAAAGAGCTTGCAGAGAAATGCGATATTGTTTTCAGCATGGTATCAGATGATGCTGCGCTTAATCATATCACCAAGAGCGAAGATGGCCTTGCCGCCAATCTTAAAGCAGGTGCTGTGCATATTTCTATGAGCACTATTTTGCCGGCCACCGCAACTTATCTTGGTGCGTTGCATCATTTGCATCGCAATCATTATATAGCAGCGCCGGTTATGGGCCGGCCTGAAGCAGCGAGAGCAAAGAAGCTCAACTTCCTGATATCGGGTAACGCTGCTATCATTGAAATAATAAAGCCATTCCTTCGGGATGCAGGCGCAGCAGGCATTTGGGAGTTTGGCATGGAAACAGAAGCTGCCAATACTGCTAAACTTTGCAGTAACTTCCTGATTATCTCTGCCATCGAATCAATGGCTGAAGGTATTAACCTTGCTAAAAAAAGCGGCATCGATGCAACGCAATGGATAAATATGTTAACGCAAACATTATTTAATGCACCCGTTTATATCAACTACAGTAATTTTCTTTTGAAAGAAGCATTTCAACCCGCCGCATTTTCACTTAAGCTTGGCTTGAAAGATGTAAATCTTGTAAACGAACAGGCCGCTGAAACCAATACTGAAATGCCCATCGGCAAACTACTACAGCAGCGTTTGAATGAATGCGTAGCAAAAGGTTATGGAGAGTTTGACTGGACGGCTATTGCTCTTGCATTGAAATAATTTAGGTAACAGGCTGCATTGCTGCTATAAAGCTTCGGTTGTGTCACTCACTTCATGGTTCTGTTCTTTATTGTACATCAATACAGAACCATTTTAAAAAAGGCTTTTAGATTTATATTGCAAGAAAAAATTACATGAAGCAGATCACATGCCTTTTTTTAATGTTATTAGGCCTTTCGTGCAGTAATCAAAGCAATATAATTGCTGAAAATAATAGTAATAAAGATTCTGCTATTGTTTCTACAAATACTGAAATTCCAACCACAAGAAAAGCTGTTAATCCCAAACCTATTGCTTCCTTCTCTAAGGAAATTCCAAATGAATTGAACGACTGGAAGTTTGCAGTAAATGTTTATGAAACAAAAGAAACGTTTCATTACGTGATGAAAATGCAGTATATGGAACTTGCGGCAGAAGACACATTGAAAATACCCAACTTTGGTACAATGCCAAAAATTGAGATAAGACCGGGAGCTGATACTTATTCCTGCATCATTGGGTTTTTAGATAAACAAAACACCTTTAGAGAATATAAACTCGTAACTGCAAAAGAAGACAGGCTATCGGTAAAAATCTTACACAGGTATGCAGTGGAGACTTACCAGGCAAAATGATTACACTGTAAAAGTTGAATTTCTTGCTGCATATTGAATAAAAAGCATAAGAGTGTGACGCAACCGAAGCTTTATAACAGCAATGTAGATTGGCTCATCATAAATTCTTTTAAATAAAAAAGCAGGTCATCATTAACCTGCTTTTTAATGTTTAATAGCATTGTCCGTAAGACGATGGATATTTTTAAATTAAGCTTCTACTTTATTCTTTGCAGTAGCCCATTCAATAAGAATATCTGCAACTTCTGCTCTCGAAAACTCAGCAGGTGGACGTTCGCCTTTGCCAAGCATTTCACGCACCTTTGTGCCGCTTAAAGAAATTTGTGTAGCATTTTCAGGAGATGTTTTGCTGCTGGCCATACCATTTGTTTCTTTACAGAAGAAAGTGTTTTCAAATTTCAATATTTGCATACCCATTGCAGGGCCTACTTTATCCATTATTTTCTGGGCATCGTACGTGCCGTAGTAATTGCCAACACCAGCATGGTCGCGGCCAATAATCATGTGTGTGCAACCATAATTCTTACGAATTAAAGTGTGGTTAATTGCTTCACGTGGCCCGGCATAACGCATAGCTGTTGGTAATACGCTTAGTTTAGTATTTTTTGGATTGAAATACCCGGCGATCAATGCTTCGTAGCAACGCATGCGTGTATCGGCAGGAATATCATCACTTTTTGTTTCGCCAACTATAGGATGAATCAAAGCACCATCAACGATTTCCTGTGCGCATTTGATCAAATATTCGTGTGCACGGTGTATTGGGTTGCGTGTCTGGAAAGCTACGATTGTGTTCCAGCCACGTTTTTCAAATTCAGCACGTATTTCAGATGGGTCAAGAAAATATTTGCCATCAATTGCATCATGACGAACCGGGCGGTTTACCATTTCTAAAGGACCAGCGATGAATTTGTTACCGCCACGTTTAATAGCAGCAACGCCAGGATGTTTATCTTCTGTTGTACCAAAACATTTTGCAGCAAAATTGTCAAGGTCTAATTCAAATTTTTCATTAACAGTCATGATTGCAAGTACATGACCTTCTTTATTCAACAAAGCAATTTCCTGACCCACAGAAAGATTATCATATTGATCCCCTACAGGCAAAGGGATAGGGATACCCCATGCAAGACCATTTGTCAATGTCATATTTTCAATAGCAGATTCACAATCAGCCTTACCCATAAAACCGGTAATAGGGCTAAATGCACCTACAGCGATCATTTCAATATCAGCGCCATAACGGTCTTCCACAGTAAGGTTAAAGATCGCTTTTGCTTTTTCTTCCAGTTCGGCTTTGCGGGCACCTGTTGCAATTCTGTTTACAAGTACGCCACCATGAGGTTGGTTCATATTATTATAGTGTTTTTGTTAAGCAAATTATTTTTAACTAAGCTTTTGTTATGTAGCCTTTTTCTTCGAGATAGTTTAATACAACTTCAGCACTTTCATCAAGTGTCTGGCCGCCTGTATCTACAGTAAGTTCAGGGTTTACAGGTGCTTCATAAGGATCGCTGATGCCGGTAAAGTTTTTAATCTCACCTGTACGTGCTTTCTTGTACAAACCTTTTGTATCACGATTTTCGCAAACTTCCAGAGAGGCTGCTACATATATTTCAACAAATTCTCCTGCTGGTACCAGTGCACGAACCATATCACGGTCTGCTGTGTATGGAGAAACGAAAGCTGTAGAAACAATTATGCCTGCATCAACAAAAAGTTTAGCAACTTCACCAATTCTGCGAATGTTTTCTTTACGTCCTTCCGCATCAAAGCCAAGCCCTTTATTCAGGCCCATGCGAACATTATCACCGTCAAGAACATAGGTGTTATAACCACGTTCAAATAATTTTTCTTCTACTTTATTTGCCAGAGTTGATTTGCCTGCGCCTGAAAGCCCTGTGTACCACAGGATTGCGCTTTTATGGCCATTTTTGCGATGGCGGTCTTCTTTGGTTATAGTAGCATTATGCCACACAATGTTCTTAACAACTTCCATGCTTTGGATATTTTTTAGGTTTTGAAATTTTGCGGCGAATATAGCCCAAGTTTGCCAGAATGAGAACTTAGAGCAGGTAGTTTTTCCCTTAATTCTATATTAATTGTAGGAATTAAATTACAAATTGCCTTTTTAAATCGCATTTGGGAATTTTTATGGTACGGACTGAAAATTTTTCATGGCATCGCCGGTTGTGTCACTCACTTGTACGTTCTATGCTATGTTAAACGATCTTGTATATTTTGCCACTATATATTTAATAGTTTTACGAAAAAAGTATTATGCAATTCTTATCGCTCGAGCCTTTTGTCCCTTCAGGCAGCAATTTTGAAGGTTCTAAACAGCTGTTTATTGAATTAGGGTTTAAGGTCAACTGGGATGCAGGCGACTATATAGGTTTTGAAAAAGATGGATGCAAATTCATTTTGCAGAAATACGATAATAAACATTTTGCAGAGAACTTCATGATAAGTGTTAGGATAAATAGCGCTGAAGAATTCTGGAAAGAAGTAAATAAAAAGCAATTGTTACAAAAATTTGGCATTCGTATAAGTAAACCAACGAAACAGCCTTATGGTATTGAAGTAAACATAATAGATATTGCCGGTGTTTGCTGGCATTTTGTTGAATAATGCAATAAAGTACAAGAGTGCGACGCAACGATGTTGACCTACATACAAAAGTCCGGCTCAAAAAAATATCATTCCATGCATTTCTTTGTTAAGCTATCTTCATCAAAAGTTTTTAAGTATGCAAACACAGGCTTTTGCAATTGAAGGAAATATTGCAGATATATTCAATAAGAGAATTTTTCCCGGAATAATAAAAGTTGAAAATGGTAAGATTGTAAGCATTACTGAAACCGCAAACACAAACTACACAAATTATATTCTTCCTGGTTTTGTTGATAGTCATGTGCACATAGAAAGCAGCATGATCATACCAAGTGAGTTTGCAAGAATGGCCGTTGTGCATGGCACTGTTGCAACTGTAAGCGACCCACATGAAATAGCCAATGTGTGTGGCATGGAAGGAGTGGAGTTCATGATAAACAATGGGAAAAAAGTTCCATTCAAATTTAATTTTGGTGCACCAAGCTGTGTGCCGGCAACAACTTTTGAAACAGCAGGTGCAGCACTCGACAGCAATGATGTAAAAAAACTATTGGAAAAACATGAAATAAAATACCTGAGTGAAATGATGAATTTCCCGGGTGTATTATTTAAAGATGAAGAAGTGATGAAAAAGATTGCTGCAGCACATGCATTAGGTAAACCTGTTGATGGCCATGCACCTGGGTTAAGAGGGGAACAGGCAAAGCAATATATTAATGCGGGCATTAGTACAGACCATGAATGTTTTACAAAAGAAGAAGCGCTGGATAAATTGCAGTTCGGTATGAAGATATTGATTCGCGAAGGCAGTGCCGCAAAGAACTTTGAAGCGTTGATTGATCTCCTTCAGGACTATCCAAACAAAATAATGTTTTGCAGTGATGATAAACATCCTGACAGTTTGGTTGCAGGTCATATTAACCAGCTTTGTGCAAGAGCCGTTGCAAAAGGGATTGATGTCTTTAATGTTTTAAGAGCGGCATGTATTAATCCTGCGCAGCATTATAAACTTGATGTTGGTTTATTAAAAGAAGGAGATGCTGCTGATCTTATTGTGGTGAAAGATCTGCAATCATTTGAAGTAGTGCAAACATATATTGATGGAAAAGTTGTTGCAGAGAATGGTACGTCATTGATTGAATGTGTTGATGAAACTACTATCAATAAATTTGATTGCGATGCAATCATTGAAGGTGATCTTAAAATTCCTTACAACAATGAATCCGTAATAGCCGTAATTGAAGCATTAGAAGGACAACTTATTACCAATAAACTTTTTTTAAAGCCGTTGGTAAAAGATGGATTTATTATTAGCGATACGACAAATGATATATTGAAAATTGTTGTTGTTAATCGTTATTCCAAAGCACCTGTCGCAAAAGCATTTATCAGAAATTTTCAATTTAAAAAAGGCGCAATAGCATCGAGTGTTGCGCACGATAGTCACAACATCATCGCAGTAGGAGTTGATGATGCAAGTATTACAAGGGCAATTAATCTTGTTATTGCAGAAGAAGGTGGCGTAAGCTGTGTCAGCAATACCACTGAAATGGTAATAGGGTTACCTGTTGCCGGTTTGATGAGTAACAAAAATGGGTATGAAGTTGCAGAAGCATACACAGCTATTGATAAAATGGCGAAAGAGTTGGGCTCAACATTCTCCGCGCCATTCATGACGCTAAGCTTTATGGCATTGCTTGTTATACCTCATTTAAAATTGAGTGATAAAGGTTTGTTTGATGGTGACAGTTTTAGTTTTGTATAGTTTTTTGAACCGGGCGTTTGAATAGCTATTTAGCTTTACTTGCGTCGCACTCTTGTACTATTTTTTATGCGTCAGCTTTCAATAACTTGTTTCCTATTGCACAATTCAGGCAAAGTTTTTCATTGCAATAATTATTCTTTAGTTCGATCAATGCCTGTGAATCCAGCGCAGTTTTATTGATGACTTTTTTTGACTTCCACTCTTTGGTAATATTATTCGTCTCTGCAGAAAGATTCGATAAATAATAAACAGCTTTATCTTTTGCCTGTTGATTTTTGTGGTATATGCCATACGCAAAAAGAACCGGCACAATAGTGTTGATAATAATATTATCTGTCATTGTTTTACCGAGATTCTTTGGTTTATATTCTGTTGGTTCATCAAAAAGATAATGATAATGCCAGTAATCATTTGCAGTTACATTTAATAGTTCATATAGCTGTTCAATCGTTTCTATTTCAAGAATGCATGAAAAAAGGTGAGTTGATTTAAACACTAATGCGGCAAGTTGCACTAGACGAACTGTTGGAAAATTTGCCGGGCGCATACGTAGAAAATCCGGTTCTTTATTAATTGACTTTAATTGATATTTGGCTGATAAAAATTTATATTCTCTCTGCAACATTTTGGGATAATCTTCTTTAAAATCTCCATTCAATAATAACGACTGACCAAGAAATAATGCTTCTAATTGGTTTAACTGGTACTTATGCTTAGCCAATACATTTATTGGAATGCTTTTCGCCATTTGTTCAAATGCAGTAGCATTTACTTTCATGCCAAAGTTCTTTGCCAGCATCCACCAGAAAACTTTTTCCCAGTGATTATTGGCTTGCTGTAAAAATTTAAGTACGGTTCCAGTCTTTCTTTGCAAACGTTCAGCAACAAGCCTCTCCTTCCATGCAAGCCAGCCCATTTCTGAAAGTAACGGTAAATGATTTTCGCAAGGCACAAAACCTTTTGACTGCATTAACTGATCATAATGTTGCAGCATTATTTTCGAAACCAAAGGTCGCAATTCGAGTGTTGGAACAGGCTCACCATTTTTATCGGTAAGCTGCAAATCATTAATCCAAACTACATGCAGAATAATATTGGAATAGTTGGCATCGGCATTATGATTATGCATGTTCCAATCAGAAGACCTTACATGGATTTCAATATTTCCTGCCCATATTGTATTGCCAATTTTGATCTTTGCTTCAGAAAAATCAGGGCCCTGGTTGCTGTTTAATTTTCCCTGGTAAATGATAGTTAAAGGAGTTCCGTCAACAACAGTGAGTTGCGTTTTATTATAATATTGAAATTGCCATATAAATTGCAGCAGCCGTTCGTTCATAAAGGGTGAGTTGGATTTTTGTTTAAGATAATGAACAAAAACTTAGAATGCAAATTAGCTATTAAATTTATTCAGCTCCTGTACAACCCTGCTTACCGGTAAACCCATTACATTATAAAAATCACCCTCTACTTTTTTTATACCTACCACACCGATCCATTCCTGTATAGCATAAGCGCCGGCTTTATCATAAGGTTTGTATTTATCAACATAGAATTCTATCTGGGTTGGCGTTAGTGTATGAAAAAGCACAGTAGTAGTATCAGCAAAAGAAATAATACTATCACCTTGTACAATTACAACGCCTGTTATTACTTTATGCTCATGGCCCGAAAGAGCAGTAAGAATATTAATGGCATCTTCTTTGTCTTTCGGTTTGCCAATCACACTATTATCCAATACAACAATGGTATCTGCTGCAAGTATGGTCATTTGTTTTTGTTCGTCATTTAATATTTCCTGCACTGCTTTAGCTTTATGCAAAGCAATATGAACAGGTACGTCATCAACGGGCATGGTTGCAGGAAAGCTTTCATCAGTTGGTTGTATGATAATATCAAAAGGGATTTCTGCCCATTCAAGTAATTGTTTTCTGCGTGGTGATTGTGATGCAAGGATGATCCTGTTCATGCAAAAAAATGTTTATTAGTTTGTGAGCACAAGTTTACGGTTTTAAACTTTGTTGTTAATTATACATTATAGTTGTGTTGAAAAGTTTATAAAAGTTCAGAATGCTGAAGAGTGCGACGCAAGCGGTGACGCCATGAAAATAAAAAGCCGGACTCATAAAAATCACGATCAATAAATCTTAAAGAAGATCATAGAAAGTATACCGGTAAACATCACGAGTTTTATTAAGGTACTAAGTTTATGATAATCTGCAGAAGTTTTTGCAGCAAAGAGTTTCCTGAAAATGTATATAAGTGGTATAACTATAGCAAGCATACAATACACAACGCTCCAGTACCATTCAAGTCGCAACGCATATACTTGTACAATTATTAGTACAGCTATAAGTACAACCAGCCAAACTGCTACAAAAACTTTGGTTGCATTAATGCCCCAAACGATTGGCATTGTTTTGCAACCGTACCGCCTGTCACCTTCTACATCTTCCATATCTTTTACGGCTTCTCTTATCAGCGATATAATGAATGCAAAACCTGCATACAAAAAAGTTTCTCTTAATATTTTGTCTGCACGCAGGCCATTGTTCAAATGAATAAGGTGATTGTACTCACACCATGCCACTACCAATATTACCCATGCTGTAAGCAAAGAGATAAGAATATTGCCAATTAGCAACCTGCGTTTTAAAGAGGTGGAGTATATAAAAAGTAACGTAACGCATATAGCATTTGAAAAACCAAGCAACCATATGCGACTGGTAAAATCTACATAAAAGCCGATTGCAACACCTGCTGTGCTTAAGACTATATGCCATACAATCGTCCAGCGCCTTTTAATTATTTTTTCTACAACCAGTTTATCGGGCTTGTTTACCTGGTCTATATTGAGATCAAAATAATCGTTGATTATATAACCAGCAGCAGCAATGAGAATAGAAGAAAGAGAGATAAGTACAAAATCTAAACCATGCACATTTGGTTGTAAAGGACTGTTGCTAAAAACCGGTTTTACAATACAGTAAACAAAAAGCAATTGCGTTAACGCAATAAAAACAAGATTGGGCCAGCGAACAAGTCTGAAAAATGCAGCTATCAGTTTCAATCAGCAAAAATTATGTGCAAAATAACTGCGAAAGATTTATAAAGAATAATAAATTATTGCGCTCTTATATGTGTATCTGTACTCCAGTCGCCGCGGAGCTTAAGTACTTTTTCAATCACATCTCTTACACAACCTTCTCCTCCTTTAAAAGGTGAGATGTATTTCGAGATGCCTTTTATTTCAATAACTGCATCATTAGGGCAGCATGGTAAGCCAACACCGCTCATTACATCGAGGTCAGGAATGTCATCACCCATAAATAATACCTGGTTTACAGTTACATTATGCAACTGCATATAATTTTGCAGCAGGCTTAATTTATCTTCTACACGCATATAAACTTCCTTTACACCAAGTTTATCCAGCCTTTCTTCCACTTCGGGCGAATTGGCGCCCGAAATAATTACAACCTGGTATCCTTTTTTTATAGCAAGCTGCAATGCATATCCATCCTTGATATTCATTCGGCGAACCATAGTACCACCTGGCATTACAAGTAAAGTTCCATCTGTTAATACTCCATCCACATCAAAAACAAAAGTGGTAATGGAGTGAAATAGTTCGAGTGAATTCATAATGTGGAAATGGGTAAATGATAAATTTTTATTTTATGGACCGGGCTTTTGCCTTCATTGCATCACCGCTTGCGTCGCACTCTTGTACAATTAGTTGTTTATTGAACAAGGCGCCACGTTTAAGAGGTAACACCGACCTGAGACAAAACTACAGGAATAGAAGGTTTTCCAATAAAGTGATGCTACTGAAGGAAAAAGAAAAATATTTAACAGGAAATAATAACTAACACTTGTTTGTTCAAAAAAATATCCCTTATTTTGTCTCCTCATTTGCGATCGGTTGCTTGCTCATAACAATTCCCTGCCAGGTTTTCCGGTGGGGATTTTTTTTTGTTCAAACAGCCCGTTGCTATTTACCATAAAAATCTGTAATGCTTTTGCTGATACTTTCATATAAACTTTTCAATTGCGGGTAATCTGCCAGCAATTCCAAATGCTTTTGAATAGTTGTATAATCCCCCCTTATAGCAGGACCGGTTTGTGTATCTTTTGGTGCAAATTCATTTAAGCGGATGGCCGTTTCCTGGATCAGGGGGATAAGCATATAAAAAGGAATATTCTCTCTGCTGCAATAATCTACGGTCAATGTATAAAGATGATTGGAAAAATTTGCAGCCATAACAGCAGCCACATGTAGTTTCAATCTTTGTTCATCATTAGCAACTGCTACTTTGGAAGAGATTGATTCGGCCAGTAAACGAATTGCATTTAATGTTTCAGGGTTGTTACTATCAATCAACAAAGGAATTACAGGTTTATAATTTATTTCTTTTCTCAGGCTTTGTAAAGGATATAGTACTCCATAATTTTTTGTAACATTTCGCAGTATATCTTTTGAAACAGCACCGGAAGTATGAACTACTATTTTTCCTTGTATGTGTAAAGATTCAGCTACTTCTTTTACAGCATTATCTGCTACTGCAATTATGTATAAATCAGCATCGGTGTAAATATGTTTTATGTCTGTAGTTGAGTCAGCTTGTAAAATACGTGCCAGTTCCATTGCATGCTCTTTGTTTCTGCTTACTATTGCCGCAATATTATGCCCCGCTTCTTTTAATGATTTCCCAAGAACGGTAGCCACATTGCCCGAGCCTAT
Source organism: Panacibacter ginsenosidivorans (assembly GCF_007971225.1). Classification (NCBI taxonomy): domain Bacteria; kingdom Pseudomonadati; phylum Bacteroidota; class Chitinophagia; order Chitinophagales; family Chitinophagaceae; genus Panacibacter; species Panacibacter ginsenosidivorans. Next base: position 902,966 of record NZ_CP042435.1, on the reverse strand, counting down.
CAAAACAATATTCATGTATGCTGTTTATTGCAAAGCTATGTGCTAAATATATTTTGCGAACTACTTTCAATAAAGGAATTAATCAATAATATACCGATACTATCTTTGAGGTCAATATAGTAATATGGATCTAACCTTAACACAAAGTATCATTCTCAGGTTTTATAAAACAAAATTTAAAGTCCTTGAAAAGCTATCTCCGCAAAAAGCGGCAGCATCCGTACTGCAATTATTTTTTACGCCATACATTACATATCGGAAAGCGGAAAGGCCTGCTATTTTCCACAAAGCAGAAAAGCTATTTTTTACATTTAATGGCAATATGGTTCGTGGTTCAAAATGGACTTGCAATAAAGAAAGTGCAAAAACAATTCTTATTTGCCATGGCATGAACAGTTGCAGTTACCGCTTTGAGAAATATGTGCAACTACTTTTAAACAATCATTTCAATGTATTGGCTTTTGATGCTTTGGGGCATGGACAAAGCGCCGGAAAATATTTGAATGCAGTTGTGTACAGTGAAATGATCGTTCAGATTGAAAATAAATATGGCCCTGTTGATGGCATCATTGCACATTCCATTGCAGGTATGGCCACCACATTTGCAATGGAAAGAATAAAAGATGAAAAGAAAAAAATTGTTTTGATAGCCCCGGCAACGGAAACTGCGTCTCAGGTAGATCTTTTTTTTAAGATGCTGCATTTGTCAGATTCATTCAGGATTTTTTTTAATGAAGAGATATTGCGCACAAGAGGGTTACCTGTATCCTGGTATTCTTCTATAAGAGCAGTGAAAAATTTTAACGCAGCTGTTTTATGGATACATGATACCGATGACAACATTTGCCCTTACAAAGACACGCTTGATCTGCAGGAAGAAAATCTACCTTATATAAAATTTATTACTACAAGCGGTTTAGGTCATAATAAAATTCACAGAGATGCAAAAGTGCAGAAAATGGTGATGGATTTTTTGCTGCAATAATGTGTGACAATATTTGGTTCTTGGCCTTTGTATATTATAGCATCACCTGTTGTGTCACTCACTTGTACTTCCAGTTTTTCTGGCAACAATAAATTACCATCACAGTAATTTTTGTTTTCATTTCTGAAAAGAACTGCTGCAATAAACTTATTGTTCTTACTTACAAATGACCATTCGTATTTGCAGGTTTTTTTTGCATTTTAAATGATTGAACTAATATTGCATTGCACGAAGAGGCTTTTATGACAATGCTTTTTATATCTGAAACAAACTTATTAGGATATGAAATTGTTTAAAGAAATAACTAAAACCGCTCAATCGTTGCATATTGTTCCGGACGCTGAAGAGTGCGACGCAACAGGCGTTGAAGCGTATTACTGCAGCCCGGCTCATAAAAAATAAAAGCGAAGCATGGCAAAAAACTTATTGATTGTTGAGTCTCCCGCAAAAGCAAAAACCATTGAAAAAATACTCGGTAGCGACTTCACCGTAAAAAGCAGTTACGGTCACATTCGCGACCTTGAAAAGGATGAAATGGGTATTGATGTAAATAATAATTACCAGCCGCGTTATAAAGTTCCTGATGATAAATTAAAAGTAGTCAGCGAATTAAAACAACTCTCCAAAAAATATGACGAGGTTTGGCTGGCAACGGATGAGGACCGTGAAGGCGAAGCCATCAGCTGGCATTTATGTGAAGTGTTGGGTCTGGATCCATCTTCAACAAAACGTATTGTGTTTCATGAGATCACCAAACCTGCTATTAAAGCTGCTGTAGGTAATCCACGCACTGTTGATATGAATCTTGTAAATGCACAGCAGGCAAGACGTGTTGTAGACAGGATCGTTGGTTTTGAATTAAGTCCTGTGCTATGGCGTAAGATGAGTATGGGCACATCATTAAGTGCGGGACGTGTACAGAGTGTTGCAGTAAGACTAATTGCTGAAAGAGAAAGAGAGATCAACGCATTTACTGCCACAAGCAGTTTTAAAATTGAAGCATCTTTTGCAGCTAATGATATTGCAGGACGAAATGTAACATTCAAAGCAGAAGCTGCAAGACAACCAAATGCAGAAAATGCTGAAGCATTTTTGAAGAGTTGTATTGGTGCAAAATATACGGTGAAAGATATACAGGTAAAGCCTGCGAAAAAATCTCCTGCTGCGCCGTTTACTACATCTACTTTACAACAGGAAGCAAGCCGCAAACTTGGTTATGGTGTAAGCAGAACAATGTTGCTTGCGCAAAAATTATATGAAAGCGGTCACATTACTTATATGCGTACAGACAGTGTTAGTTTGAGTACCACTGCTATGGAGGCTGCGAAAGCACAGGTAACTAATATGTACGGTGAGCGATATGCACAAACACGTAAGTATAAAAATAAAAATGAAAGTGCACAGGAAGCGCATGAGGCTATTCGTCCAACTTATATGGAAAACACAAGCGTTCCTGATGAGGAATTGAGACGTTTGTATGAACTGATCTGGAAGAGAACAATGGCATCGCAGATGGCTGATGCAGAGTTGGAAAAAACAATTGCGAAGATTGACGTATCTACTAATAAGGCTGAATTAACAGCACAGGGTGAAGTATTAAAGTTTGATGGTTTTCTTAAAGTATATATGGAAGACCGCGATGATGATGATGTTACAGAAGAAGAAGGTGGGGAAGGTGTGTTACCGCCATTGCGTGTTGGACAACAACTGGATTTCAGAGAAATGAAAGCTATTGAACGCTTTACAAGACCTGCACCAAGATATACAGAGGCTTCTCTTGTTAAGAAGCTGGAAGAGTTAGGTATCGGTCGCCCTTCTACTTATGCGCCAACAATCTCTACTATTCTTAAACGAGGCTATGTAGAAAAAAGAGATAAGGAAGGCGTCAAAAGAAATTTCCAGGTGCTGGTGCTGGCAAGTGATCATATTTCAAAAGAGATACAACAGGAAACAACAGGTGCAGAAAAATCAAAATTATTTCCAACAGATCTTGGGCTGGTTGTTACAGATTTTCTTAACCAGTATTTCAATGATGTAATGGATTATGGTTTTACTGCCAAGATCGAAGAAGAGTTTGATGAGATTGCCGATGGCAAAAAACTGTGGACAAAAATGGTGGATGGTTTTTATAAACCATTTAAAAAAGATATAGAGAATACTTTAGAAAATGCAGAACGTATAAAAGGTGAAAGAGAATTAGGCACAGATGCTGAAAGCGGTAAAAAAGTTGTGGCAAGAATGGGGCGCTTTGGTCCAATGGTGCAAATAGGCGATGCGGGTGATGAAGAGAAGCCTCGTTTTGCAAAACTGAAACCAACTCAAAGTATTGAGACCATTACTTATGATGAAGCAATGGAACTCTTTAAACTGCCGCTTACGCTTGGTGAGCATGAAGGCAAAGAAGTTTCTGTAAATGCCGGTCGTTATGGCCCTTATGTAAAATGGGGCGAAGATTTTATTTCGTTGCCAAGAACCGAAGACCCTGCAACGGTTGATCTTAACAGGGCCATAGAACTCATTACAGATAAGCAAACAGCCGATGCGCCTATTGCTATGTATGAAGATAAACCTGTAACAAAAGGCAAAGGAAGATTCGGACCATTTATAAAATGGAACGATCTTTTTATTAATATTCCAAGGGCTTATAATTTTGACAGGCTTACACAAAAAGATTGTGAAGAGCTCATCGAAAAGAAACTCGAAAAAGAAAGTAACCGCTATATACAGCAGTGGCCTGCAGAAAAGATCTCGATTGAGAATGGCCGCTGGGGCCCATTCATACGTTTTGGAAAAAAGATGTTGAAGATCACCCGTAAAGATGATAATGAAAAATATTCAACAGAAGAACTTGCAGCAATTCCGATAGATAATGTAAAGAAGATGATTGAGACACAGGTGCCTGATGCATTTGTAAAAAAGGCCGCAAAGAAAACTGCAGCGCCAAAGAAAGCAGCTACTAAAAAATCAGCTCCAAAAAAATCAGCTCCAAAAAAGTCCGCGAAGAAAAAGTAAACATCGTTTTCAAATCATAAATGCCTGCTTTTTAGCGGGCATTTTTTTGGGAGGTCAGCTTTTATATTTACAAATCTTCCTGTTATTTTATTTTAGTATTTGTGAATATTGCAATATTTATTTTGTTAGTCAGCTGCAATGTTTCATGGTAACGCCTGTTGCGTCGCACACTTCAGCGTTTATAACTTTATTCGGCAATAAAAATTTATACTGTTTATTTCGTTACGAGCATTGCAATTTTGCCATTGCTGCCTGCAAGAAAAACTTTATTTCCTTTCTTAGCTTTTTGGCATACATGAAAACTTTGTGTTGAGATCAGTTGCCAGTTCATACCGCCATCGTTTGAAATATCAACACCGCTTGTACCGCATGTAATGAGTTTGTCTTTGGTAATATATTCAACGCAACTACGATAACCGTGGGGTGGGGTAGTGGGCGCCTTCCATGTTATGCCTGCGTCAAAGGATAGAACGCAATTTTCCGTAGAATCTTTGTCATTAGTAAAATCTCCTCCTACTATTACAAAATTTTTTTCTTTCCACATAGCTACAGAGTTAGCACCTGTGGTTTCTTTACCTTTCTTTAAAGGAAGTATTTCGCCATCCAGGCCATTCATAAATTCTGAAACATAGCCACCGCTGGCAATTCTGTAATCACCGTCTTTTAATAAAATTATATTTGTGCCACTTGAAGCAAAACATCCTTGGTTATTATATGATACCGGCATGGCATAATATCTATCCCATGAATCACCTCCATTATTTGTTCCTGTTACAAAAAGTCTTCCGTTAACAGGGTCGCCTACAACAATCCCATTTTTTGTGCCATCAAAGTCCATCGCATCTAAAAACATTCCTTTGGTACTGTCTTCAAAAACTTTGTACCAGCTTTTTCCACCATCTTTTGTTTTTAAAATAATGGCCGGCTCTGCAATACCCATAATCAAAGCAGTGTTTTTATCAAATGCTTCAATATCGCGAAAATCTCTTTTTTCATAACCAGAAACAGTAAGCCATTCAAATGTTTTGCCACCATCAACAGATCTTGCCACAGTGCCATTGCTGCCACTTGCCCAAACAATGTTGTCATCTACAACACTTAATCCCCGGATAGAAGTTTTTCTGCCGGAGTCGAGGATAGTGATCATAGTATTTTGTGCATGCGTTATACAAGCAATAAATGCAAGGCTTATGAGGAATAGAAATTTTTTAAAAGTCATAAATTGATTTTTATTTTATAAATAACCTTTACAGTTCGGGCTTCCGCAACTGCATTTTAATTTCCCATCGTGATGTGTTGGGCCGTAATTGCAGGTAAGTTCTTCTCCTTTTTTTATTATGCGTAAAGCGTAAAATTCTACACGACTATAGCATACACGCATATAAGTATTTGGTGAACAGGAATGATTGATATAGCGAAGTTCATTGGGATTAATGCTTGCATCCAATGCACGTCCATCACCAAATTCTACCATTGCTACGCGTTTGGTTTGACTGGCTCTTTTTCTTGCTTCTTTTAAGCTGATAATTTCTCCACCAAGATTACCGATCTTTTTTCCTGAGGGAATCCTTTCTAATGCAAAGCTGCCTTTACCATCTATTGCACTTTTCTTGTTTTCTATTTTATAATTCAAGGTTGTTTAGAATTTTTGGAAAGATAAAATTATGATGGAGTATTTAATTAGAAAATCAAAAGAAAATAATAGTAAATATATTGATGCATACAGATAAATGGTACAAGGGTGCGACGCAAGGAACGATGACCAGTGATATTAAAGCCAGGCTCATACAGGCGATTCAAACTATAGTTGCATGATTGCTTAATATTTACAAACTTTAAAGAACAAAATCTAACGATATGCTTGCCGGACAAATGATGCAGTACCCGCTTACCACCAATGCCATTATTGATTATAGTAACCGTGTATTTGGACATAAGGAAATAGTTTCAAAGTTGCCTGATGGTTCATGGCACAGGTATACTTATGCTGACATGTACAAACGTACAAAGCAACTGGCTGCAGCATTGATAAATCAGTTAAATGTGCAACCGGGTGAAAGGGTTGCAACATTCGCATGGAACCATTACCAGCATTTGGAATTATACTATGGCATTCCTGGTGCAGGAGCAGTTTGTCATCCGGTTAACCTGCGTTTATCTGCTGAGCAGATTGCATACATTATAAACCATGCAGAAGATAAAGTATTGTTTATTGATGCATCGGTAGTACTCATTTTTGAAAAGATAGCTGCGTATACTCCTAATGTAAAAAAATATATTTTATTAAATGCTCCCAAAGATTTTAAAACATCATTGGCCGGTGCAATACATTATGAGGAATTGATCGCTAAAGAATCTATGGATTTTGAATGGATGCCAGTCGAAGAAAACGACGCTTGTGCTATGTGTTATACAAGTGGCACTACAGGAGAGCCGAAAGGTGCATTGTATTCGCACAGGTCAACTTTCTTGCATGCTTTGAGTGCTATGACGCCAAATGCTGCAAACATTTCTGCTATGGACCGTGTGATGGCTGTATCTCCGCAATTTCATGTAATGGGTTGGGGCTTCCCTTTTATTTGTATGATGGCAGGAGCAGATATGATAATGCCTTCAATGCATTTGCAGCCTGCTGCATTAATTAACATCATGCAAAAGGAGAAAGTCACAATTGCCAATGGTGTGCCTACCATTTGGCTGGGTATTTATGAAGAGATGAAAAAAAATCCGCCAAAAGAAAAATTAGCATTGAAAGAATATATTGTTGGTGGCTCTGCATTACCTGCAGGATTAATTGAAAATTTTGAAAGAGATTTTGGATTGCATGGAGTGCATGCCTGGGGCATGACGGAGACTTCCCCGGTTGTAACAGTATCGCGTTTGCAAAATGAGCATGCATCTCTGAATTATGAACAGCAAATAAAAATAAGAGCAAAGCAGGGCATTTTGCTGCCTGGTGTTGAGATGAGGGTTATGATGGAAGATGGCGCTATTGCTCCGAGAGATGGAAAAACAGCAGGAGAGTTTGAAGTAAAAGGCGCATGGATCATTTCTGGATATTATAATATGAATGATCAGGAACATTTTACGGGAGATGGATGGTTTAAAACAGGTGATGTAGGCACTATTGATGAATACGGCTACATGCAAATTACAGACAGAACAAAAGATTTGATAAAGAGTGGGGGAGAATGGATATCAAGCGTGGCTTTGGAAACAACACTAATGAATCATCCAAAAATAAAAGAAGCTGCAGTAATAGCAGTCCCAGATGATAAATGGCTTGAGCGACCCTTAGCTTGTATTGTTTGTAAAGAACAGGAAACATTTTCTGTAATTGAATTGCAGGAGTTTTTATGCAAACATTTTTCGAGGTATCAAATACCTGAAAATTATTTGCAATTAAATGAGATTCCTAAAACCAGTGTTGGTAAGTTTGATAAAAAACTTATGCGCAAGATGTTCGCTGAAGGCAAACTGAAGTCTATAGCAGATATTAGATAAATTGACTTAGGTGTAAGTCGATTCAGCGCCTTTAGTACTTGCTTTTTCATGTAATGTTGTAATTTATCATCTGTAAAAAGCTCTAAGGCATGCAGCAAATGGAAATCATAAAACTTTTTTAATTATGCTTAAGCGAAATTTTATAATGTTGATTATCAATGTATATATTATTATTTTATGTCTGCTTAAGATATTTTGTGTCTTATTTGGATATTCAAATGTTCAATTGATTTGGACCGAATGTTAAAGCATGCATAAATTAGCAGTATAAATATCCAATATCCTCATCGTCCAAAAGTTAATGTACTAAAAACGGGCTCCCGAAAATTTTCGGGAGCCTCTGTTTTATAGCTTATCCATCATATCATCTTCTGCTTTGAAATAATACCTATAAACTGTAAAAAGCTTTGTTGAAGATGTATTAGAGACGATATTTACTTTGCATGATTACTACTATAAAGCTTTTGTTGTGTCACTCACTTGTACTTATTTTCCTCTATTCAGCATTTGAAAAGACGTCGTCATACACCAAATAAGAAATAAAAGCACTTTGATTTTTTTATTGATATTTTTATTGCAAATAATTTTACATGAAAGAGCAGAACCATAAAAATCATGCACAATATGTTCCAGGCTTCCATTTTATTACTGCAGCAGCTATCATAGCTTTATTAATAGGCTCAATTGTAAATCTGTATAACTCTCTATATGATCATGCTAATTTGTATTCTGCATCGCTTATATGTTTGGCAGCAATTATTTTGTGTCTTTTATTCTGGTATATAAGAAGTTTTCCTTTAAGGGCGCAGGACAGAGCCATAAGAGCAGAAGAGAATTTCAGACATTTTGTATTGACGGGGAGAAGGCTTGACAATCGTTTAACTTTGTCTCAGATCATAGCTTTACGTTTTGCTCCTGATGAAGAAATGCCAATGCTGGCGCAGCGTGCTGCAGAAGAAAATTTAAGCAGTAAGGATATAAAAAACTCAATTACAAACTGGAAGCCCGATCATCACCGCGTATAAAGCTCCTTTATTTCAGGCTGTACAAGAGTGCGACGCAACAAAAGCATCATGCTTAGTCCAAAGAGAGGCTAAAAAAACTCATAAATTACTTATCATTTCTGCAGTCTCTTCATTTACATCTTCCTGTTTTGCCTTATAGCGTATGATGGTATGACCAATCAATAAAATGGAGAATGCCCCGGTAGCACAAATTGCCATAACGCCGGTCATAGGCAGTGCAGTATTATTACTAAGGAAGCTTACCATTGCAGAACTTAAAGCGCCAATACTCATCTGAATAGTACCAAGCATGGCAGATGCACTGCCCGCATTCTTTGTAAAAGGTGCCAGTGACAATGCAGATGAATTGGGAAAAATAAAACCCTGGCAACAAAGAAAAACAAAGATGAAGGCAACTGTTCCAAAAAGATTGAGTAAACCAAATGAAGTGCAAACGAATAAAAGTATTGCTGTTATTGATTGAAAGAGCAGAGCTCTTTTTATGATTTGTTCACTTTTCTTCTCTTTAAGCAAGAAACTATTTACCTGGCTGCACGCAATCAAGCCGCTTGCGATGATAGCGAAGATCCATCCATATAATTTTTCAGACGCATGAAACAATTGCATGCACACAAATGGTGAACCAGAAATATATGCATATAATCCCGCAGATGCCAATGCCCCTGTAAAAGCATACGTGATGAATTGTGGCTCCTTTAAAACATTTACATAATTTTTAAAAATGAGTGTTGGTTTCAGCGAAACATTTTTATCTGCCTTTCTGCTTTCGGGTAAATAAAAATGTACGCCAACAAGAATCAATGCAACCATTATAGTTAACACAATGAATATACTGTGCCATCCAAATGCAGCAGTTAAATAACCGCCTGCAGTTGGTGCAATGATCGGTGATACACCAATTACCAGCATTAATTGCGAAAATACTTTTGCAGTCTTATTTACTGGAAACAAGTCGCGAACCATTGCTCTCGAAGCTACCATACCTGCGCATGAACCCAGCGCTTGCAAGAATCGCAGTATGATTAATTGATGTGAAGATGCAGCCATAGCGCAGCCTGCAGAGGTTATAACATACGAGATCAATCCAACATACAAAGGCGTTTTGCGCCCAAATCTATCAAGCAATGGCCCATATATTAATTGCCCAACAGATATCCCAATAAAGAAACTTGATAAAGAAAGCGAGATCGTTGCAACAGTTGTATTCAGGTCTTTGGCTATATCAGGAAATCCCGGCAGGTACATGTCAATGGAAAATGGGCCTATTGCAGAAAGTAATCCCAGGATAAATACAAGCAAAAATCTGTTAGTTGGTTTCATGTTGGTCTTACAAATCTAATGCAGCGGGCTGATATTAACCAGAGAGAAGTTTTGGCTATCTGCTGTTGTACTTCGTGGCATCGTCTGTTGTGTCACTCACTTGTGCGTTCTGAATTATGGCAACTGACAATTTATTTCTTTTCAAAGTAAGGAACTTCATCATGTGAAACATTTTCTTTCTGTTGCCAGTAAGCAAGTGTAACAACATGTCCATCTTTTGTTTTTAATAATCTGCCAAATATTGCATTGGTGGGGTTAAACATTACATCTGTAACACCAACGGTGAAAGTTTCTGGAGAAGGTGGTGGAGGAATGTGCGTAGATTCTTCCCCTACCACAACAGGTTTTGCAGGTACAGCTTTAGGTGGCGGACTTGCAACCACTACAACTGTATAATGATTGTATTCTAAAAGTGATTTTAAAAATTCAACACGATCCACAGTTGCATTCTTCTCCACAATGGAGCATTTAACACCATCCAAATCCTCGAATTCGTGATTTTTATTAATTGCCATTTTAAAATCCAAAACTTAATGAATAAATATGATCGTATATCCAACTGATAAATCCAATCAGCAAAGTTCCTGAAACACAGATCAGCATTGCTGTTCGTGATATTGCAGGAATAGCTATTTTTTCAATGGGCTGATCATTTGCATCCATGAAAATTGCTTTCACCACTTTAAGATAATAATAAAATGAAATAACGATATTACCTGCTGCAATTCCAACCAAAACATAATTTCCTTTTCCGGCACCAGCCATTAGCAAAAAGAATTTTCCAAAGAAACCTGCAGTTGGTGGAATGCCGGCAAGAGAAAACAAAGAGATTGTTAATACCCAGGAAAGCAATTTATTATTACTGTAAAAAGCTTTATAGTCACTAATGTTTTCTTTTCCTGTTGCTGCACTTACTAATACTACCACTGCAAATGCCCCCAGGTTAGAAAAGATATAGATCAACATAAAGTAAATGACCGATGTTGTTGCAACCTGGCTCATACCGGAAATACCTACTAAAATAAAGCCTACTTGTGCAATGGAAGAAAATGCAAGGAAGCGTTTAAGATTATTTTGCCTTATCGCGAAGAGGTTTCCAACAAGCATTGTTAGTATGCTTAAAACATAAAGCATATTATACCATGATGCATAGTAAAGTTTAAACACGTTATACAATACAGCAGTGAAAACAAATACAAATGCCGCTTTCGAAATAACAGAAAGATAAGCAGTAACCGCACCAGGTGATCCCTCGTATACGTCTGCTGTCCATAAATGAAATGGAACAATGGAAATTTTAAATCCAAAACCTGCCAGTAAAAGAATAAATGAGAAAAGCTGTAATACTGATCCGTTAAGCTTTTGCGCTATTGCAAAATAATCAAGCGAGCCTGTGGTACCATATAATAAAGAAATACCAAACAATAACAATGCTGATGAAAAAGCAGAAGAAATAATCAGCTTCATTGCGCCTTCTGAAGATTGCCTTCTGTTAAGATCAAAGTTTACAATTGCGGCAAGTGGTATAGTAGATAACTCAAGCCCCAGATAAAACATAAGAAGATTGCCTGCGGAGATCATAAAGAACATTCCCAGTAAAGTTGATAACAGCAGCATGTAAAACTCCAGGACATGTTTATGATTCTTTAGCCATGGGTATGCCAGCATTGATATTAATAATGTTCCAAAATTAAGGATGGTCTTTTGCAGCACTATCAAATCATTTGTAACAAACATCTTGCTAAATAATGAGCCATCTCTGCTGAAAAGACAGCCGGCAATCACATTTACCAATAACAGTATATTAATAATGCTGAGCAGGCTTTCATTGCTTTTTTCTTTTGAACCAACTTTTATAAAAAGCAAAATAAAGATGAGTACTGTTATCACCAGTTCCTGCTTCAATAAAATATAAAAATCATTCATCATAATTGATCATCATTTCAAAGCCAATGCATTTGTTATATGCTGTATAATTGTTTCTGTTGCCGGAGATATTAAGTTGTTCAATATAAAAGGAGCAATACCAATAAAAACAATTCCTGCAACCAACACAAGTACTGCAAATTTTTCATACCATGCTGCATCACTTAATTTCAAATAATGTTTATCAGTAACCAGTCCCATTATAGATTGCCCGATCGCTCTTAAAATATAAACCGCAGTTACCACTATAGATGCGCATGAAAGTATTGTTGCTATTCTGTATGCACTATCCGTATTTTGCCATGAACCCATAAATACAGTCATCTCTGCAACAAAACCGCTTAATCCCGGCAACCCTAATGAACATAAGCCTGCGATTACAAACACTGCAGAAATAAACGGCATCACTTTTAATAAACCTCCAAGTTGTGCAACCATTCTTGTATGTGTTTTGCTATAGATCATTCCAATGGCAGCAAAGAAAAGTGCTGTCATTAATCCATGCGATACCATTTGCAAAACTGCACCTCTTATCGAAGTTTCAGTGAGCATTCCAATGCCAAGTAACACAAACCCACAATGACTGACTGATGAATATGCGTTGATGTATTTTAAATCTTTCTGCATCATGGTAGCGAATGCACCATAAATAATTGCAATCGTAGCTAGCACCACAATGATCATTGAATATTCTTTTGCAGCATCAGGCATTAAGTATGTTGCCACACGCAAACAACCATAACCACCGAGTTTCATCGAGATGCCTGCAAGAAACATAGAACCTGCTGTTGGTGCAGACGAGTGTCCATCAGGCACCCATGTGTGAAAAGGAAACAATGCAGTAAATATTCCAAAGCCCACAAATGCAAAAGGGAAAAATATTTTCTGAACCTCAGGATCAATGTGCATCTTCGAAATGTATTCAAGATTGAATGAACCTGCGTAAAAATAAATTCCCATCAACCCCACAAAAACTAATGCAGATGCGGCTGTCAGCATTAATGCAAGTTTCAGTGCATTATATTCTTTTTTGCCGCTGCCCCAGATGCCAATCAATAAAAATTTTGGTATAACTGCTACTTCTAAAAAGAAGAACATGGTAAACAAATCAAGGGATATAAAAAATCCATACGCACCAACTGCAAGCAACATCAGCAAAAAGAAAAATTCTTTACTCATGCGTTCTTCTTTCCACGAAACTAATACGCCGGCTAATACAACACATGCGGTTAATGCAATCATTGCTATCGAAATGCCATCAACACCTACATGATAATTGATGTTTAATGCTGTAAACCATGAGTGAGAATATTCTAATAAAAAATTTGATACTTTATCAGCAGATAATAATTCTTTATTGTAAATAATGTAAGTGTATGCAACAAGCAGGCATTGCAATATTGATCCAAAAAGTGCAACAACTCTTACCTGTTTCAAATCTTTGCAAAACAAGATTATGATAGCAGTTAATAATGGTAATATGACAAGCAATGATAAATTCATTCGCTGATTTTTATTTTATGTACTTAACTGTAGTACTACTTTTAAACATCGTTGTGTCACTCACTTCAACGTTCTGTTTTTTGTTCATCAATGTTATACTGTACAAGTGTGCGACGCAACAGTTGATGACATGAAAAACAAATGCCTGGTTCATCATTAAATTCAAAACACAGAATTCAAAACTGTCACTTCCACCACCAGATAAACACTACAGCAAGCCCCGAAACACCTGCAAAAAAATACAAAGCATAATTCTGTACTTTTCCTGATTGTAATCTTTTTATCGCAGCGCTGATCTTTGCAGTAATGGCAGCAATCAAATTCATTAAACCATCAACAATGTTTTTATCGATCCATGCCGCAGGTTTGCCAACCAGATTAAACAATATTTTCTTCGTGATAAAAAGATATATCTCATCTATATAAAATTTCTTATAAGCTGCACGATATAATAAACTGATAGCGTTTGCAATCTTTTCCGGACGATCATTCGCCGTCTTATACAATGAAGATGCAATGAAAATAGCGACAGCTGCAAGTACAACAGGAGTGATAGAAAAAATAATATCGATTTGTGTTTCCACTGGCTTGCCATCATCAGTTACAAATGAACCAAAGTGAATAAAACCAACAAGCACAGTGCCTGTAGCCAACAAGATCAATGGTAATTTCATACTCATTGTTCCTTCGCCATGATGCGATTCATGTACATGCGGCTCTTTGTTCCAGAAAATAGAGAAATACAAACGGAACATATAAAATGCTGTGAGCGCAGAAGTAAACAAGCCAACGAAATAAATAAGCTTGTTTGATTGATACGCCGCAGTTAAAATTTCTTCCTTGCTAAAGAAACCTGCAAACGGTGGAATGCCTGCAATAGCAAGGCATGCGATGAGAAAACAAATATGCGTAACGGGCATCAGCTTTCGTAAGCCACCCATATCTTTCATATCGTTGCTATGCACCAAATGAATGATGGCACCTGCACATAGGAACAACAATGATTTAAAAAATGCATGTGTAAACAAATGAAACATGGAAGCCGTAAAACCTAAACTATTTTCACTATCAGTTCTTGCAACGCCCAATGCAAACATCATATAACCGATCTGCGACATGGTGGAGTAGGCGAGCACCCTTTTAATATCTGTTTGTGTGCATGCAATAACTGCAGCGAATATTGCTGAGAATGCACCAACATACCCCACAATATCTAACGCAACCCCATCAAATGAAAATACAGGAAATAATCTTGCGACAAGATATACACCAGCAACAACCATTGTCGCGGCGTGTATCAATGCTGAAACAGGAGTTGGACCTTCCATCGCATCTGGTAGCCAGATATGCAAAGGGAACATCGCAGATTTTCCTGCGCCGCCGATGAAAATTAATGTCAATCCCCACGTTAGTGCAGACACGCCAAATAGAGATGTCGTTGCAGCAGTTAAATATTGATGGGATGATGCATCAGTTAATCTTTCAATCAAAGTATGAAAGTCTAATGTCTCTGCATGAAACGCAAGAATAAGAATGCCAATGAGAAATCCAAGATCCGCAAAGCGTGTTACGATGAATGCTTTTTTTGATGCGGCAACAGCCGACGGCTTATCGTAATAAAAACCAATAAGCAGGTAGGAAGAAACACCAACTAATTCCCAGAAAATATAGATCTGGAATATGTTTGTTGAAAGCACCAATCCTAACATCGAAAATGTAAATAAAGAAAGAAATGCATAGTACGTTGCAAAACGTTCTTCTCCTTTCATATAACCTAGGCTGAAAATATGCACCATCAGTGAAACAAAACCTACCACCACAAGCATCATCACGGAAATAGGATCGAGTATGATGCCCATATCTATGGAAAGATTATCTGAAAACCTTAGCCATGTATAATCAAATGCAATAATGGGTTGATAAACATCATTCGCTTTTCCATCAACAAAAAAATATTGGTAAGCAGTGACAAAAGAGAGAGCGGTGATCGTTAATAGAATAAGTGTGCCAATTATACCTGATACTTTTGATAAATATTTCTTGCCCCATAAACCTATTACCACAAAACCTGCCAGTGGCAGTAAAGGGATTAAAGAAACATACGAAGTATAACTCATTGTATATTTTTCTTTAGTTGTCACGGTTATTTATCTACCTACTCACCACTTCATTTCTTCTGCACTTTCCACATCAATTGAATTGTGACTGCGATACAGATTTATAATAATCGCAATGGCAACAGCAGCTTCTGCTGCGGCAATTGTTATAATAAAAATGGTAAAAAATATTCCATTCAGTTGATCAGGATATAAATATTTGTTGAACGCCACAAAGTTTATATTAACACTGTTCAGCATCAGTTCAACGCTCATCAAAATTGTAATGAGATTTCTCCTGGTAAATAAACCATACATGCCTATAAAAAACAAAGCTGTACTTAAAAACAAAATATGGCTTAATGGAATCTCACTCATTTGTTGCAGTTTTTGATTTCATGGCAATAACAATACAACCGATCATCGCGGCCAATAATAAAATACTCACCACTTCAAAAGGTAAAATAAAACCGTGTTCTGTTGTGCTAAGCAATTGCGTTCCGATTTCTCTAACATCCACATTTAAAACTTTTCCTGACGCTGTTTGAAAATTATATTTACCGATCAATGTATAAAACAGCGCAAACCCAAACACAGCAGCCGATACAGAAAATATTGTTCTGCTTAATTTGGGTTTCATCATTTCATTGCCGGATTGCTGCGTAAGAAAAATAGAAAAGATGATCAACACCACAATGCCACCAACATACACCACAATCTGAACAGCAGCAATAAACTCTACATCCATCCAGAAAAACAAACCCGCAATACCAACCAAAGCAAACAACAACCATATTGCAGAGCGAAATATTTTTCTGGTTGTCACTGCAAGCAAAGCAGTAAATAAAATAAATACTGCAATGATGTAAAAAATAATTTGCGATGCACTCATTCTACACCCTCCCTTATTTTAGATCCAGGCTTGTTTAATTTCTTTGTCAACTGGCTGCGGTCATATACGCTGTGTTCAAAATTCTGCGCCATTTTTATGGCATCGGTCGGGCATGCTTCTATACATAAATTACACATGGTACACAACTCCAAATGATATATAAATGTATCCAGGGCTTTCTTTTTTTTCCCTTCCGGCGTTACATCAAATTTTGTAATAATCTTGATCGTTCCATTCGGGCAAGCCAGTTCACACGCCGTACAACCCGTGCACGCATGTTCATTATTTTCGTCGTGAAGCATGATCACTTCGCCGCGAAAACGTTCGGGCAAGATTTGTTTTACATCAGGATATTGTTGCGTAATAATTTCTTTGCGATGTGTAAAATAATAACCTGTACGCCGCATGCCTATCAGCAAAGACTTTACTGCATTGAAAATATCTGATATGTATTTTTTTAAAAACAAGTTTTATTTTTTATTGTGATCCAATCTGCATTACTACTATTTAGCATTTGTTGCATCGCACTCTTCAACGCCTTGTTCATTATTGAACTGAACGTACAAGTGAGTGACACAACAGCTGATGCCATGAAATACCAAAGTTTGTAACATAAAAAGAACTTCATTACTCCTCTTTAGGAGTATTAAAAATGCCAACCCATAATTGCGATTAATGTCATCAATAATAAATTTACCATACTTATCGGCAACAAATATTTCCATTCAAGATTTAATAACTGATCAATGCGCAAACGTGGAAATGTCCACCGAAACCACATGATGACAAAAATTAGAAAGAATACTTTTGCAAAGAACCAAACAGATGACGGAATATAATCCATCACATGATTAAAGCCCTGCCAACTGCCGATGTGTAAAGGCATCCAGCCGCCAAGAAATAAAATGGCACCGATACTGCACACGATAAAAATATTTACATACTCTGCTAAAAAGAACAAGGCGAATTTCATTCCTGAATATTCGGTGTGAAAACCTGCGGTGAGTTCGCTTTCAGCTTCAGCAAGATCGAATGGTGCACGGTTTGTTTCTGCAGTTACAGCTATAATAAAAATTACAAATGAAATGATTGCAGGAATATGACCTTTAAAGATCCACCAGCCATTTTCCTGAGAAGCAACGATCTGTGATATCTGTAAGCTACCTGTCAGCACAACAATGGAAATAATAGAAAGACCTGCGCTCAATTCATAACTTACAATTTGTGCGCCGCTACGCATTGCACCAAGCAATGAATATTTGTTATTGCTTGCCCAGCCTGCCATTAAAATCCCAATAACAGAAACAGACGAAACAGCGCTTACATACAACACACCAATATTAATATCCCAAATCTGAAAACCTTTTGCAAAAGGAATAGGAGCGAGGATGAGCATGGCGACGATCATCACAACAAATGGTGCAAGATTGAATAAGAATTTATCTGCGCCATCTGGTGTTAACCCTTCTTTTACGGCAAGCTTTAGTGTGTCAGCTAATGTCTGCAATATACCTTTAAAGCCTACACGGTTTGGACCTAATCTTATCTGCATATAGGCAGATACTTTTCGTTCCATAAATACTAAAATCAATCCAAGCACTGCAAACAAAGTAATCACAGAAATACCTACAATGACAAATTCAAATATCAATGCGAGTGTTGGGTTGAATGTATTATTCAACCATGTGTGAATGCTGTTTGTTATGCTTTCTAAACTAAACATATTGTCTATCTATCTATATCCGGTATCACCAAGTCCAATGTTCCCATGATGGCAACAAGATCACCTATCTTATGTCCACGAGCCATATGGTCCAATGCCGATAAATTTGAAAAACCCGGCGAACGAAATTTTATGCGATAAGGTGTTGTTCCGCCTTCGCTGATGATGTATACACCAAACTCGCCACGTGCCGTTTCTACTCTTGAATAAAATTCTCCTTTGGGTAATTTCAACACCGCTTTTGTTTTTGCCTGGAAATCTCCTTCGGGAATAATATCTATCAATTGTTCAACAATGGAAAGTGATTGCCGCATTTCCTGTACACGTACCATATATCTCGCAAAGCAATCTCCATCTGTTGCAGTTATCTCATGAAAATCTAACTTGTCATACACTTCGTAAGGAAACAGTTTGCGAATGTCACAACTTACATCACTTGCTCTTGCAGTGGGACCTGTACAACCATAAGATATTGCATCTTCTTTCGAAATAAAACCAACATCTTTCATGCGGTTTTGAAAGATCACATTTCCTGTTACCATTTCATCGTACTCATCAATCTTTGATTTGAAGAGTGTAATAAAATCTTTAACTCTTTTCTGAAAGTTTGGATGCAAGTCGTACATTACACCACCGGGTACCATATAGTTCATCGTTAATCTTGCGCCGCATGTTTCTTCCATTATTTCATTGATCGTTTCTCTTTCGCGGAATGCATGAAAGAAAGGTGTGAGTGCGCCAACATCCATTGCCATTGCGCCCCACCATAATTGATGCGATGCAAGTCTCGTTAATTCATCCATCAATACACGAATAACTTTTGCACGTTCAGGAATTTCTATTTGCAAACCTTTTTCAACACATAAAGCGCAACCATGATTATTAATGTGCGAAGAGAGATAATCCATGCGGCTTGTTACATAAATAAATTGCCTGTAACTAAGACTCTCACACATCTTTTCAATAGAGCGGTGAATGTATCCGAGATGGGGTTCAACTTTTATAATGGTTTCTCCGCGCAATGTTATAACAAGATGCAACACGCCATGTGTAGATGGATGCTGCGGACCCACATTGATCATTAAATCACCTTCTGTTGTTGTGCCTACTTCTTCAAACAAATTTTAAGTTTTGTGTTTTGTGTTTTGTGTTTTGTGTTTTAAGTTTTACAACTCGCAACTCAAAACTTTAAACTCAAGACTGTTATAACTTTATCATATTTACCGGATCTTCAAAATCTTTGCGCAATGGAAAACCTTCATAGTCATCTGTCAAAAACAATCTTCTCAAATCAGGATGCCCAATGAATTGTACACCAAATAAATCATACGCCTCACGTTCATGAAATTCTGCGGTGCGCCATATATCTGAAACCGTTGCTATCCGGGGGTTCTCTCTGTCGAGTTTTGCTTTTACAACTACTATATGTTTTTGCGTTGTTGATCTTAAATGATACACCATTGTTAAGTGTGTTTTCCAGTCAACACAGGTAACGCAAAACAAAAAATCAAATAGCAAACTATTACTCAATTCAAGTGCAACGTCTTTCCATGTTGTTGAGTCTATCAACATAGTTATCCATTCCGTTCCTTCTTCAAATGTTGATGATGGAAATGACTCGCTGATTTTTATTTTAAGTTCGTCGTTAGTCAAAACTTATTTTTTTGTTACAAGCTTTTGTTTTTTATGGCATCGGTTGTTGCGTCGCAATCACTTCATCGTTCAGAACACTGATGAACAAAGTAAAAATTCAAAAGCCGTGACTCAGTTTTGAATTTTGGCTTTTTACTTTTGAATTAACTACTAAAGTACAAGAGTGCGACGCAACGAAAGCTTAATAGCAGCCCTCAAGCTTAGTAGAAAAGCTTCTTATTGCTTTTCTATATG
Source organism: Panacibacter ginsenosidivorans (assembly GCF_007971225.1). Classification (NCBI taxonomy): domain Bacteria; kingdom Pseudomonadati; phylum Bacteroidota; class Chitinophagia; order Chitinophagales; family Chitinophagaceae; genus Panacibacter; species Panacibacter ginsenosidivorans. The sequence continues at coordinate 883,093 of NZ_CP042435.1, read as the reverse complement.
TATCTTATCAATGTTGCCGCCTGCTTTTATTTTATTTTGTAACGCAATCAACGCATGTATTAACGCTTCTGGTCTTGGCGGGCAACCTGCAATGTACACATCAACAGGAATTACATGATCTGCACCCTTCACCACAGAATAAGTATTGTAGAAAAAAGGACCCCCGCTCGTAGCACATGCACCCATTGCAATCACATATTTTGGATCAGGCATCTGATCATATAAACGTTTCAACACAGGCGCCATTTTGTTTACAATAGTTCCCGCAATGATGATGACATCTGCCTGTCGGGGCGTAGCACGTGCCACTTCAAAACCAAAGCGGCTCCAGTCATATTTAGCGGACGCTGTGCTCATCATTTCTATAGCGCAGCAACTGGTGCCAAAAACCAATGGCCACAATGAATTTGCACGTGCCCAGTTGATAACTTCATCAAGCTTGCTTATAAGCACACCACCGCCTGGTGTTTGATGCACCTGACCAGGAAAATCTGCTTTGTTTTGTATGTTATCTTTTACATCCACTTCAATGCTCCTGTTTTATGTGCATATAGAAAGCCCATGAATAATATGAAAAAGAAAACGATGATCTCAACTAAGGCTGTTATGCCTACTTCTTTTACCACGACCGCCCAAGGGTATAAAAAGATCAGTTCAACGTCGAAAATGAGAAAGATGAGTGCGAACAAATAATAGCCAACATTGAATTGATTCCATGGAGAACCTTCTGTAGGAATACCGCATTCGTATGGCTGACCCTTTACAGGATTAGGTTTGGACTTCGTTAGAATTTTCGCTACAGCAATGCCGATAGCGGAAAAAGCAACTGCTGCGATGATCAGAACAATTAATGAAGCTGAACCCATCGTTATTATTTTTATGGCAAACTAAATATAGGACGGAAAAATTAAAGCGGGTTGTTATTTTTCCACAAAATGTTAGCACAACTGATTTGAAAATATAACGTTAGGAAACTTTTTCTGTAAGTGCTGTAGGCAACCCATCAAGGCTTACAAGATTTTTATCTTTTATATATTGTTTAAGCCCGTCTTTGCCCTTTGTTTCTGCCCATTTTGTTGCATGATCTCTTTCGCCCATATATTCATAATAAGGAACACTAAATCCGCAAGAGGTTTGTACTTTATAAATATCTGCTACTATAAATTGGCGGATACCTGGCGGCAATTCAAACATGACTGCATATTCTTTCCATTCGTCATCGGTTGGAAGAACGGTATAACCTTTTCCATAAAGTCTCAGAATATTGGGCGGACCATCAAATGCACAGAACATAAAAGTGATGCGCTTATTTTCTAAAATATGCGCAGATGTTTCGTTGCCACTGCCAATAATATCCATGTAAATAACTTTTGCCGGAGAAAGAACACGAAAACTGTCCAAGCCCTTTGGTGAAAGATTGATATGACCTTCTGTGCTTAGTGGTGCAGTGGCAGTAAAAAATATTTTTTGTTTTGCAATGAATTCGATGTGCGCTTCAGTAATGCGGTTGTGAAACTTGCCCATAGATTATTTGTTATAAAAAACTTAACGAAGGTAAGAGTTGTAATAGTTTCTTTTTCTCATTATGGAGTTATCGAAACGGCTCACCTACTAAAATCATCAGTTTGCCGCTGCATTTCCGCAATACATCTATTTTGTATTTTTTTAAGAAATGATCAAATCTATTTTTGATGCATGGTTGAGCAAGTTGGATGCAAGTAGATAGGAAATTGAAAGCTCTGGAACCAGTTCAGCTAATTTATAAAACACAAAAAAATTTACAACATGAAAAAGATCATTGCAACACTGGCTGTTATATTCAGCCTAACAACAAGCGCTACATTTGCTTATGATGGTGCTTCTGTTTCCAAATCAGTATTAAAATCATTCAACAAAGAATTTTCCGGGGCAGATAAAGTCAGTTGGGTTGAATTAACCTCAGGACTTTACCGCGCTTCTTTTAATTATACCGGAAAAGAGGTTGAAGCTTTTTTTGATGAAACAGGTAATCTTATTGCAACCGGATCTGTTATAGCAGAAGATCATCTGCCATTATTGGTTGCAAAATCAATAAATGAAAAATACGTAGGGTTTGCAAAAACAGAAGTTATTGAATTTGCCATGAATGGCGAAACTCAATATTTGGTGACTCTTAATAAAGAGGGGAAAAACTATATTATCAAGGCTGCAGGTAATGGTGACCTGGAACTTTATAAAAAAATGAGCAAATAGAAATTGTATCGTAAAGGAAATTTTGAAGACGCCAACACAGCATGTGTTGGCGTCTTTTATTTAAAGTCTAAAGAGTGATTGAGAAAATATCTGTCATGGAGAGGTATAAAAGTGTAGAAATTTTTACTTATCTTTTATAATTTATTAAACTGTAAATTTAATAAGCAGTTTTTTTTGGATGAGAAGATTTATTAATGCTATTATAATCTTTACATAAGATAAAAGGCACAAATTTTGCAAAATCTAAAACACCAAACCGATAAACACCATGCACAATATTTTAATAATCGACGACGAGGAAGATGTTTTAATTTCTCTTAAAAAATTGCTTGAAAATAAAGGATACAATACCACGGTTCTTTCAAGGCCGGAAACTGCATTTAATATGATAAGTGTACTTATGCCTGATATAATTTTGTTGGACATAAAGCTGGCAGAACTTGATGGAAGAGATATTTGTATACAGTTGAAATCAAATGCTAAAACTAAAAGGCTAAAGATTATACTTTTTTCAGGCCTGATTGTGAGCAAAGAAGAATATACAGGTTATGGAGCAGATGATTTTATAGAAAAACCTATTCATTTCCCCTCGCTAGTAAAAAAATTAAAGCAGCATTTGTCTGAAAAGATTGATGCCTGACACGCAAGTATCTTTCATTTTGTAATTTTTATCCTTTGTTTCATTAGCACATTTCATTAATTCGTAATAGAAAGACTTTTGGAGTGTTTTTTTGATAAAAATTATCCTTAAACTAAAATTTTGTAAGTAACCTGCGGTCCTGCATCAAAATTTATAAGACTATTTGGGTGAATATGCCGCGCAGGTATAAACTAAATTATTTAAACCTTGTGATTGCATTATTTTTTTCCGGGCTTTAGCACTTTTATCAGGCAATTGTTGCGTCGCACCCTTATACCAATATTCTTTATTGAGCCATGAAATTTTTACAACAGTTTTATTTTTGTGCCACAAAAAACAAAGTGTACAAGAGTGCGACGCAACAATAGTTGCTTATGGTTTTGCAGCCGGGTTCATCATACTAACCTCTATTAATTATGCATACCAGCTAAAATACCCTGCATTTGTTTTTTTAAACTTTTTTCAGCTGGGGTAAGCCTGCTATTTTTTAATGGGCTTGCTTCCTGAAGATCTATTGAATAATGATAAAACAGGCCAGTGCTATCATATAATTTATAGGCTGTATCCTGCACCCATCCAATTGGTGGTTTGTCTGGCTGCCCCTGCATGTTGGCATCATAATAACAATATATCCACTGTCTTGTAGGTACGCTTGAACCTGTAAGTGCTGCGTAAAAACTTTTACCATCAAGCGGCCCATAATTAGTTGGTAAAGGAATACCGGCAATATCGGCAAAGGTTGGCATAAGGTCAGTAAAATCCAGAATAAAATCATTTTGTGTTCCGGGCATAATTTTTCCCTGCCACCACATTAACATAGGTACATGTGTACCAGCTTCATTTGTTTCGCTTTTACCTCCTCTGAAAGCAGCGTCCTGGAATTGTGATACAATGCTTTCATCAGTGCCATTATCTCCTACAAATATTACCAACGTTTTATCGGCAATACCAGCTTCGGTAACTTTATCTAGTATCTCACCTATCTTGGTATCCATATAATTAACCATCGATGGGAAATATTTAGTGTCCGGTGTACTTGTCTTTGGATCCCATGTTGCAAAATCAGGATTGTTTGGCGGAGGTTCAAATGGTTCATGTGAAAGACAGATGGCATCATAAATAAAAAATGGATTTGATTTATTAGCGTCTATAAAATCTTTTATGTGATTGGTAAATAGATCATCGCCAAATTTTCCCTGTGTCAAAGTTTTAGGTAAGAAGCCCGCATTCTGATAAATTACAGGATCTTTATACCGCGAACCTTTTCCTTTTACCCTTTCTCCATTCTTTGAAGTAAACGGGCTCCATATCATATAATCCTGGAAACCCGCTGCACTTATCGATGCATCACCGCCATCCAATTGCCATTTGCCTACAACAGATGTTTTATAGCCTGCATCTTTAAGCATGTTGGCAATTGTTTTACTGGTTGTATCCAGTACTCCCCATACAGTATAGTTCCTGAAATTATATTTGCCTGTAAGCAACATTACTCTTGAAGGGCTGCATAAGGGTGATGCATGAAAACGTGTAAATCGCATTCCAATCTGTGCCATCTTATCAATATTTGGAGTTGCATAAGATTGCCCCCCGTCGATAGTCGGTAACTCATAACCAATATCATCACCAAGAATAAAAATTATGTTAGGCTTATCACCCGCCGCAAGTTTTGAAATTTCCGATGACACGGTTGCTTTGGGCAAAGGCTTCAAAGAATCTGCTTTTTTGCAGTTAAATGAAATAATACAGAACAATAACGGTAATAAAATAAATCGGGCAGTTCTGTTAAGGAAGGTTGCTTTCTGTAGCATGCATGGGTGGTTTTAGACGGATTCATATAATTAACTTAAGGTAAAAAATATTTTTTTTAATCGTAATTAATTTTTTGGATACCGGCATTTGTGCTTTGTGGCATCGTTTGTTGTGTCACTCACTTGCACGTTCGGAAATTCATTGAGCAGAGTCAAAACTAAAAGCCCATATTTTCTTTTGAATTATTTGATGTAGTACAAGAGTGCGACGCAACGATGCTTTATAGCATTTCAACTGATGGGAGCATAAAAATCAAACCACATTACTGTCAGCCTCTATCAATCCTTGGTTGTTTATCATTATTTGGGATGCAGTTGCATTACGGAACTGTTGCAGGCTCATATCTATAAACCAAAAGTACAATCACGCATAAGCGAAAACAATACACGAAAAGGTGTAATTATAAAGGAGGTAATTATGTAAAAGTGCTTTCCCGGTTCAATTTTATTTGCAGCTAATAGTAATGAACTTATGAGCAGATCGTTTTCATGAAATTGTTTTTCATCTCAGGGTTGGAAGTGCAAAAACAGGTTGCAATAACAAAATCAAATGTATATCTTTTTTTTATGTATTAATGTTATATACTATTTCTTATTGTTACATAATTTACTTATTTATTACATTCCTGTTAGCAGGAAATGCCTGAAATGAATGTAGTAATTTCAATTTTTATTGCTTAATAAATGAGATTGAATAATTGGATATAATTTCAGGTATTATGCAAGCCTGCAAGAGAAGGACAATGGTTATGTATATAAAAAGAGCATCACTGTAATAAGGATGCTTTCAAATAAAATAAGACAGTTTACTGTTAATGATAATCAATACCCATATTCCAAAACATAAAACTCCATTTGTCTGCCTGTTCTTCAATAATTTTCGCGGTTGGTTTTCCCGCACCATGACCGGCTTTGCTTTCGATACGTATTAACACAGGGTTGTTACAACTTTGTGCCGATTGCAGTTGTGCAGCAAACTTGAATGAATGTGCTGGAACAACGCGATCATCATGATCTGCAGTAGTAGCCATTGTTGCAGGGTAACATGTTCCTTTTTTAACGTTATGAACAGGAGAGTAGTGGTATAAATACTCAAACATTTCTTTGCTGTCATCAGCTGTCCCATAATCATAGGCCCAGCCCGCACCTGCAGTGAATTTGTGATAACGCAACATATCCATAACACCAACTGCAGGAAAGCAAACACGGAAAAGATCAGGTCGTTGAGTCATGCATGCGCCAACTAGTAAGCCACCATTGCTTCCTCCGCTTATTGCAAGAAATTCTTTTGATGTTATATTGTCTTTGATAAGAAATTCCGCAGCTGCAATAAAATCATCAAATACATTTTGCTTTTTTAGTTTGATTCCTGCATTATGCCAGTCATCGCCATACTCACCTCCGCCGCGGATATTCGGAACGGCATATACGCCACCATTTTCCATGAACACAAGATTACTAATGCTAAATGCAGGAGTAAGGCTAACGCTAAAACCACCATATCCATAAAGCAATGTTGGGTTTTTCCCATTAAGTTGTATACCTTTCTTGTGTGTAATAATCATAGGTATTTTGGTACCGTCTTTTGATGTGTAAAAGACCTGTGTGCTTTCATAATCATTAGCATTGAACTGCACATTCGATTTTTTATAGAGTGATGATTTGCCCGTTATAATATCATATTTAAAAATAGTTGGCGGGTATATATAAGAAGTAAATGTGTAGTACAATTCTTTCTCTTCTTTCTTACCACTAAAACCACCGGCAGTTCCTAATCCTGGTAATTCAATTCCTGTTTCTTCCTTGCCATCAAGGTCGTATTGTATAACCTGCGATACAGCATCTTTCAAATACTGTGCATATATTTTGCCACCACATGTAGAAATAGATAAAGGGAACTTTGTTTCCGGTATTAAATCTTTCCAATGTTCAGGTGTTGGGGTTGCTGCATCTGTAATAACTAATTTGGTATTTGGAGCATTTCTGTTGGTTGTAATAAAGAGCTTTCCATCGTTGCTGTAAACAATGGATTGTTCTGTTTTAAAACCTGTAACAATGGGAACGATCGTTGCATCTTTCTTTGTAAGATCCTGTATATACAATTCATTGCCATAAGTAGCTTGGGCGGCGGTAATCACAAGAAAATGCTGATCTTCAGTTACGTAACCGCCAATGTAACGACGTGGTGTTTTGTCTCCGCCAAAGATCAATACATCTTCACTTTGTTTTGTGCCGAGCTTATGATAAAATAATTTATGTTTATCTGTTACACCACTTAACTGGCTTCCTTCTTTTGGTTTATCATACCTGCTGTAATAAAAACCTTCATTACCCTTCCAGGCAATGCCACTGAATTTTACTTCCAGCGTATCATCTAATAATTGTTTGGTAAGTGCATTTATTACGATAAGCTTATTCCAATCTGCGCCGCCCTCGCTTATCGTGTATGCAGCCAGCGATCCATCTTTTGTAAATTCCAGACCGGATAAGGATGTAGTGCCGTCATCACTAAATTTATTAGGGTCTAAAAATATTTCAGGATCGCTGTTTTCTTTTTGACGGTACAATATGTACTGGTTCTGCAATCCATCATTCTTATAAAAATATGTGTAGCTACCTTCTTTAAATGGTGCAGAATATTTTTCATAATTCCATAATTGTGTAAGCCTGTTTTTGATGGCACCCCTGAATGGTATTTGCTGCAGGTAAAATTGTGTAACCAGGTTCTCTTCTTTCACCCAATCTTTTGTGTCTGCTGCTGTATCATTTTCCATCCAGCGGTACGGGTCAGAAACTTTTGTTCCAAAAAAATTATCTGCCTGGTCTGTCGTTTTTGGTACAGGATATTTTCCGGTAAAAGCACTCCTGCTTTGAGCTATTGTTGTCATAGATATAAAAGCTGCAAAAATAATGAGCAGGTATTTCATAGTGCATTATTTATTGAAAAGATAAGTGTCTTATTTTTTTGTAAAGTGCTCATGTACAGGTGGCATCGCCTGTTGCGTCGCACTCTTGTACTGTATTACTTTACGGAAATGACGACAGGGGGTATTAACCATTTTTGATTCTCGGAATAAACATTTATTTCATCCAAACTAACGATACAGCTATCTCTTTCGCGTACCACTCTTTAACTTTAGGGTCAATCTTTGTGCCTTTTGTCATTACATACTGAAACCATCCTTTCCCATCGGTTACAATAATAGTAAATGTAAAGTGATAGTAATTTTTAGGCTCAACTGTTACGCTATCTAATTTTAAAAACTCCTCTTTTGAAATAGATTTTAATCCATTTTCTTTTATATAGACTTTGAAAGTTTTATTAAGACTCTGCGATTTTACTGCACAGTTTGCAGCAATCAACAGCACGACTAAAAAAATAAGCTTCTTTAAGGGCATCATATATTTTGTTACTTAATAAACAGTTTTTCTTTTTCCGCTTTCAAAATCTTTAAAGATAAATGCACCAAGCCTGTCAAGACTTGCAAAGAAAGCTTTACCATTATTTGTTTCAGTAAATTCATTTACAAATCGTTGCAGGTAAGGGTCGCTGGCAATCATAAACGTGGTAATAGGTATTTTTAGCTTCTTACATTGCGCGGCAAGATTTAAACAACGGTTGGTAATTTTTCTGTCGAGACCAAAGCTGTTTTTATAATAACGTCCACCAATCTTTAAGCAGGTTGGCTTACCGTCTGTTATCATAAATATCTGCTTGTTGGGGTTTCTTCTTTTGCGCAGAATATCCATCGCCAGTTCTAAACCAGCCACCGTATTGGTATGATAAGGACCAACCTGTAAATAAGGAAGATCTTTTATTTCAACGGGCCATGCATCGTTACCGAATACAACAATATCTAAAGTATCCTTAGGATATTTTGTAGTGATCAATTCACTTAATGCCATGGCGACTTTTTTCGCCGGTGTAATCCTGTCCTCTCCATATAATATCATGGAGTGAGAGATATCGATCATTAAAACGGTGGAAGTCTGCGCTTTAAAATCAGTTTCACGGATCTGCAGGTCATCTTCCTGCATACTAAAACTTTCCACACCATGGTTGATCTGCGCATTGCGGATGCTTTCAGTAAAATCTATCTGTTCCAGCATATCGCCAAACTGGAATGGGCGATGATCGGGACTTATTTCATCCCCTAGTCCGGGCTTTTTAGTGGTATGATCTCCCTGCCTGCTTTTCTTAAGCTTACCAAATATCTCTTCCAGGCTGCGTTTGCGGATGCTTTGCTCGCTTTTTGCAGTAATAACTATTTGTCCTTTTTCAGTGTCATCTTTTATGTAACCTTCTTTTTTCAGGTCATCAATGAAATCGCCCATACCATACTCATCATCGGTAAGCTGGTATTTTTTATCGAGTTCATTCATCCATTGTAATGCTTCGCTTACATCTCCGTTTGTGTAAGTCAGTAACTGCATAAACAAGTCGAGCATTTGCTCAAATTTTGTTTTTCCCTCCGCATTGGGATCAAATTTTATGAATCGGTGTCCTAACATAAGTGTAAACTAATTAAAAATAAAAAAGGATTGTTACTAAAGCGGTAAAACATTCATGCATTTAAATTAAACCGCTGAAATGCTTTTGCCGCGAGTATTTTAAGCATAACAAAATATTCTACGGAGAGTTGTAAGTATGATAAAACCAAACCGGAAAGTACATTATTGTGCTTCTAAAACAAATAATAAAATTGAAGTTGCCCACAGCTGTTGAAAAGATAGCGAAAATTTTCTTTTCAAAATTTTGCGGTATAAAGTTTTCACTTACCTTTGCCATCCCGAAAAACGGGGTAGTTCTTTGGTGCACAATAAACCATTCAAAATCAGGATGCTTTGTTGATGCAAATTTATTCACAATTTGCCACTTTAGCTCAGCTGGTAGAGCAACTGATTTGTAATCAGTAGGTCGTTGGTTCGATTCCGACAAGTGGCTCTTTCGATATACAATTTTCAATATTCTAATAAACCGGAATTTATAAAATTGTTTAGCATTTTTGGGCAGATGGCCGAGCGGTTAAAGGCGACAGACTGTAAATCTGTTCTCTCACGAGTACGCAGGTTCGAACCCTGCTCTGCCCACAGTTCTTTGTAGTTTGAAGTTGATAATTTATCAATTTTGAATAAAATTGCGGAAGTAGCTCATTTGGTAGAGCGATAGCCTTCCAAGCTATAGGTGGCGAGTTCGAGCCTCGTCTTCCGCTCTTCTTTAGTTTGGAGTTTACAGTTTGCGAACTGCAAGCGAAGAACTCACAACTGAGTATGCCGTTGTAGCTCAGTGGTAGAGCACTTCCTTGGTAAGGAAGAGGTCGTGAGTTCAATTCTCATCAACGGCTCTGATAGCTCATTTAAAACTGAAAGTACAAGTGTGCGACGCAACAGGTGATGCCATGAAGTACTGAAGCTGGGCTCATAAGAAATGAAACTATGGTCAATGGACGGTGTCTGTTGACTGCGATTATAAACACAATTAAAAACGATAAAGATGTCTAAAGAGACCTTTAAGAGGGAGAAACCCCACGTAAATGTTGGCACCATTGGCCACGTTGACCATGGTAAAACAACTTTAACTGCAGCTATTACCGAAATCCTTTCCAAGAAAGGTTTGGCTACAGCTAAGAAATATGATGAGATCGATGGTGCGCCTGAAGAAAAAGAGCGTGGTATCACTATCAATACTGCACATGTAGAGTACCAGACAGCAAACCGCCACTATGCACACGTTGACTGTCCAGGTCACGCTGACTATGTTAAAAACATGATCACTGGTGCTGCACAGATGGACGGTGCTATTCTTGTAGTAGCTGCTACTGATGGTCCTATGCCTCAAACAAGAGAGCACATCCTGCTTGCTGGCCAGGTAGGTGTACCCCGTATGGTGGTATTTATGAATAAAGTTGACCTGGTTGATGATCCTGAATTGTTAGAACTTGTTGAGATGGAAATTCGTGAATTGTTAACTGAAAAAGGTTTCGATGGCGAAAATACCCCAATTATCAAAGGTTCTGCAACCGGTGCTTTGGCAGGAGATCCTAAGTGGGTTGGCGCTATTGATGAACTAATGGCTGCTGTTGATAGCTACATTCCATTGCCTCCGCGCCCTATTGACTTACCGTTCCTTATGTCTGTTGAAGACGTATTCTCCATCACAGGTCGTGGTACTGTTGCTACCGGCCGTATTGAGCGCGGTATTGTAAAAGTTGGTGAAGCGGTTGAGATCGTTGGTTTGATGGATGCTCCTTTGAGCTCTACTGTAACAGGTGTTGAAATGTTTAAGAAATTGCTGGATGAAGGTCAGGCTGGTGATAACGCAGGTTTATTGCTCCGCGGTATTGAGAAAAAAGATATCCGTCGTGGCATGGTGATCTGCAAACCAAAATCTATCACTCCGCACACTGAATTCAAATGCGAAGTTTATGTACTGAGCAAAGAAGAAGGTGGCCGTCACACTCCATTCTTTAATAAATACCGTCCTCAGTTCTACTTCCGTACAACTGACGTAACTGGAGAAGTTGTATTACCAGAAGGAACTGAAATGGTTATGCCTGGTGATAATGTGAGCCTCCAGGTAAAACTGATCCAGCCAATCGCTATGGAGAAAGGTTTGAAATTCGCTATCCGCGAAGGTGGACGTACAGTAGGTGCCGGACAGGTTACTGAAATTCTGAAATAATGTGGCTTCTCTATCCTTTAAAAGGGATATTGGAAAGGTTTTAATAAATTTGCAAAGTACTTGGGCGCAAGCCTGAGTACTTTGTTTCTAATAAGAAGTTCTTTAATCCTGTAAGAATTTAATTTATACGGGCATCGTACAACGGTTAGTATAGAGGTCTCCAAAACCTTCGATCTGGGTTCGAATCCTAGTGCCCGTGCTGAGTTTAAGTTTACTTGTTGATCAGGTGTAAAAGTTGAAAGGCTTTAGTAACCAACTTAATCAACCAGTTAACCAAATCAACTAAAATAAATGAACAAAGTATCTAACTACATCAAAGAAAGCTACCACGAGCTGGTAGAGAAAGTAACCTGGCCAAGTGGTTCACAATTGCAGCAATCTACAGCAATTGTATTGATTGCAACTGTTGTGATCATGCTCATGGTATCTTTAATGGACTTTGCAAGCAGTGAAGTGCTTAAACTGATCTACTCACTCTTTAAGTAAGCAAATAATGCAGGATACTCCGGAAATACAAAATGAAGTACAGCAGGCAGAAACTAAGTGGTACGTATTACGCGTGGTGAGCGGTAAGGAAAGAAAAGTAAAAGAATATCTTGATAAGGATATTGCACGCAGTGGCTGGACGGACATTATAAAACAGGTTTTCCTACCAATGGAAAAAGTTTATAAAGTGCAGAACGGTAAAAAAGTAATGCGTGAAAAAAACTATTTCCCCGGCTATGTAATGCTTGAAGTAGCTGATGGAAAACTTACTGATGATATCATTCATCACATCAGTAACATCACTAACATCATGCACTTTCTTACAGATGGAAAAGGCTCAAAAGGAAACATCATTTCTCTTCGCAAAGCAGAGGTAAATAAAATGCTTGGCAAGGTTGATGAAATGAATGACCAGGGCGTAACAATGAGCGAACCATTTATTGTTGGCGAAACGATCAAGATCATCGAAGGACCATTTAATGATTTCAATGGTGTAATTGAAGAAGTGAATGATGAAAAGAAAAAGCTGAAGGTTACTGTAAAAATCTTTGGCCGCTCTACTCCTGTTGAATTGAATTATATGCAGGTAGAGAAATTAGGTTAATATAATCTCTTTATAAACAAAAGCCCGTGGTTTAACTACGGGTTTTTTTGTTTACCAGGCCGCATTACTATTATCACGCTTTACTTGCGTCGCACTCTTATACTTTCTGTTATATAGCAACATAATCCCGATATACTTTAAAATAAATATTGATCAATAACATTTATGTTGCTCACGAAAATAATTTTAGAAGGCCCCTATAAACTTTTTTGCGGGTATTAAGAGGAACACTATTTTTGCTGCCCGCTATGGGGAATTAGCTCAGCTGGCTAGAGCGCTTGCATGGCATGCAAGAGGTCACCGGTTCGACTCCGGTATTCTCCACTTTAGTTTCTTAAAAATATAAAGGGCTGTAAAATCAAAGATTTACAGCCCTTTTTGTTAGGCTTTCTTGTGTAAAATCATATAGCAAATTGTGCTCTTTCTTTTTCTTGCATAAGTGTTCAATTGCAATAACTAAAAGACTGTACTTTAATTTCATTAATTAATATTACTTTTTAAACGTGAAACACCATTTTTTTCAGAACAAAAAAATATTACCTTCGGTTTTTAAATTAGTTGCATAACTAACCATTTTTGAATTGCCATTTTTAAAGCACATAAATTTGTTGCAATTTACTAACTGCTTCATTAATGATATGCAGTACAAGAGTGCGACGCAACAGAAGCTTAATAGCATAATTTTAGCCAGGCTCAGAAAAAAATATACCCAAACAAGAATTTATGAAACGTACTATTAAGAAAGTAGCAGTTCTCGGCAGTGGTGTTATGGGCAGCAGGATAGCTTGCCATTTTGCAGGAATTGGTGTGCAGGTTTTGTTACTGGATATTGTTCCCAAAGATGTAGCAGCAGATGCAAAACCTGCGGCAAGAAATAAAATTGTAAACGATGCATTAACGGCCGCAATAAAAAGCAATCCTTCTCCTGTTTATACTAAAGGTGTCATTAAACGCATTACTACCGGCAACTTTGATGATAATATGAAAGACATTGCTGCCTGCGATTGGATCATCGAAGTAGTAATAGAAAAACTTGACATAAAACAAAAAATATATGAACAGGTAGAAAAATACCGAAAACCCGGAACACTTATAACATCTAATACTTCGGGAATTCCGATTAATATTTTGTCGCAGGGAAGAAGTGAAGATTTTAAAAAGAATTTCTGCGGCACACACTTTTTTAATCCTCCACGCTACTTAAGATTATTAGAAATTATTCCTACAAAAGATACAGACCCTGAAGTTGTTGATTTCTTAATGCATTATGGTGACTTGTATTTAGGTAAGACAACGGTGCTTGCAAAAGACACACCCGCATTTATTGCAAACAGGATTGGTGTATTTGGTATTATGGCCATTTTCAACAGTATGCAAAAATTGGGTTTGGGCGTTGATGAGATAGATGCATTAACAGGACCAATTATCGGCAGACCAAAATCTGCAACCTTTAGAACTGCCGATGTAGTTGGTATAGATACGTTAGTAAAAGTAGCAAAGGGTGTAGCAGAGAATTGCCCCAATGATGAAGCAAAAAATATTTTTACTATCCCTGAGTGGCTTGATAAGATGATTGCTAATAACTGGCTCGGAGATAAAACAGGCCAGGGATTTTTTAAAAAAACAAAGGGTGCAGGCGGTGAGAAAGAAATTCTTACACTCAACCTGCAAACAATGGAATATGCGCCACGCATTAAACCAAAGTTTGCAACTTTAGAAACAGCCAAACCTATTGAAGATCTGAAAACCAGATTGAAAGCACTAACTGCAGGGCAAGATAAAGCCGGTGAATTTTATCGTCATTTTCACTATGCATTGTTCTCATATATTTCGCATCGCATTCCTGAAATAAGTGATGAGATCTATCGTGTAGATGATGCAATGATGGCTGGCTTTGGTTGGGAAATTGGTGCCTTTGAAAGCTGGGATACATTAGGGGTTACTAAGAATGTGGAAACAATGAAAGCAGCAGGCTATACTGTTGCTCCGTGGGTTGAAGAAATGCTGGCAGCAGGCAACAAATCATTTTATAAAGTAGAAAATGGTAAAAGGTTGTATTATGATGTTGCTAGTAAATCATACAAACCAACTCCAGGTGGAGATGCATTCATTATTCTAAATAATTATAAAGAAAAGATCGTCTGGAAAAACGGCAACGCTGCGTTATATGATATTGGTGATGATGTTGCGGCATTACAATGGAACACCAAGATGAATAGCATTGGCAGCGAAGTACTGGAAGCAATGAATAAAAGCATAACTACAGCTGAAGAAAAATTCAAGGGTCTTGTTATAGCCAATGATGGCGCAAATTTCAGCGCAGGTGCCAACGTGGGCATGATCTTTATGTTTGCCATAGAACAGGAATATGATGAGCTTGATATGGCTATACGCATGTTTCAAAATAGCATGATGCGTGTTCGTTATTCAAGCATTCCAGTTGTTATTGCGCCGCATGGTTTAACGCTTGGTGGTGGTTGCGAAATGAATTTGCATGCAGATAAAATTTGCGCTGCTGCTGAAACATATATTGGTCTTGTTGAGTTAGGTGTGGGACTTATTCCGGGTGGTGGTGGCACTAAAGAATTTGTGTTGCGTGCATCAGACGACATGCACGAAGATGAACCCGAAACAATTACATTGAAGAGCCGCTTCTTTAATATTGCAACAGCAAAAGTTGCTACATCTGGTTTTGAAGCTTATGAACTTGGCATCATGCGTAAGGGTCATGATGAAGTGGTGGTAAACCAGGGCCGGCGTATTGCTGAGGCTAAGCGAAGTGTTATCGAATTATATGAAAGCGGTTATACAATGCCTGTGCAGCGCACTGATATAAAAGTGTTAGGTCGTTCTGCATTGGGAGCTTTACTTGCTGGCATCAACGGAATGTGGCGTGGCAATTATGCAACAGATCATGATGCATTGGTTGCACGTAAACTGGCATATGTAATGTGTGGTGGCGATCTTAGCGAGCAGAGTTTGGTAAGTGAACAATACCTACTCGATCTTGAACGTGAAGCCTTCTTGAGCTTATGCGGAGAAAGAAAAACACTGGAAAGAATACAAAGTGTTTTGAAAAGTGGAAAGCCATTGAG
Source organism: Panacibacter ginsenosidivorans (assembly GCF_007971225.1). NCBI lineage: Bacteria > Pseudomonadati > Bacteroidota > Chitinophagia > Chitinophagales > Chitinophagaceae > Panacibacter > Panacibacter ginsenosidivorans. Next base: position 867,543 of record NZ_CP042435.1, on the reverse strand, counting down.
AAACTAATGCAAAAATTATATAATAAAACTTTTTGAATGGTCTTTTTTTCAGGCCATTTTTTATTTATGAGCTTCAGTATTTATAGCATCGCCTCTTGTGTCACTCACTTATACGTTCGGAATAGGCAGGAGCTATCAGGGATCAGCATTCAGATGCAAGTTTTAACTGATACCCGACTGCTGATAGCTGAAATTTATTCAGCAGTACAAGTGAGTGACACAACAAAAGTTTAATAGTAGCAATTCTGCCTGTTCACAAAAAATATAATAACGCTACTTCTTCTCTCGATTAAAATATTTACTTTTCATTTCTATGAATCGTATTGACAGAGTTACTGCTATACTTATACAACTACAATCCAAAAAAATAGTAAAAGCACAGGATATTGCTGACCGTTTCCAGATCAGTTTACGCACAGTTTATCGTGATGTAAAAACACTTGAAGAAGCTGGCATACCCATAATTGGTGAAGCGGGTGTTGGTTATTCAATCATGGATGGATATCGTTTGCCACCTGTAATGTTTACAAAAGAAGAAGCAACGGCATTTCTTACTGCAGAAAAAATAATAGAAAAATTTACAGATGCATCTACAGAAGCAAGTTATAAATCTGCTATGTATAAAGTGCGTGCTGTATTACGCAATGCTGACAAAGAACTGCTTGAAAACATGGAAGATCATATACAGGTTATAAGAAACGTTTTACCTTTTGATGCAGAGACTTCAAGGGACAGGCTTCAACCATTTTTAAAAAGTATAGTGGAACAAAAAATTGTTCATGTACGTTACACAGCTTTTCATTCAGATGAAACAACTGAAAGAGATATTGAACCTGTGGGTATTTTTTATGCAAGCGGTTACTGGCACGTTATTGCGTATTGCAGAATGCGTAAGGATTACAGGGATTTTAGGGCAGACCGTATCAATTCAATAAGCCTGACTGATGAATCATTTCACACGGAACATCCCACCCTTAAAAATTATCTTGAGAAGTTTGTACAACAGCAGCAATTAGAAAAAATAGTTATTAACGTAGAAAGGAAAGCTGCAAAATATTTAGAAGGCCAGAAACATTATTATGGCTTTGTAAACGAGCAGAAGGTAAGTGATAAAATTCAAATGACTTTCTTATCAGCTTCTTCCGAATCCTTTATAAGATGGTATATTATGTTTGCAGATCATGCAGAAATTGTTTACCCGGATTCTCTAAAAGAAACATTGAAAAACTACCTGCGTAAAATGGCTGATAAATTTTTATAGGAAGCTTTTTTAACCGCATTATTTATTCAGGAATTTAATTGCAGTATGCCAAATTCCTGTTCCATCGCAAGAGAATACTTAAGCAGCATATCTATAAACTCAATTCCATATTTCGAATAAAACAGAGAAAAATTTTCCACTCTTTCCTGCAAATTATTCCCCGGGAATAATGCAGATTGTAATTTGCCAAGGTTGTGTTGTTCAACTTCAAATTTTCTTTTTTCAGCGCGTAACATTTTCTTTTCAAGTTCACGTAACTGTTTTAACGCCTTTACTTTTAATGCAATAACATGATCATGCAGGGTTTCATCAACAGCACCCGCAAGTGTTTTTATTTGGGTATAAAGATTCTCAATATGCTTTAGTTCTCCATTTAATGCAAACTGTTTGCTGCTTCTTCCGGCAACAATGCTATTCATTATTTCAAAAGCAGGTTGGAAAAGGTCTGCTGCTTTTATCCCTAATTCATTTATTTTTTTCACCCATTTTTCTTCTATAACTAAGAATGAATTACGAAGTAATAAAACAGGATACGGAATATCAACCGCTTCAAAAACAGACTTCAATTCCAGCCAATAAGCCAGCTCTCCGCCTCCTCCGATAAATGCAATATTGGGCAGCACTGTTTCCTGGAAAGCGCCACGCAGAATTACATTTGCGCTGAATCTATCCGGATAATCATACAATTCCTTTATTATTTCATCTTCAGAAAACTTTAAACCTAAGGCATCTATTTTGTAGCGGTTATCAACCTTCTCTATTCGTTCCCGTTTATTGTCTTTCAAATAAAACAAATTCAATTCTCTTCCGCCAGCCTGTGGTTTGTGATGTTTTTCTAATGCCGCAATGGTTGCACTTACAGCCTTATGAGAAAATCCTTCTCTTAATTCTTTTTCTACTACCGGTATAAATAATTTCTTAAGAGTCGCATTATCCGGTATTAGTACTACCAATCCATATTTCCCAAATAAATCATTTACCAGTTCAAGTGTTGCTGACTGTATGGTCTTTCCTTTACTGTAAACCCTCCTGAAGGTATCAATCAATTCATTACCAAAAGGCAATACTCCAAGCTGGCCATGCATTTGAGCAATAAGTTGCAGAAAGGCATTATCAACTTTCATTCTGCCAACAGCACCAGTTTGATCTGTTTGCCAGCCATAAGCAACGCCATCAATTTTTATATTACCTATTTCATCAAGGTCTGCATCTTCACTTCCCATATAATAAACAGGTACAAAATTGTATTCAGGTAATTGTTTTTTTAATGTTGCAGCAAGCTCTATTGTGTGCAGTATCTTGTAAATAAAGTATAGAGGACCGGTAAAAATATTCGGTTGGTGTGCTGTTGTAATAGTAAAAGTATTCTCATTGTTCAGCAATTCCATATTATTACCAAGCGCCTTTGTTTTTGGCAAAGCGTCATATTGCTTTTTCAGCTCCTGCACCAGTACAGCTCTTTGCTGGGGAAAAAGTCTCCTTGCTTCAATAGATTGTTTAATACCTGCCTTACTTACTCCATATCGGTAAAAGGGTTGCAGTTTTTCATCTGCATTCAGGTAATCAATGACTAAGTCTGAAAAATAGTTCGTTTGGCTATAAGCGAGATACGTACAATTTGCTTCCATGCAACAGAATTGGGCAGCAATTTAATCTCTTTCTTTTTTGTATGTACAACCTTTTAGCAATCTTTCACAATTCGAAAACAACTGTGCACTTTTTGAAGCCGGCATTCTGTATTGTTATGAAACTTTCGTTGCGTCGCACACTTCAATATTCTGTAGAAAGCCGGACAGTGAAAAAAGTGTACAAGAGTGCGACGCAACGACAGCCAAATAGTATTCCTGCCGGTGGGTACATAAAATTTTAATGGTTACAAAACCCATCCTTTGCGGTATTAATTGCAAGTGGCATAATTTTTATATAATTTATACACAAATAAACTTTATGCAAAACTGGTTAAGAACATTACTTGCAGGCTATGGCGCTTATAAATGGGGCGGTGGGTGCCTTGGAACAGTTGTAATTTTTTTGCTGATATATTGGGCGCTTGGTCATTGCTAAACTAAGCTTTGCATTGCAAGTGAGCATCGCTCTGAATTATTTCACCTTTTATCAATGATTATACTATTTGTCTTGCAATAAAAACAGCTATTTTCTTATCGAATGCAACACAAATGTTATTCCTTCTGTCATTTGATGCAGATACACTGCTAGAAAATTATTAGTCATCCGTACACAACTTAATCCCTTTTAATAACGTATTTATAAGTACAGGTGTAAACCTTTACGTGAATACCAAAATCCTATTTTATGATTATCATATTAATTATTGTGCTGACTGCCATCGTCCTTAATTCTATTAACTCCTACAGGAATTATTCTATTGCGGAAAAAAATAAAGCGAAACGGCTTCATGAGATTTATTCCGATTAGCCCGGATTCTTTATTGGATTTTTTAGCAGTAGGGTTGATTATCAGCCATTAGGTAAATACAAAAAAATAAACTTCTTATTTAAGGATGAAGTAATTATATGAGCCGCAGGCAATATAACGGGCTTTACATTTTTACATTGATTATTTGCAGCAAAATTCCGTACCTGCGATCAACTTTAGAATATTTTCCTATCTTCCATCGTTAATAAGATAAACCTGCGGAACTATTTTTATGACAGAAATTGAAAAAACGGCAATTGTTACAAATGCCAAACCCGTATATATGCTTGTAAATAAGCTTGGATTAAAAGATACGGACGTATTTGAACGTAATAAGATAATTAAAAAGTATAAGGCCTTTATTTATAAAAATTATGACGGCGGATTTAGAACTGCCACCGTTTACATGTATGAAAATGAATACTACTGCAACCTGTTTAGCCAACAATCACAACGGCCAAGGCCAGGAGGGAGGTATTAATAATTACCCCTTTATACTACCGGTAACTGTGTAACCTCTTATTTATAAAGTAGGTGGCTTTTGCAAAATCGAACGCTAAGCGACTATTTGTAGCCTGCTCATAGGCCAATATTAAATGTTTTGTATTAATTCTAATTAAACCGTAGCCAGGTGGATATGTTTTGACACGTGTACAAACAGGATGGCACAATTTAGCTATTTGCCGGGATAATTATCAGTATGATCAAATTCATATCCCTTTGCCTTTAAGAGGTCTACAAGCTGTTTAAGTTCACTAACCTCCCATGGCTTACGAAACATCTCGTCATGTGAAAGCAAAACAAAATGATTGGGTGTAAAACATCTCTGCGGGTCATTAATACGTTTCTCTATTTCTTCAAACATTTGCTGCACCGTTTGTACAGGCTTTCCACCTGCACTATGCTGCCATTCAAGATCCCATCCAAAAAGGTTGTACCCATTTTTGTGCAATAAGTCAGCCGCCTCTCTGCCGTTAGCAGATATATCGTCTTTTCCGCGGGTTCCTATACGCCATGTATTCCTGCCGGGCATACGTGCATCTTTATCTTTAAAGTTCAGCAGTTCTTGATTTTTATTAAAGTCCTCAAGCACTTTTTGAGGATCTTTATAATAAGCCTCATAATGATTATTTGCGTGAGAGAAACTGTGATTTGCTACTTCCAGCAGATTATCATTATATGCCATTTCAAACTTATTTTTCATTTCCGTATCTGCTTTCATATGCCGCCCAACCATAAACATGGTAGCAGGTATCTTTTCTTTATCCAGCGCGTCTAATATTCCTTCTGTGCCATTGAGAGGGCCATCATCGAAAGTTAGATAAATAACCTTGGCTGTATCAACTTTTTTTAGAGGCAGCGTATCAATAGCAATATCATTTTTTGAATTATTTTGCTGGTTAGTGCAGCCATCAAATAAACCAATTAATCCACACAGCAATAAAATTGTTGCCTGGTTGCCAAAAAAAATTGATTTGAACATAGACTTATTCAATGTTTAACGTATAATCACCTTAATAATTTTCAAATTTATAATGCCTTGTTCATAATCATTGTATAAAACACTATAGCTGTGTTAAATAACCTTTTGTACCTGGCTTAAGTACTTTGTGCATCTTACGTTGCGTCGCACTCTTGTGCTTTTAGTTTGCAATTGAGCGTGCAACGCTATAAATGTTTAATTGTTCATTAAAATTTCCTAACGTACAAGTGAGTGACACAACAGTCGATGCCATATGTTCCAAAGCCCGGTTCCAAAAAAATAATTTACTTTCAACTCCATAAAGTTTGCTATTTTACCGATACATCTTATTTTCGCACTCTTAATTGTTTAATTAAGAAGTTAACCTAATTATTTAAGCCTGTAAATTTCTATTTAAAATGGCAGTTAAAATCAGACTTCAGAGACACGGAAGTAAAAAAAGGCCTTTCTATTTTATTGTAGTAGCCGATGCCCGTGCACCCCGTGATGGAAAATTTATCCAGAAAATCGGAACTTACAACCCACTTACAGTACCAGCAACAATTCAGCTCGACAGGCAGAAAGCCCTTGAGTGGCTGCACAAAGGTGCACAGCCAACTGATACCGTAAGACGCATCCTTTCGTTTAAAGGTGTATTATACCTTAAGCACCTGCTGCGTGGCGTAAAGCTTGGTTTGTTTGATGAAGCTACCGCAATGGTTAAGTTTCAAAAGTGGCACGAAGAGCATGAAGCCAACGTAAGACGTCGTACAGACGAACACAGAAAGGCGCAGCGTTCAAGACGTCCTTATGGACAGTCCGAAAGACGTTATGAGCAAAAAGGTGAAAGTTCAGGTCAGTAAATCAGCCAACAACTTAATCTCTTTTATAATCCCGGTTAATTTTTGCCGGGATTTTTTTGTGTCCCGGTTTTTGTATTTAATGGCATCTTCGTTGCTTCGCACACTTCAGCTATCGAAATATTTAAAACTCACTTTAAAAAGTCCCCCACCGGGGATTTAGGGGGCTTTAAATTGGTTATTTTTAAAGCCTGCATATAAACCATAAGCCGCATGAAAATTTTAAAGAGCCTTTATGCACAGGTTATCATTGCCATATTTATAGGAATTATTCTGGGCATCTGGCTTCCCGATTTTGCTATATCGCTTAAACCCATGAGCGATGCTTTTATCAAGCTCATCAAAATGATGATCGTACCCATCATTTTCTGCACTATTGTTAACGGGATTGCGGGTATGGAAGATATGAAAACTACTGGCCGCGTTGGTTTAAAAGCATTGATCTACTTTGAGATACTGACTACCATTTCCCTTATCCTCGGTTTGGTCATCGTAAACTTTGTGCAGCCTGGCAGCGGTATGCATGTAAATCCCGCAAGTCTTGATGCAAGTGGTGTGCAAGGGTATATAAAACAGGGGCAAACCTCCGGTGGTTTTGTAGATTTCCTGATGCACATTATTCCTGAAAATTTTGTAAGTGCATTGGCAGAAGGAAATATATTGCAGGTATTGTTCTTTGCTGTTTTGTTTGGTGCAGGATTATCACAGATAGGAGATAAAGCTCAACCTATACTTAAAGGTTTGCATAGCTTAACAGATGGTTTGTTTGCAGTAATGCGTATAATAATGCGGCTGGCTCCCCTTGGAGCTTTAGGTGCCATGAGCTTTACGGTTGGTAAATATGGTTTTGAATCACTGGCATCATTAGGAAAACTGATGCTTTGTTTTTATGCTACCTGTGCTGTATTTATTGTAGTAATACTTGGTGGTATTCTTAAAATGTACGGCTTTAATATCTTCAGACTGCTGAAATATATAGGAGAGGAGTTATGGATCGTTTTAGGTACATCGTCGTCAGAAAGTGCATTACCTGCGCTCATTCAAAAATTAAAAAAGCTTGGCTGCAAAGATTCTGTTGTCGGTTTGGTGGTACCAACAGGTTATTCTTTTAACCTTGATGGCACCTGCATTTATCTTACAATGGCCGCCATATTCATCACTCAGGCCATTGATATGCCGCTTACGTTAGGTCAGCAAATTTATTTGTTGCTTGTGTTACTACTTACATCAAAAGGTGCAGCAGGCGTTACCGGCGCGGGATTTATAACCCTTGCAGCAACATTACCTGTTGTTGAGCATATTCCTGTTGCATCAGTTGCATTGATACTCGGCATTGATCGCTTTATGAGCGAATCAAGAGCTATCACCAATTTTATTGGCAATGCAGTGGCTACAATTGTTGTTGCCAAATGGGAAAAGAAAATAGATATGGAAGTTGCAAAAGAAGCAATTGGTTAATTACTTCTTTTCTAAAACGCGTTTCAGTTTATCAAGACTTTGCTCCATGATCGGTCCAAGAATTTTATCGTTGGCCATTGAACCAAAACGTTCCCACGGATACCAGCCTAACTGTTGCTCAAAGGACCATTGCGCAGTGGTAACATTACCTGTAGCATCTTTCATTATAGTAAAAACACTTTGCTGAATATTCCCCTCGCCACTTTTCCAGTTGCTGAAAATGCTGTCTGAAGTACTTCTTGTAAGTGTTACTTCACCACCGCTTCCAATTTTTACTACTGTTCCTACGCCTGCTGTTTTTGCAGAAAGAAAAACAATGGTGCTGCTATCAGCGCCGTCCATCCACAGCTTCCAGTATTTTACATCATTCAGGTATTTGTAAACAGTATCATATGGGGCACTAATATTTGTTGCCCTCGATACTTTAACTGTAGCAGGAAACAACAAACCAATTGCAGTAACTACTACAAACAGAATAAAAAAACTTACGAGTACTAATCTTAAAATGCGCATTTGTATTTTTTGTTTTTCAGCTTAATAACTTTTGGCATCGCCTGTTGTGTCACTCACTTGTACGTTCGGAACTTTATTTATCAGTGAAAAGTGAAAGGGCAAAAGTCAAATCATTTTCGCGATTTCACTTTTTATTTTGTCTATTCATCTGCTACTGTCCGCATAGCAGCACAAGAGTGCGACGCAACGAAAGATTCATGCCTATTCTAATGTTGGGCTCAAAAATATTTATTCCCATTTAAAAACTTTGATGGCTACTGCATATAACAGTACGCCCCAGATAAGCAACACACCTACATCTTTCCAAACATCGAATATAGTGGCGCCTTCAAAAGATATATCACGCATGGCATTGTTGAAATGTGTTAGTGGTAACAGATTACAAAAAAATTGCAACCATTTTGGAAACACATCTATTGGAAAGAATGTGCCCGATAGCAGGAATTGAGGAAATGTAAAAAGGTTTGCAAATGGTGGAATGGTGCTTTCGTTTTTTGCTACGTTACTTACAATAAATCCATAACCCATGAAGACAATAAGGCCAAGTAAAGACAGTAACATTAACTCAATAAACGTTACAACGCCATGCACCAGGGTAAAATGAAAACCAAATACACCTATTGTTACAATAACAACAGAAGCGATCATTTGAAATAAAACACGGCTCATCGCTTCACCCAAAACAATGTAGGTTCTTGTAATTGGTGTTGCAAAAAATCTTTTTAAAACTAACTGCTGCCGAAGATTAAAGAATAAAAAAGCAACCCCAAAAACACCGGCACTGAGCAATGAAAAACCAAGCTGTCCGGGAAGTATAAAATCTATTTGCCGGTAAACACGTCCGGGAACTTTTTGAACTTCTTTATCAACAGTCGCAATCGTTTCCGCGTTAGGATACACTGCATTATTGATGTTGCTGATAACTGAATTTAAAATCGATTGCAGTATTTGAAGATCCTGTGTTTTTACGGCTTCAGAAGTTTTAAGTTTTACTAAGTAAGCTGGGTTTCCAGTATTTTTTTTGATAGAAATGAATGCAGTAAGATTGCCTTTTTCAAGGTCTTCGTTTAACAGGCTATCGGGTTTGTCAACAAAATGAATTCCGGGTACATTACTGATAGCGGCGTAAACGGGGTTTGTAGTATCGCTGCTTTTATCCAGCGCCACATTTACAGAAAATCCTCCTCCTTCGCCAATAAAACCAAACACCAGAATAAAGATCATGGGAAATCCAATGCTAAAAATTACTGCTGATGGACTGCGAAAAGTTGCTTTAAGACTCGCTTTTGTAATGGAGAACATTGCTTTTGCCTGACTATATTTAACTTCCATATCCCTTGTTATTGAAGCGCAAAACTATTTTATAATCTAACCGGTACAAAAAAATATAAAAAAGAAATTTAAATTAAAAGACAAATGACGTATATTTGTACGACAATTGACGGTTATGGCAAAAAATATTAAACCTAAAAAATACAATACAGGTTCTCCTGCAGCCGTAAAGGTTGATGAACCTGTTGCAGAATACAGAGCAACTAAAAAGAGATTGCCTGTTGTAGCTGATTATCCTTATAGAAAATTTGAAAAAATTGCTGCGTTAATTCCTTTTACGCAAAAAGAGTGGTCTAATATATTGCACCTTTCTGAAAGAACTTTGCAAAGATATTCTAAAGATAACAGTAGTTTTGAAGGTATCTATGTAGATAGGATACTTCAGATTGAGCAAATGATACAGATGGGGCTTGAAACATTTACAGATGCTGAAGCCTTTTACAAGTGGTTGCACAGGGAGAAGAAGGTATTAGGGCAAGTACTCAATTTTGAATCGTTATACAGTACACAAGGGATACAAGATATTACAGACCAGCTTGGAAGAATTCAATACGGCGTTTATACATGATAGTTTACAGATTTTCGCATCCAAAATATGCTGATGATATTTCAGGAAATGGTGCCAGGCTTAAGGGTGGCAGATGGAATTTACCCGGTACGCCTGTAGTCTATACCAGTGAAAGCATATCTCTCGGTTTACTCGAAGTACTGGCGAATGCAAGTACTTTAGAGCAATTACAATTAATTCAATTAATAGAGATCGAAATTCCAGATAACATAGGCATTCACGAAATAGCTGTAGGGAAATTAAAAAAAGATTGGTGGAAAGATTTTGAATATACACAATGGATGGGAACTACGATTATGAAATCCAATGCGCCACTAATTATCAAATGTCCATCTGTAGTTGTAGAGCAGGAAAATAATTTTTTACTAAATCCTGCACATGAATCTTTTAAAAAGATAAAATTAAAGGCGAGAAATAATTTCAGGTTTGACGAAAGACTCTTTAAAGTTTAATTGACTGTTAGATCAAAAGGCAGCCTGGATTGAGGTGTTTTAATCATCTCTTTTATTTTGTTTACCTGTTGCAGCATGTTATATTGATCTTTCCCAATTTTATTTTCAATGGTTTTTTCGCTTGCTGATTCAGTATAAGAACTGACATTTGTTAATTCCTCCCAAAACGATTTCTTTTCAGGATATTCTTTTAACCAGTAGCTCTTACTTTTTGCCATTCTTGCTGCACAATTAACGGCATCCTGTAAAGTGCCTGTTCTGTCAACAAGTCTCAAAGAGATAGCACGTTGACCAGTATAAACATGACCCTGTGCTATACTGTCAATAAAATTAATATCAGTTTTTCTGCCATCAGCAACACGCTGTTTGAAAGTGCTATAAATTGAATCTATAGATAACTGCAAAAATCTTTTTTCCGGTTCGGTAAGTGGGCGGTTAATGCCGCCCATATCTGCATAAGGTGCAGTTTTAACGCCATCGAAAGTGATGCCGAGTTTATCGTTGAAAAGTTTCTGCATATTAGGGAGTAAACTAAATACACCAATTGAGCCGGTAATAGTGCTTGCATCTGCAAAAACAGAATCAGCATTGCAGCTAATATAATAACCTCCGGATGCGGCATAATCACCCATACTAACAACAACCGGTTTTTCTTTTTTTGCAAGCGTTATCTCTCTCCAGATCGCATCACTCGCTAACGAACTACCGCCTGGTGAATTAACACGAAATACGATCGCTTTTACATCATCATCCAATCTTGCTTTTCTGATAAGTTCCACGAAATTATCACTGCCTATTTCCCCATCCTGACCTTTACCACCTACTATATCTCCGGATGCATAAATTATTGCGATCTTGTCATCTCCTTTGCTATTTTTGAAATTTACTGCTTTTGCATATTTACCCAATGAAACAAAATTGATCTTATCGGCTTCTTTAATGTTTAGTTTTTTTATTAGTTCATCTTTTACTTCATCGTCATATTTTAATCCATCTACCAATTTATTTGCTAAAGCATCAGAAGCAGTTCTTATGGTGCCGTCAATAGAAAGCTGATGTAACGTAGCCGTATCAATTTTCCTGGCCTGAGCTGTTGTTTCGAGAAAAGTTGCGTACAGATCGTTAAGCATATCTGTGGTCTGAAGGCGATTAGGATCAGACATTTTTGTAAAACGGAAAGGTTCTGTAGCACTTTTAAATTTACCTGCATAAAATACCTGTGGCTCTACGCCAAGTTTATCCAACAAACCTTTCATGAACAAAAGTGTTACTGAAAACCCGTCCCAATCAATACCACCCTGAGGATGACAGTAAACTTTATCTGCTGCTGTAGAAACATAATATGACTTTTGGTCCAATGTTTCTCCATAAGCAATTACAAACTTTTTACTTTCCTTAAAATCAACTACAGCTTTACGTAACTCTTCACTGGAAGCAAAACCGTTAGCGTTATAACCACCTTTTATATAAAGACCCTTAATAGTACTATCTGTTTTTGCATAATGCAACATGCGCACTACATCATATAAACCGGGTGCATTACCAGATTCATTACCAGATAATGCAGAAAGTGGATTATCTTTTTCCTGCTCGTTATATGCAACATTCAGATCTAACACCAAAACACCTTTTGAGCCAACCTGCGGTTTATCTGGCTGTAAAACACTTGTCAGTATCCAGAAGCCAATAACGATTGCAAGTAAACTGAAAATGGTCAATGCCACGAACGAAGCAAAAAATATTTTTAGGAAACTCTTCATAGTTCTCTTTTGTGCATTTCAAAAATAAAGATATTTGAACCCTTTTACTATTTCTATTTATGAATAAAGCATACCTGCTGACAGGCGGCAATTTAGGCAACCGTTCGGACAATCTGTTAACGGCGTATAATTATATTAAACAATACTGTGGCGAAATAGTTCGTAAATCGTCTATATATGAAACAGCCGCATGGGGTTTGGAAAATCAGCCTGACTTTTATAACCAGGTACTACTTATTAATACAGAATTAAAGGCTCACAAACTTATTGAAACATTATTGCGTATAGAAAACATAATGGGACGGGAACGGGCAGTGAAGATGGGCCCACGCACCATTGATATTGACATTCTTTTTTTCAACAACGATATTATTAACGAGCCCAACCTTATAGTTCCCCATCCACGCATGCACCAAAGACGTTTTGTATTGATGCCACTTGCAGAAATTGCTCCCGATTTCGTACATCCTGTTTTTAATAAAAGCGTGGCCCAATTACTCGAAGAATGTGCAGATACCCTGAATGTGTATAAAATTGATTCCAACAACTGATTGCAGCACTTAATTTTGAATATCAGCCTTTTTGATGAAGACGACATTTTGTTAAGAGCAGTTATGAAAATAGGTTAGTTATATTTTGCTGCGTAAAGAAATAAAGCAGAAGAGTGCGACGCAAGGAACGAAGCACATTGATTTGTTGCCTGGTTCAAAAAAAGAAAAATCCGGTTCACTAATGAAATATCATTTCATAGCCATTGAAGGAAATATTGGAGCAGGTAAAACAACGCTGGCGCATTTGCTGTCGAAGAAACTGAATGCACGTTTGGTTTTAGAAGAGTTTGATGAAAACCCTTTTCTGCCAAAGTTTTACGAGAACCCGAAGCAATATGCTTTTCCGCTTGAATTATTTTTTATGGCAGAGCGTTATAAGCAATTGAAAGATATGCTGCGTACAAAAGATATGTTTCAATCGGTAACCGTTTCTGATTATTTGTTCACCAAATGTCTGTTGTTTGCAAAAGTAAATCTGCCTGAAGAAGAGTTCCGGTTGTATCAAAAGCTGTTTGATATTATGCACCAGCAGATCATTTTTCCCGATATAGTTATTTACCTGCATGCGCCTGTGGCTAAATTGCAAAAAAATATAAGGAAGCGCAACCGCAGTTACGAGCAAAGTATACCTGATGAATATCTCTTTAACATACAGGAAACATATACAGGTTATATAAAGCAGCACAACATAAAGACTATTTTCATTGATGCATCCAGCGCGGATTTTCTTGACAATGAAAAGCACCTGAAAGTAGTGCTGGATGCGTTAGAGAGCGATCTTGATGACGGGCAGCATTATTTTACATTACCGTGAATTTTTGTGAACCCGGCTTTTATTTTTCATAGCATCAACTGTTGCGTCGCACTCTTGTACATTTGCACTTTTATCTACAGAGCGGGTATTAATTTTTATTCATGTCATTAACCAGAAAGCAGGATCCTTTAGAAGCGGTAAAAATACCAGAGTACAGAAGCCTTATGGCCGGCCGTTTTATTTTCATTATGGGGCTACGTATGATGGGTACATTGGTTGGCTGGTGGATATACAATTTGACAAATGACCCGTTGGCAATTGGTTTGGTTGGTTTGTCTGAAGTAATTCCTGCCGTTTCGCTTGCACTATACGCCGGTCACGTAATTGATCTCAGCGAAAAAAGAAAAATGATATTACGCGGCGTGTTGATCTATGCACTATGTGCATTGATTTTATTAATGCTTTCTACAAAATTTACATCAGCACATTTAACTAATCACTGGATAGCGGTTTGTATATATGCAGTGATATTCTGCACAGGCATTACACGTGCATTTACAGGGCCCGTGTTTGGAGTACTTGTTGCGTATATCGTTCCAAAAAATATACTGCAGAATGCAACCACGTGGAACCAGGGTGTATGGCTTACTGCATCTGTAGTTGGCCATGCGATGGGAGGATTACTAATATCGTATGCAGGAATAACAGGAACATTAATAGTGATCTGCTCACTTATACTGGCAGCTTTTTTTGTAATGCTGCAACTAAAACCCAAACCAGCATTAAACGAACCCGGCGAGAAGAAAACATGGGATAGTGTAAAGGAAGGCCTGCGTTTTGTTTTCAAAACAAAAGAAGTGCTTGGCGCATTATCGCTCGATCTTTTTGCAGTGTTGTTTGGTGGTGCTGTTGCCATGGTGCCTGTGTATGCAAGAGATATATTAAAAGTTGGTGCAATAGGTTTTGGTTGGTTGAATGCAGCAATGGATATAGGTTCTATTTGTATTGTGGTAATGCTTACAGTATTTCCATTGCAACGGCAGCAAGGGAGAAAATTATTTTTTGCAGTAGGTGGTTTTGGTACCTGCATTATCATATTTGCATTGTCAAAATTTTTCTGGCTCTCATTTTTTGCATTAATGCTAAGCGGTATGCTCGATGGTATAAGCGTTGTAATTCGTGGTACTATTCTTCAATTGAAAACGCCGGACAATATGCGTGGCCGTGTCATGAGTGTCAACAGCATGTTCATTAATTCAAGCAACGAACTCGGTCAGTTTGAAAGTGGCGTTGCAGCAAAAATGCTTGGTGTTGTTCCTTCTGTGGTGTTTGGTGGATGTATGACCTTATTAGTTGTAATTACAACATGGTTTAAAGCGCCAAGTTTAAGAAAGATGGAATATTAGTTTGCAGGCTATTGTTTTTTATGGCATCACCGGTTGTGTCACTCACTTGTACTTTTATATTTTATGGCAACAGCTTTTCCAGCACATAATAAACAATAGGGCAGAAGGTGGAATTCTTCAAAGTAATATTTGGTCTTTTTAAAATCACATCTTCATCCGTATAAGGAAAGCGGTGACAGTCAGAAGGCCTTACATCGTAAATACTGCAATAATTATCTTCACCAAGAAATGGGCAGGGTTTGCTTTTTACTACGTAATCACCATCTTCATCAATTCTCAGGTAGGTTTCTATAAAATCACTTTCACGCATTTTTAAATGCTTGCTTATACGTTTTATATCAGGTGTTTTAAAACGCGGCGAGTAATTTCTGCAGCAGGCGGCACATTCCAGGCAATTTATTTTTTGAAAAGCTTCTTCATGCAGATCGGGTAATTGTTTCAAAACTTTATTCTTGTCGGCACGATTCAGGAATTGTCTGTATTGTTTCTGGTGGTCTGTAGACTTTTTTTGCCAATTATGTAAAATATCCTCTTTCATGCTTTCAGAAAGTTTTAAATTACTTTTTTGAAGATTTGTATTTCCTTTGCCCAGACAAATTTGAGGCTTTTCAGTTAATTAACTGCAGCCAACCCCTTACAACATGGAAAGTATAAGAGAGCAATGGCTCATTATTTTATCAACACCTCTATATCTCCTCATTATAGGAATAGAAATTCTATTGACGCATCTGCAGCACAGAAAGTCTTATACAGTTAAAGATACGGTTGCCAATGTTTACCTGATGCTGCTGAACGGAGGTTTAGATCTTATTTTCCGTATTGTTTCTTTAACAGTATTGAGTTGGTTTTACAGCAGATCGGCTATAACCTGGCAATCTGCAACTGCATATTGGTTATTACTTTTATTGTCAGAAGATTTTATTTATTACTGGTTGCACAGGTTTGATCATGAAGTACGATTTTTTTGGGCCACGCACGTTACGCATCACAGTTCGCAAAAAATGAATTTTACAGTTGGTTTCCGCTCTTCTGTATTTCAGCCTTTATATAGATTTATTTATTTTATTCCGCTTGCCTTGTGTGGGTTTAAACCACTGGATATAGCTTTTATTTATTCCGCCACACAGATATGGGGCATTTTTGTGCATACTGAGCTGATCAAAAAAATGGGTTGGATGGAATATATTTTTGTAACACCTTCTCATCACAGGGTACACCATGCTTCTAATCCTAAATATCTCGATATGAATATGGGTATGTTCCTGATAGTCTGGGATAAATTTTTTGGCACATTTCAACCTGAATTACCAGAAGAAGAATATGCTCCGTTAAAATATGGTCTTACAAAAAATGTGGAAGAACAAACTCCGGTCAATATTGTGTTTCATGAATGGAAACAATTATGGAAGGATGTAAGGATAAAGGATATAAGCTTTAAAGAAAAATGGAATTATATTTTTGGCCCGCCGGGCTGGAGCCATGATGGCAGCCGGCAAACAAGTGAACAGATGCGTGAAACAGAAAAGCAAGATTGGGGTTATAATAATATTACAGTCGAAGGCGATAATAGCGAAGATCTTCAAATAGCTACATTGTTTGCAAAGGAACCTACCCGTGAAAATAAATGATGACCATCTTGTTGCTGCATAAACAAATACAGTACAAGTGTGCGACGCAACAGGTGATGCTTTTAGATGTAATAGCCGGGTTCATAAATACAAAAACTATGAACTCTAAACTCTCCTTATCTTCGGTACGATAATAGAATAATGAAATACCTGCGAAGATTTTTTCAATACCTGTATTGTGTTTATGCATTAATAACTTTCGTTATTATTATGTTTACTGCATTGCCTTTCGTGGTGGTGTTTTCATTCTTTGGTATAAGAGGGGGCAATATTGTATATATAATTTGTAACATGTGGGCAAGGATCTGGTATGGTTTTATTTTTATAAGGCATAAGGAAATATATGAAACGGCACATGATAAAACAAAGCAATACATTTTTGTAGCAAATCATAGTTCATATATGGATATACCAGCACTTGTACGCTGCATGCACCAGCCTGTAAGGGTTTTAGGAAAACATGAAATGGTGCATTATCCTGTTTTTGGGTGGATATATCGCGCAGCTGCAATAATTGTTGACAGGAGCAGCCCGGAAAAAAGAGCCAAGAGTGTAAGAGCATTGAAGGCTGCTTTAAAACATGGTATTTCCATTTTTATTTTTCCTGAAGGAACTTTTAATGAAACAGAAGAGCCACTAAAAGATTTTTATGATGGTGCTTTTAAAATTGCCATTGAAACACAAACACCAATAAAGCCTTTGTTATTTGTAGATACGATTGACAGGATGCATTGGAGTGGTATTTTTGAATTAACACCTGGCAGGTCAAGAGTTGTGTACTTGAATGAAATTTCAGTGGATGGATACACAGTAAGAGATATGCAAATATTAAAAAGGCAAGTGTATGATAAAATAGAAGAGGGCCTGAGAAAGTATCGTAAATTTAAAACAACGGGTATAAGTGTAAAAGATATGGCCGGTGAAAAAGAGTAATAATGAGTGCAGCTGCAAATAAAATAAATAATAGTTCAGATCTTTTTTCGCAACGGCAAACGGGTGTGTTGTTTGCTGAAATAATTATTCCCCTTGCGTTACCACAGAATTATACATGGCTTATTCCATTCCACCTGCAATCATCTGTACAAACTGGTTCGAGAGTAGAAGTACAGTTAAGAAATAAAAAATATGCAGGAATCATCAAGACTTTGCATACAAATAAGCCTGCTGCATTTGAACCTAAGGAAATACTCAATGTGTTGGATACTGAGCCATTGGTATATCCCCGGCAATTACAATTATGGCAGTGGGTAGCTTCATATTACATGTGCAGTGAAGGTGAAGTAATGCATGCTGCAGTGCCTTCTAATCTTAAGCTTTCCAGCGAAAGTATATTGCTGTGGAACGAAGAGCACGGCCTTGATTTTAGTGATCTTAACGATGAAGAATATCTTGTTGCAGAAGCGCTGGAATTAAAGAAAGAATTACGTTTAAGTGAGGTGCAGCAGATATTGGATGCTTCTCATGTATATCCGGTTATAAAAAAACTGATCGATAAAAAAGTTTGTTATGTATGGGAAGAGCTTAAAGATAAGTACAAGCCCAAAACAGAAACATATATAGCACTCAATCCAATTTATTTCAATGAAGATAAATTAGCTGATCTGCTTAATAATTGGAGTAAAGCACCAAAGCAGCTAGAGTTGATGTTGGCCTATTTACATATCATTAAATCGGAAGGAGAAGTAACACAGACTGCGTTATTAAAAAAGGCAAATGCAAGTTCTGCACAATTGAAAGGCCTGATAGATAAAAATATTCTTATTGCAGAAAAGAAAGATGCCAGCAGACTGCCAATGCTGCCAAGAAATGTATCGGTTGAATTTGTTTTGTCACCAGCACAGGAAGAAGCTTTACAGAAAATAGAACAAACATTTATTGATAAACAAGTTTGTCTTTTGCATGGTATAACATCGAGTGGTAAAACACAATTGTATGTAAAGCTTATTGAACAATATATCAAGCAAGGTAGGCAGGTATTGTATATGCTGCCGGAGATCGCATTAACAGCGCAGATAATACGAAGACTGCAGAAACACTTTGGCGGCAATATAGCTATTTATCATTCTAAGTTTAATCCCAATGAACGTGTGGAGATATGGAATAAGGTAAAGCATGGTGAGGTAAAAGTAGTGTTAGGCGCAAGATCCGCGTTGCTGCTGCCCTTTAAAGATCCGGGACTTATAATTGTTGATGAGGAACATGATACTTCTTATAAGCAGCATGATCCTGCCCCACGCTACAATGCAAGGGATACAGCTATTTACTATGCTTCTTTGTTTAAAGCAAAAGTATTACTTGGCAGCGCCACGCCTTCAATGGAGACTTACCATAATGCTCAAAATAATAAATATGGTTTGGTAGAATTGAATGAACGTTTTGGTGAAGGAAAGCTTCCTGATATTGAGATCGTTGATCTTAAAACAGTTGTTACCAAAGATAAAAGCAAACCAATGTTTTCTTTGCAGATGAAAACTGCGATTGAAGCATCCTTACATGAAAAAAAGCAAGTTATAATTTTTCAAAACAGGCGTGGTTATACGCCTTATATGATATGCAGCGTATGCGGATGGATACCGCAATGCCAGCATTGTGATGTAACGCTTACCTATCATAAGTCTAAGAATAAACTTTCCTGTCACTATTGCGGCACCAATTATCCTGTTTTGCAAACATGTGCTGCATGTGGCAGCCACAACTTTATACAAAAGAATTTTGGTACTGAAAAAATTGAAGAAGCGATTGTTGAAGAATTTCCCTCAGCCCGTGTGGCACGCATGGATTACGATAGTGTAAAAGGAAAACATGATCATGATAACCTGATAAAAATTTTTGAACAACAGCGGCTGGATATTTTAGTGGGTACTCAAATGGTGGTAAAGGGGCTCGATTTTGAACATGTAAATCTTGTAGGCATTCTTGATGCAGATGCATTGCTCAGCTTTACAGATTTTCGTGTTAATGAAAGAGCTTACCAGTTAATGGAACAGGTAAGCGGACGAGCAGGTCGCAAAGATGACAAAGGGAAAGTCATTATACAGGTTACCAACACAAATCATCCTGTGTTAAAATTTGTGCAGGCTCATGATTACAAAGCGTTGTACGATTTTGAAATAGATAACCGTAAATTATTTTTTTATCCTCCTTTCTCCCGCCTGATTCATATTACATTTCGTCACAGAGAAACGCATCTTGCCGAAGAGGCTGCAAACCTGCTGGTGCAAGGTTTGCCAACATTGCATAAATATATTACAGGTCCTGCCGAGCCTGTTGTAAACCGTGTACGCAATCAGTATTTGTGGGATGTATTGTTTAAACTTCCTAAAGATGCTCATCTTATCAATCAATGCAAGATGCAATTACAGCAGCAGGTTGTAATTATTCAGAGCAATAAAAGATACAGGAGTGTAGATATTATTATTGATGTAGATCCGGTATGATTTTTATGAGCCAGACATAAGCAATGCTATTAAACTTTTGTTGCGTCGCACACTTGTGCACTTTAAACATTAGCCGGCAATATTTTTTGCTGTAATAATTCTACTACAACTGAGTTTATTTAATTGTTACAAACAAAGGGAGCTGCCATCTATTTTTATAACGACGGTATTGCTGTTCTTTTGCAGCTGTAACACATGATCAAGGACAAAGATCGGTATTACAAGTTTTCAAGAATTGGTTAAAGCCTGTCTATTCCTGGACGGGCTTGTTTTTTATTTGCTCATTTGTTTATTGCAGTACAAGTGTGCGACGCAAGGAACGCCTGATAGTAGTAATGCAGCGTGGTTTAAAAAGATTATTCTACTACTTCTTTCTAAAAAATAATCTCATGGGTACACCACTGAAATTGAAATTGCTGCGCAACTGGTTTTCGAGATAATTTTTGTAAGGTGTTTTAATATCATCAGGGAAATTGCAAAAGAACGCAAAGGAAGGAACGTGCGTTGGTAACTGCGTTACAAATTTTATTTTCACAGAATGACCTCTTACCACAGGTGCATGATAAGATTCAATAGCTTTCAGCATTACTTCATTTAGTTTGCTGGTAGGTATTTTACGTGTTTTACTTTCGTAAACATCCAGCGCTGTTTCTATTACTTTAAAAATGCGGGTCTTTTCTTTTACTGAAATAAAGATCACAGGAACATCGTTAAACGGCGCCAGTTTTTCTTTTAATTGTTTCTCATAATCACGGGCAGTGTTGGTAGCTTTCTCAACCAGATCCCACTTGTTTACCAGCACCACAATGCCTTTGCCTTTCCTGGCTGCAAGTGAATAGATGCTTACATCCTGTGCCGTAATACCTTTGGAAGCATCAAGTATGAGCATACAAACATCTGCTTCATCCATGGCACGTATGGCACGTATTACGGAATAAAATTCAAGGTCATCTTTTTCTTTACTCTTCTTACGAAGACCCGCTGTATCAATAAGAATAAATTCTTTGTTGAAAAGATTATAGTGCGTATGAATAGTATCTCGGGTAGTGCCTGCAATGTCGCTTACAATAGTACGTTCTTTGCCTATCAGCGCATTCAATAATGAAGACTTTCCCACATTTGGCTGACCAATGATTGCAAATTTTGGAAGTGGGTTTTCATCTTCTTTATCTGCATCTTTTTCAGGAATAAAAGCTGCAACAGCATCCAGTAATTCACCTGTACCACTGCCGCTCATGCTGCTTACAAAATATACATTTTCAAAACCCATGCTGTAAAATTCTGTACCTGACAGCATCCTGTCATTATTGTCAACTTTATTTACGGTCAATAAAACGGGTTTGGAGGAGCGACGCAAAAGATCAGCCATATCATCATCAAGATCGGTGATACCAACCGCTGCGTCAGTCATGAATATAACCGCATCAGCTTCTTCAATAGCAATCTTTACCTGCTTGCGTATCTCTGTTTCAAACACATCTGCACTGCCTGCCACAAAACCACCAGTATCAATAACGTTGAAAGATTTGCCATTCCATTCAGCAATACCATATTGACGATCTCTTGTAACACCACTTACATCATCTACAATGGCCTGGCGTTTTTCCAATAAACGGTTGAATAAAGTGCTTTTGCCTACATTTGGTCTGCCTACTATTGCTACTGTAAAACTCATGATTTTTAGATTTCAGTTTCCAGGTAACAGGCTCAAGGAAATCACATCGAAAACCTGATCGCTGATACCTGAAGGCTTTTTAATATCCATATTCTTTCAAATGCATTTCATTGTCTCTCCATTTAGGTCTTACTTTTACGAAGAGCTGCAAAAATACTTTTTGTTGAAGAAATTTTTCGATATCCTGTCTTGCCAGTGTACCTATTTGTTTTATCATCTTGCCACCTTCGCCCAATAATATTCCTTTCTGACTTTCTCTTTGTACTATTATATCTGCCTGTATTTTTACCAGTGTTTCTTTCTCTTTAAATTCATTTACCATTACTGCCGTGTGGTAAGGTATTTCATCTCCAAACAATTCAAAAATTTTCTCTCTTACCATTTCGCCGACAAAGAATTTTGTGGGCAGATCGGTCATATCATCTTCCGGATAAAATGGTTCTCCTTCTGGTAAAAATTCAAGAATAGCATTTATTAATTCCTGTATGTTATCATTTTTCAGTGCTGATATTTTTACCAGCTTTTTACAATAAGGTTGCTGACTATAAAAATTTTCTGCTGCTGTAATTCTTTTCTCACCGATCTTATCAACCTTATTCAAAACTACAATAGCCGGAACTTTTAATTTCAGGGAAGTAAACAGGTTATTGTTTTCTTCCACACCTTCTGTCGTATCAACAAGCAGTAATGCCACATCTGCATCTTCTAATGCACTTTTTACAGACTGCATCATTTTCTCCTGCAGTTTATAACGTGGCTCAATAATGCCCGGGGTATCAGAAAATATGATCTGGTATTTTCCGGGTTCTGTTACAAAACCTTTTATACGATGTCTTGTTGTTTGCACTTTTGGTGAAACAATAGCCAGCTTTTCGCCGAGCAATGCATTTAATAAAGTGCTTTTGCCTGCGTTTGGCTTACCAAATATGTTTACGAATCCTGCTTTCATTGTTAACCGCAAAGGCCCAAGATTGCCGAGTTGTTTTATTGTTCAATAAAGTTATAAAAGTACAAGAGTGCGACGCAACGGCAGCTTAATACTTTTACTGCACCCTGGCCCATAATTGTATAAAAGAAAAAAGCCTCACAAAGAGGCTTTTACTTTTAGTTGCGAGGGAAGGGTTCGAACCTCCGACCTTCGGGTTATGAGCCCGACGAGCTACCGCTGCTCTACCTCGCGATATATAATTTTACTTATTGTTTCGCGATTTGGGGTGCAAAGATAGGAGCAGGCAGGTTACGAACCAAACTTTTTAAACGCTTATCAGTCTTTTTTCTTGATGCTCGATCCGCCACTTGCATCAACACTGGTTATAACGCCGGTTCCTTTATAATTGATAATAGAACCGCCACTTGCATCCGCTTTCAATTCTTTATTCACAGAAAGTGAGATGATTGAACCGCCACTTGCTTCCACTGCACAGGTGTTTACTTCAAACTCAAAATCTTTAAAAATACTTCCACCACTTGCATCAATATTTATACTGTTAAATGAACCATCAATTTTATAAATGCTGCCACCGCTGAGTTCTGCATCCATTTTATTCCCTTTTATTTTTCCTTCTATAATACTGCCGCCGCTGGCTTCACTTTTCAGATCGTTTACAGAAATTTCATCTGTAATTTTTGCGATTGAACCGCCCGATGCATCTAAATAATCAAGGTCTGTCACCGTTACATAAGCCTTCAGTTTTTTGTTACCCCAGTTCCAGTTATTCCACATTTTGCCATCTACACGGATCTTTAAAATACCATCCTTTACTTCTGTAATGATGCGTTCCGTATATTTTTCATCTTCAGCACTAACAGCTACGGCCTGTTCTTTGCCTTGTGAGAGATACAATACAATACCACTACCCACAGCAACACCATGAAAACTGCTTACTTTTCTTACCTGCGCATTGGCATCATACACAAGATTCTGCGCATGTAGAGTGCCCATTATCATTAATGTAAAAAGGCTTCCTATAATTTTTTTCATTGTTTAATTTTTAGGTGGAACGGCTGACATGAAAAATTGTTACAGCTAATTTAAAATTTCTGTTATTACTTTGCAGCTATAACGGTAAGATATTTGAAATGATTTGTTGACGATCTGTATTACTGCTATCATCGCCTGTTGTGTCACTCACTTGTACGGCTGGTAATACTAATCAGCAATTATTCAACCATTTTTACTATTTCCCGGGGTGCTTCCTTCAATGGAGGCTGAGATTACACCCGTAGAACCTGAACAGGGTAATGCCTGCGAAGGGAAGGTGAACACTACATGCATGTTCCTCTCCATCAGCAATTTTCCCTGTTCCCAAATTATTGAACGAAAAAATGAGTATTATGAAAAAGCTTTTGGGAACATTAGCAGCTTTTGTGCTGGCTGTAACAACATTTGCACAAGTCAACATTTCCGGAACAGTAAAAAACAAAGAGAACAAACCACTGGAAGGCGCTACCGTAACCTTGCGTATCAATGACAAAAAAGAAAGGACGGCACTTACCAATAATGCCGGTAGTTTTGAATTTACCAACGTAACTGCTAATGCTGTCTGCAAACTGGTGGTGGAATATGTAGGTATGCAAAAAGAGGAAGAAAGTTTTACCACGACAGACAATAAAACTTTCGATATAGTTTTAAATGATCTTGCCTTTTTACTTGAGCCATTGGAAGTAAAAGCTATTAGGGCTTCTGATAGAGCACCATTTACAAAAACAGATATTTCGAAAAAGGATCTTGCAAAACTCAACCAGGGACAGGATATTCCATTCCTGTTGAATCAAACACCATCGGTAGTCGTAAATTCTGATGCCGGTACCGGTATTGGTTATACAGGCATTCGCATACGAGGCTCAGACGCCACACGCATCAATGTTACGCTCAATGGAATTCCTTATAATGATGCAGAGAGCCAGGGCACTTATTTTGTTGACCTTCCTGATTTTGCTTCTTCAATAAATTCTATACAGGTTCAAAGAGGCGTAGGAACTTCTACAAATGGAGCAGGCGCATTTGGCGCTACCATTAATATGAGTACCAATGAATTCAATGAGACTGCTTACGGAGAATCCAACAATAGTTTTGGCTCTTTTAATACCTGGAAGAATACAATAAAGGTTGGCAGCGGTTTAATTAGTGATCATTTTACTATTGATGCAAGACTTAGTCGTATAAGTAGTGATGGCTATGTTGACAGAGCAAGCAGTAATCTGCAATCATTTTATTTCTCTCCTGCTTATACCAGTAAGAATACTTCAATAAGATTGAATGTTTTTTCAGGTAAAGAAAAAACGTACCAGTCATGGTATGGCTTGCCCGAAGCTTTGCTGCAAACAGACAGAACCTATAATGCTGCAGGAACAGAAAAACCGGGTGAGCCATACGATAATCAGACAGATAATTACCAGCAGGATCATTACCAGTTATTCGTGAACCAGGTTTTGAATAGCAGTTGGAGTTTAAATGTTGCTTCTTTTCTAACAAGAGGAAAGGGTTATTATGAAGAGTACAAGGCTGAGCAATCTTTTGAAGATTATGGATTGGAAAATGTAGTTATTGGTTCAGAAACGATAACCGCTACAGACTTAGTAAGAGATCGCTGGCTTGATAATTATTTCTATGGGCAGATTTTTTCCTTGCAATATAAAAAAGCAAAAGATGAATTGACTGTAGGTGGTAGCTGGACCAAATATGATGGTAAACATCACGGCGATATTATTTGGGCGAATGTTGGCATACCTAAAGATTACCGATATTATTTTTTAACTGCCAATAAAAATGATGCAAATGTTTATGCCAAATGGTTGCATCAGGTAAGCAGTAGTTGGAATGTGTTTGCAGACCTGCAATATAGAAGAGTGGTGCATGATATGAATGGGTTTGAGGATAATCCTGAATTGATGATCAAACGTAATTTTAATTTTGTAAATCCAAAAGCAGGTATAAGTTATTTCAACAACGGCTATCATGCTTATCTCAGTTATGCTTTAGCGCATCATGAACCCAACCGCGATGATTTTGAAGCTAACCCATCACAGCAGCCTGAATATGAAACATTGCATGATGTTGAATTGAGTATTGATAAAAAAACATCACAATTTAACTGGGGTGCCACTTTTTATTATATGTATTATAACAACCAGCTGGTGCTTACAGGTAAGATCAATGATGTGGGTAGTTATACAAGAACAAATGTTCCCGGCAGTTACAGGATGGGTGTGGAATTGCAAGGTGGGGTTGTGATCGATAAGTGGGTGAATGCTGCTGCCAACCTGAGTTTGAGCAGGAACAAAATAAAATCATTCACAGAGTATATTGATGACTGGGATGAAAACAAACAGCAAAGTGTTGAACATAGTAATACAAACATCTCTTTTTCACCTTCTGTAATTGCAGGTGGTAGTATAAATATTTTACCTTTTAAAAATACAGAGCTGAGTTTATTAGGGAAATATGTTGGCAGGCAATATATGGATAATACACAAAACAAGAACCGCAGCCTGAATGATTATTATGTGCAGGATATAAGGGCTATTTATAATGCAAAAAATGTGTTGTTTAAAGAATGGAATTTTATACTGCAGGTGAATAATGTGTTCAACAAAAAGTATGAACCGAATGGTTATACCTATCCTTATTTTTATGAAGGATCATTGGTGAATGATAATTATTATTATCCAATGGCAGGGACCAATTTTATGCTTTCTGTAAATGTGAAATTGTAGTAATTAATTATTGAATAAAATAAATAGGCATGAAAACTACGCAGCAATAGCCGCGTAGTTTTTCCAGCTGACTTTATCAAAATATTTATGCTTTTAAATAAAATGCTTATGCATACGATCAATTGTTCCATTGGCTTCTACTAAAGCTGTATAATGTTTTTTGTTATCTTTAAAATGCACTTTGTATTCATCTTTTGTTATGCCTTTGGAATCTTTTATTATTTCCCGGTCTTTTGTAATTATTGCTCCTGTATGTTTCTGCATAATTGCATCGGTAACAGCAGCAGGTAATTGAGCATCCTTAATTTTATCTTCATAACTTATAAGAATTCCTTTGCTGTCATAATTAGCTTTTTCGTCATACCCTTTACCAGCAAGTGTTACAATATACCTTGATGGTGTTTCATCATTTTCATCATTCGTGGCATCAGTAAAAACGGTGAGATTTTTTTTGACTTCTATTTTAGCCGGAACTGTTGCACAGAGGTCTTTAAACTGATTTGATAACAGGTTTAATTTCATGTTTGAGGCAGGTGTAGTAAAGCTTATTTTTTTACCACCTGCAGAAGCAGCAGATACTATCAATATTATTGCAGCAGCGGAAAGCATTATTCTTTTCATTGTTTTTGTTTTTAATGATCTAAAGATTTTTAAAACAGTACTACGATGAAAAGAAAAATCGTTGGTTTACTTTAATTAATTGTATTAACCGTGCATTAACGTTAAGAGAAAAATATAATAAAAATGAAAACGAAATGCTGCTATAAAAACAGGACGTACAAGTGAGTGACACAACAAAAGTCTAATAGTAATACTGCAGTTAAGTTCTATTTCTAATTTAATTGCACAGAAGGTAGTCGGTACAACTGACCATCGTATACAAATAATTCTTCAATGGTATAATCCCAGTATTTATACAGAGGAGACTTGGCAAGATAAGTATCAATTTCAGCTTTAGTTTCCGCATTGATGGTGATCCAAACGGTTTGAGATTCCATGCTTACAGCATAACTATCAATAATATTTTTATTGATAAGATAATTGATATAGGTACGATGAGGCGGAACAAGATTCATGAATTGTTCATCCATATCAAAATGAATGATTGCCTGGAATTTTTTCATAACACACAATTTTTAATCAGGGCAGGCTATCGTTAAGGATTAAATTTTCCAATCAACTATGTTGTTGGAAAAATCAGCACGGTACGGTGTAGTGATACGAATATAATTATCAGTATAACCTTCCATCATGCCGTTCTTTTCATGGCTTTCAAACAACACTTTACGGGTTTGTCCGCTGTGTTGTTCAGTGAAGAACTGCATCTTCATATAACTCAAGTTACGTAAAATTTTATTTCGTTCGTGGCGCATATTAACCGGAACCACCGGTTTTATTTCAAGCGCTTTTGTATTATCTCTTTCTGAGTACGTAAATACATGCAGGTAAGAAACATCCAGCGAATGAAGAAACTCAAATGTTTCGTTGAAATCTTCTTCTGTTTCACCAGGAAAACCAACGATCACATCCACACCAATACAACAATGCGGCATTAATGTTCTAATCAAGCCAACACGCTCGGCATACAATTCTCTTTTATATCTTCTGCGCATGGCAGCTAAAGTTTTGTTACTGCCGCTTTGCAATGGAATATGAAAATGTGGCATGAACTTATTGCTGTTGCTTACAAATTCAATGATCTCGTTTGTTAATAGATTCGGTTCAATAGAAGAAATGCGGTAACGTTCTATACCTTCAACCTCATCCAATTGCTTTATTAATTCAAAGAAATTTTCTTCGCGGTTATTAATACTGATCGTTTCGCTAATCCCATCCGGCCCTTTACCAAAATCGCCAAGATTAACACCAGTCAACACAATTTCTTTTACACCATTCGCGGCCAGTTCTTTTGCATTGCGTAAAACATTTTCAATAGTATCGCTGCGGCTTTTACCACGTGCCATCGGAATGGTGCAGAAAGAACAATTATAATCACAACCATCCTGCACTTTTAAAAATGTTCTTGTTCTGTCATTTAAAGAATAGGAAGCATAAAAGCCACTTACAGTTTCAATATCGCAACTGGAAATTTTTGCTGAATCTCCTTTTGCAAGCTCACGTATATGTGCACCAATATTAAATTTTTCAGCAGCACCTAATACAAGATCCACACCGGGGATTTCTGAAATTTCTTTTGGTTTTAACTGCGCATAGCAGCCTGTAATTACAACCAGGCTCTCAGGAGATTTGCGTTGAATGCGACGCACCAACTGGCGACATTCTTTATCTGCATTGTCTGTAACAGAGCAGGTGTTGATCACATACACATCGGCAAGGTCATCAAAATCTTTTTTCTCAAAACCATCATTTTCCAGCATACGGCTGAGTGTTGATGTCTCCGAGAAATTGAGCTTACAACCCAATGTATGAAATGCAACTGTTCGCCTCTTTTCCATAAAGGCGCAAAGATAAGAAGGTTTGTGGTTTATCGTTTTTCGTTTAGCTTTTCACTTTTTAGGTTTTGGTAACCGGCTTTTGTGCATGTGGCATCTTCGTTGTGTCACTCACTTGTACTGCATATGTTAATTCAGCAATAGAGATATTTATTATTTTTATTGCTTATGAAAAAAGCATTGCCTTTGATTCTGCTGGTAGTATTGGCCGTTATTGCTTTGTCTCTTAAACAATGCAACAACATAACCAATGATGTAAGGCCAACAATAAAAAATAAAAAGCAAACAGATACTACACAGCAGGATTATTCAAAGCGCGGTTTAAACCGGAATCCATCTCATATTAATTACTCCAAACATGCACGGTGCCGTATGGATTGCCGGCATATTGATGAAGCTGAAGTGAAACAAATATTAAGAGAAGGAAAGATCAACTATACCAAAAGCGAGCTGAAAGGAGAGGACTGTAAAAAGAAATACGCTGTGGAGGGCAATACAAAGGATGATCAGAAAGTACGGATTATATTTGCACCTTGTGCAGATGAAGTAACAGTAGTAACGGTAATTGACCTGGGAAAAGAATGGGTGTGCGACTGTGAATAGTTCAACGGTTAATGTTTTTGTTGCCATTTTTAACGAATGATGAAGTGCTTGCGACGCAACGAAGACGCCATGAAAAGCTACTGCTGGTATCTAAAAACCTGCCATCTTAAATCCAAAATCCGAAATGAAAATCCTATTCTATTCTTAAAAATGATCTTCAATTTTCCACTTTACAATTTTTACGATAGGTTTGCGACACTTTTAAAAAACCAAAACCGGTATGAATTTTAAAAAGACCAATGTTATTACGGGTTGGATAGTAGGTTTGTTTGCCTGTACTGTATACATAATGACCAGCGAAGCTGGCGGCAGTTTCTGGGACTGCGGTGAATTTGTGAGCAGTTGCTTTAAACTCCAGATTCCCCATCCGCCCGGAGCACCGCTTTTTGTAATGCTGGGCAGGATCTTCGTTGTACTTTTTGGCGATGATCCAAATACGGCCGCCAAAGGTGTAAATGTAATGAGTGCACTGGCAAGTGGTTTCAGCATTCTTTTCCTGTTTTGGAGCATTACCCATTTTGCCAAAAAAATGGTGCAGCCTGATAATACAAAGCTGCTTACTTCTACGCAACTCGTAAGTATTATGGGTGCCGGTATTGTTGGTGCATTGGCTTATACTTTTTCCGATTCATTCTGGTACAGTGCAGTAGAAGGTGAGGTATATGCAATGAGTTCTTTTTTTACTGCGATTGTATTCTGGGGCATTTTAAAATGGGATAGTCAGGCCGATGAACCTGGCTCTGATAAATGGATCGTTTTTATCTTTTTCATGATTGGGTTGTCTATTGGTGTGCACTTGCTCTGTTTGCTTTGTATTCCTGCAATTGTGTTGGCATATTATTTCAGAAGAAGACACTTATTTAATTATACAGCCATTCGTAAATATTTTATCTGGACTATTATTATTGGCGGTGCCGCAGGATTTATATTGGCTTTATTAGGTGCACAGTCAGAGGTGAATGCGGATCGCGGCGTTACAATGGATGGTACAGTTGCAGCATTACTCTTGCTGGGTGCTGCCTTGGCAATCGGTCTTTTGTCTCTTATAGAACGAATAAACAAGGACAAAAAAGAACTGTATGGAGGCACTTATATATTTCTTGTTTTAGGTGTTATTATAATTGGTATAGTTCAGATTGGTGTAATTCAGTACACGATAAAAGGGGCCGGTCAGTTTGATATTTTATTTGTAAACAGTTTTGGCCTTCCATTCTTCTCTGGCTTTACATTTTTCTTTTTACTTATTGCTGCAGCTACCTGGTATGCTTTGCGATTTGCTGCTAAAAAAGGTTGGCCTTATTTGCGCCTGGCGGTTTGGTGCTTTGCATTTCTTTTAATTGGTTATAGTACCTATTTGACTACAATGATCCGCAGTAATGCTGATCCTTCCGTAGATATGTATAACGTTGATAACCCAATGAGCCTTGTGGGTTACTTAGGCAGGGAACAATATGGAGACTTCCCTATACTTTATGGACAAACATTTAATGCAAGCCCCGCTGATTATGCGCAGGGTTCTGCCAAATACACCAAATCAAACGGCAAATATGTAGCAAACGGAAACGATGTAAAATATGTTTACCGTAAAGAAGATAAGATGATTTTCCCACGCATGTGGGATGCCAGTAACGATCAGGGCCATGCCGATTATTACGCATACTTTCTGCAAATAGGTAAGGGACAAAATGGTGAGTATGAACGCGGTCCGACGTTTGGCGAGAATTTAAAATTCTTTGTAAGCTACCAAACATACTTTATGTATATCCGCTATTTCATGTGGAATTTTAGCGGTAAACAAGATGACCTTCAGGGTGTGTTTACAGGTAATGTAAGAGATGGCAACTGGATATCGGGTATACCAATTATAGACAATGCGCTTTACGGAGATCAAAGTGTGTTGCCAGACAGTCTTAAACAGAATAAAGCACATAACACCATGTTTATGTTGCCCTTTATTCTTGGGCTGATTGGTATGTTCTACCATTTTAAAAGAAAAGGCAGTGATGCACTGGTAAATATGATGTTGTTTATAGGTACTGGCTTTGCCATTATAATCTACCTTAACCAGCCTGGTTATCAGCCACGTGAACGTGATTATGCATATGTAGGATCTTTCTACGCTTTTGCTGTGTGGATTGGATTAGCTGTCCCTTATTTTATTGATCTTGCTTGTAAATGGGATAAGAAACTAATACAGGATGTACTCGTTGGTGGTTCTGTAGTGGCTTTTATATTTATGTTCTCTATTGGTCTTTCAGGTTATGGAGGTACAGCAGGTATTACTGTTGGCCTGGGTTTCTTTGTATTGCTTGCTGCTGTTGCTGCAGGTGTTCCTTTTATTTTAAAAGCACTAAAAAGTCCGAACATCATTACTTATGCTGCTTTGATCATTTCCCTGCTGGTGCCTGCCTTAATGGGGGCTCAGGAATGGGATGATCATGATCGCAGCAAAAAGCAATTGCCACGTGATATGGCCAAAGACTATCTTGAAAGCTGTGCGCCAAATGCAATTCTTTTTACTTTTGGTGATAATGATACTTACCCGCTTTGGTATGCACAGGAAGTAGAAGGAATACGTACAGACATAAGGGTTATTAATACAAGTTTATTGGGCATTGATTGGTATATTAACCAGCTTAGGTATAAAGTCAATAATAGTGATTCTATTGATGTGATCTGGAC
The DNA here is from genome assembly GCF_007971225.1 of Panacibacter ginsenosidivorans. NCBI lineage: Bacteria > Pseudomonadati > Bacteroidota > Chitinophagia > Chitinophagales > Chitinophagaceae > Panacibacter > Panacibacter ginsenosidivorans. The sequence goes on along the minus strand of NZ_CP042435.1, from coordinate 835,536 downwards.
GCCGGCACAGATCGAAGGCCGTAATCGTGATTATATTATTTACCAGCCTAAACCACAGTTCCCTGAGAACAGATACTATGATCTGTACGACATGATGAAATCTTATGTAGGCAGCAATGATCCTGATAAGATGGTTGCCAATGGCGAAGATCAATACAACACTTTCCCTGTACGCAAGGTTTCTGTACCTGTAGATATCAATACTGTACGGGCAAATGGCACTGTAAATGCAACAGACAGTGTAGTAAGTGAAATGCGTTTTGATATTCCTCCAAAGAATGCGTTAATGAAAAATGATCTTGCTGTGCTCAACATTATTGCAGCTAATAAATGGAAACGTCCTATTTATTTTACTATGCCTTACGATGATCTTGGTTTCCAGAATTACTTAAGAAAAGATGGTATGACGTATCGTTTGGTTCCTGTAGAGAATTCTTCTGTAAATACCGATTGGGTATACAAGCTTGTAATGGATCCCAAAAAATGGGGTTATGGTAATGCAAACCTGCCTGGTGTTTATTATGATGAAGAGAACCGCAGGCATTTGAACGACATAAGAAAAACAGATATAGAGCTTGCTTATGATCTTATTATGAAAGGTAGAAAAGAAGATGCCCGAAAGGTATTGGATCGTACAGACAAAATGATATTGCAGGAAAATCTGCCTTACGGAATGGCATCCCGCAATAACGATCACAACAGGCTGTCTATGGCATTTCTTGAAGCCTGCTATCGTTCTGATGATACGCAACTGGCTGCAAAAGTATTGGCTGGCGTAAAGAAAGACCTTCAGCAGCAGATGCGTTATTATGATGCGCTTACAGATCTGAAGGCGGAAAATATGGATTATGAAAAACGCAATACTGCAAACCTTTTGCAACAGCTGGATCAGATAGAAAAAGAATATACAGGTTCCAAAGGCGCAAATCCCGACTTGAATAATGGCGTTATTGGCACAGACTCAAATGCCTTACCAAAAGATACTAATAAATAAAGCTTATAGGCACTTAACAAATAAGATCCCTGCATGATAAAATGCGGGGATTTTTGTGCCTGGCATTCGAATATTATTTAGGCTTTTGTTGCGTCGCACTCTTGTACTTTTAAATAGCTATCAGCTGATAGCTACAAGTTTTGGGCTTTCATATTTTGTTCGCACATAGCTAAACCCACGTTATTTGTTCATTAAAAATTCAAACGTACAAGTGAGTGACACAACCAAAGATGCCACAAACACTGCAGCTTGTTAATTAATAAACTAACCAAATAAAAAACTCCCTTTTATTAAGGGAGTTTTTGCATAAATTAATAATTCCTTTATGGAAATATACCCAGCTCTGCATAAGCTGTACCCACTTTGTCAATGGCAACAACATAAGCTGCAGTACGCATATCAGGAATAGCAGGGTTTGCTTTCCAGCAATTCATGATTTCATGAGTAGCTTCTATCATAGTTTCTTCAAGACCGCTGTGCACCAGGTCAACTTCGCTTGGTCCATGTTCAATGTAAGTCCTTTCTTTTGCATTAACAGACTTTCCGGTAAGTGTTTCTAATGCACTTAGTAAACCTTTATTCTGGTTCTCGGTAAAACGTTTTTCCATTCTGCCATAACGAACATGGCTAAGATTTTTGAGCCATTCAAAATAAGAAACCGTAACGCCACCAGCATTCAGATACATATCAGGGATAACGAGGGTTCCATTCTTTATAAGTATTTCATCAGCTTCTGGTGTAAGAGGACCATTCGCTGCTTCGCCAATGATCTTTGCTTTTACATTGGCAGCATTGTCTTTATTGATCACATTTTCCAAAGCAGCGGGTATAAGAATATCGCAGGCAAGCTCAAGTGCATCGCCGCTTTTAGCAAGATTGGTGGCACCGGGGAAGTTAAGAATAGAACCTGTTTTCTTCCTGTGGTGAAAAACCTCGTCTTCGTTCAAGCCATCTTCACTAAAGATTGCACCTTCATATTCTGCAATAGCAACTACTTTGGAACCATTTTCGCGGAAGAATTTGGCAGAGTGGTAGCCCACATTACCTAACCCCTGTACAACCACACGTTTTCCTTGCACGCCCACTGGTAAGCCAATACGTGCCATTACATCCGGCATGTTACAAACTTCACGCACACCAAAGAATACCCCCAATCCTGTTGCTTCTTTACGACCGCGAACGCCACCTTGCGTAACAGGTTTACCGGTAACACAGGCAAGACCATCAATTTCGCCCGGTTTCATACTTTCGTAAGTATCAACGATCCAGGCCATTTCACGTTCACCGGTGCCATAGTCAGGAGCAGGAACATCCGTACCTGGACCAATAAAGTTCTTGCGAATCAATTCAGCAGTGTACCGGCGGGTAATTTTTTGTAGTTCAAACTCACTGTATTTGCGTGGATTGATTTTGATACCACCTTTACCACCGCCAAATGGTACGTTTACAATTGCACATTTGTACGTCATAAGGGATGCAAGTGCCATTACCTCGTCCTGGTTTACTTCATCGCTAAAACGAATGCCGCCTTTGCAAGGCGTTTTATGCTGACTATGTTGCACACGGTATGCTTCAATAACTTCAATAGAACCGTCGTCTCTTTTAATAGGAAAACGCATTTGGTAGACTGCATTGCAGGCTTTTATCTGCTCCAGCAAACCCTTTTCCCACCTTGTAAATTTTGCCGCTTTGTCGAAACTTTTTACAACGCTTTCAAAAAAACTATACTGTTGATCTGACATATAAATGATGTTTAAATATTAGAAGATGATTTACAGCTAATTAACATTTGTTATTGGTGATAAGAAAAAAAATATTTATCAAACTTTATCTTATTTGGTCATCGCCTGTTGTGTCACTCACTTGTACGTTCCAAACTCTGCTGAACAATGAAAAAAGCGTACAAGAGTGCGACGCAAGAGCAGCTAAATACATACACTGCAGACGGGCAACAAAATTTATCCTTTCTTTTCCAGCGCCTTTATTTTCCTGTCTAGATTTATCAAATAAATAAAAAGCCCGATCAATATAACAACAACAACCGCCATTACCACATATAATTTTCCTTCACTGCGCATGAAATCTGTTGGGTCTTCTGTTTTTGCATTTGTGTCTTGCGCAAAAACATAAACCTGTATAATACAAAGTGCAACAGTGCATGCAATATTTCTCAGTTTATTCATGAGACAGTTTCTTTTCAGTTAGTATTGCTAATCTTGTACGTAATGTTGAGATCCAGACGCCCAGTAAAATCCAGCCTATAATTGCAGGAAGAAATACCATTTCCATTTCTGGTGTTGTGTCGTTAGGGTTTAATCCCGGGTTTCCTTCGCTTCCCTGCCCGCCAGGGTGTAAGGATTCTGTAAGACGTGGCAGTATCCAGATAGTAGGAAATAGCATGGCAAAAGCAAATATGTTATACACCGCGCTAATGCGGGAACGCTTGTCCATATCTGTCATAGAACCACGTAACACAAAATAGGCCATGTAAATAAGTATTGCAATGGCGGCTCCATTTTGTTTGGGGTCGCCACTCCATGGCTGTCCCCATTGATAGTTTGCCCATATAGCACCCGTTATAAGCCCCAATATTCCAAACACTACACCGGTTCTGGCAAATTCAAGAGAATAATAATCAAAACGGGGATTTGGCGTGCGTAAGTATTTAATGGCATAAATAACCGAAACAATAAAAAGTGTTTGCATGCAGAACCACATAGGCACATGAAAAAATAAGTTGCGGACGGTTTGCTGCATGCGGCCGTCAAGCTTAGGTACTTTAACCAAAAAACCCATCGTACAGGTGTACACAAGTAAAATAAAAGAAAGTATTTTCCACCAGTATTGACGAATCATACAATAATTTTTCAGTAGTAACAGGAGGTTATTTGGCAAGCCTGTTGCAAAATTCTGCGGGGCAAATTTAGGGGAAAGCCTTTAGAACAAATGATTAGCAGCGTAAAAATTATAAGAATACTCAATCTTTCCATAGAAAAGGGAAAAGTATAACCGCTAATGCAATTATTAATAAGTCTAATGCTACTAATAAAAATACCATTTGCCACAAACCGGCTTGCAGTACAGGTGCAAAAGCAGCTTTTGCAATTTTACTTAATAAAAGTATTTGCGGAATGATAATAGGAAAGCCCATGATAGCCATTAATGCAGCCTGTTGCTGGGCTTTAGACGCTATTGCTGCAAGAAAAGTAAATATTAAGCTAAAGCCTATTCCACCAAGAAAGCCAATTCCTGCGAAAGCAATGATATGTAAAAGCGGATTGCCAAGTAAAAGCATGAATACAAAAAGACTAAGCAAACTCATCAGCATCATGAGCAATGCATTAAAGACAAGTTTGGATATAATAAAATCTCTTGCACCCGCAATAGAGTAATAATAAAGCATGCGACCTTTACTATCCTGTAGAAAGCTTTTAGCTACTGCATTTACACAAACAAACAATTGAATTACCCAAAAGAGGGCATTCCAAACTTCTTCCTCCGGCTGCCCCATAGTGAGATAAACTACGAATATAGTAGAAGCTACATATAGCAACACGCCATAAAAAGTATATTGCTGTCTTATTTCAAGCAACAGGTCCTTTCTTATAAGTGCAGGTATTTTTTGAGATCCGGAATTATTCAATGCTTTTCTTTTTATAATTTTTCGTGATAACATTTCCGGCAACGTGGTTCGTACAAATCTTTTTCACCGAGTACAACCAGAGATTCAGGACCGCTTTTGCGATAAGAATAACTGGCAATATTGCCACATTTTACACAGATCGCATGAAGCTTGGTTATATAATCTGCCACAGCCAATAGCTGAGGTATTGGTCCAAATGGCTTGCCCTGGAAACTCATATCTAACCCTGCAACGATCACCCTTGTACCTTTTAATGCCAATGTTTCACATACCTGTATCAATTGAGGGTCGAAGAATTGGGCTTCATCAATACCAATTACATCAACATCATCGGCCATCAATAATATTGTTTGCGAATTATCAACCGGTGTTGAAAGTATTGCATTAGCGTCATGGCTAACTACCTGTTCTTCGCCATATCTTACATCTACAGATGGTTTAAATATTTCTACCTTAAGATGGGCAATTTTAGCACGCTTAAGCCTTCTTATTAATTCTTCTGTTTTGCCACTGAACATAGAGCCACAAATAACTTCTATCCAGCCCCTGCGTTCTCCAGATATGTGTGGTTCTATAAACATTATGCAAAACCTGGTATTCGTTACAGAAAAGCTTAGTACTTTTAATCAGTCAACATATATAAAGGTGGCACAGCAATTGCGTGTGGCCATCTTATTAATCGTCAAATGTATAATATCCCATGGAAAGAGTTGATACTCTTATAAAAAGATTGCTTGAACTTCATGAATCACATTCAGGTAATTCAGCTATGCTGGTAACCGCACAAATGCTGGTGCACGAACTACAGGAAAATAATAGGGAAGCTAGTGCCGGTAATAAAGTATCTGTAATACATCCTGGTATTAAAGATGCAGATGTTCAGTCTTTAATAATTGCACAGGCTATTGCAGATAAAGTTCCTGAAAAAGAAGAAGCGCGGCCCGTAATTAGTGTATACCAGCCTGCCTCTGAACCTGTAAAAGAAAAAGCTGCTGAGATAAGAGAAGAAAAACAAAAAGTTGTAAAAACATATGCGCCGCTACCAAAAATAGAAGAAATTCCAACCTTTGCTTATCAACAAAAAGATGTATTTGAATTAAATGACAGCATTTCTTCGTCGGGTGAGCAAACGCTTAATGACCGGCTTAAGACTGAAAAGAAGGAGTTAGCAGCCATCTTAAAAGAAAGCCCTGTTAAAGATCTTAAGAAAGCTATAGGGATTAACGACCGCTTTGTTTTTATAGAAGAGCTGTTTCGTGGTGATGAAAATATGTACGAACGCAGTATTAAAACTATCAATAGCTTTACTATTTTTCCTGAAGCTGAATATTGGATACAACGTGAATTAAAAACAAAGATCGGGTGGGATGAGGAAAGCTTAACAGTAAAACATTTTGATCAGCTGGTAAGAAGGCGCTTCTCTTGAATATATTGCATAACCCCGGCTGTAGCGCCGGTCTTAGAACGCACATAATTGCCTGCCGCAGCAGCGCAATACTCATACAGATCTTTATCTTCTATTAACTCATTGAATATTTCTTCCAGTTCCAGCGCGTTCTCTACAGAAAAACCGCCTTCCTTTTCGAGTAATTCTACTGCTTCAATGTATTTTTCGTATTCAGGCCCAAATACAACTGGCTTATTATAAACAGCTGCTTCTAGAACATTGTGTACACCATCACCTCCAAATCCGCCACCTATATAACAGATGTCTGCATACTTATACAGATATTTAAGTGTACCAATATTGTCAATTATGAATGTGTTGATTTCAGGTTCCACAATCTGAGTGCCAATGGCTGAATAACGTACCGAATGATGATATAATGACTCGCATTCTTTTAAACGATCCTCACCAATATCATGCGGGGCAATAATAAAGCAATAATCTTTATAGCTGTTTACATAGTGATCAAGCGCTTCGTCATCATCTGTCCAGGTGCTGCCTGCAACAATTACTTTCTTATTTCTGCAAAATTCTTCAATGGATGTTATGGGTTTAAATGTTTCTGCTATTTCTAAAACCCTGTCAAACCTTGTATCGCCGCCTACTGAAGTGTTAATGATCTCTATACTTTTTAATAATTGCAGCGACTCTTCATTTTGTAAAAATAAATGTGTAAAACACTGCAGCATTTGCCTGTGAAAACCTCCGTACCATGCAAAGAATGGCTGACTTTTTCTGAATATACCTGATACAAGCAGTAAAGGAATGTTCCTTTGTTTTGCTTCTGTGAGATAATAATACCAAAATTCATACTTAACAAAAACTACAAGAACAGGCTTAACTGTTTCATAAAAAAGAGCAGCATTTTTTTTACTATCCATGGGCATGTAAAAAATACGATCTGCAACGCTGTTATTTTTTTCATTTTCATAACCGGATGGGGAGAAAAAAGTTAGCACCAAACAATAGAAGGGGTACTTTTTTTTCAATTCTTTCATTAACGGAAGGCCTTGTTCAAACTCGCCCAGCGAAGAACAATGCACCCATATTTTTTTTCGCGTATCGTTTTGCAGGCTGCTATGAATGTTTGCAAATACATTTTTCCTTCCTGCAATCCACAGTCGTGCTTTGCGGTTAAATAAAGCGGTAATGCGTGCAGCAAGAGGATATAATTTAATGAATAGCAGGTAAGCAGTTTTTCCCATATCTAAGCTGCAAAGAAAGTGATAAACTAAATTTAAAGCTTCTATTTTTTGTACCCAGCTGTATATTATTAATTTAACATTGGTTGCGTCGCACTCTTGTACGCTTTATCAACAAGCAACACATTATTATTTTAGTTGATTCCAAAGGTTTTATTAATGTTCTCTTTCAGAATTTATTTTTAGTTTTACATTGAAAGACCAAGATATCCAATATTCTAATCTCCGAAAAACTGTGCGTATGCGTCATTTAGAATTATCATCCATCCTTTGGCCAATAATTAATATTGCGCTGCTTATTCTTATCATGTATGTTGTAGTAAAATTATCAGGCAAAGGAACTGCCCAGTAAAATTATTTTATTACAACATTAGAATTATGTTGTTGCTCAATCTTCAGAACCTTGAAGTGAGTGACACAACATACAATGCTCAAAGTACTCTAAGCCGGTAACATAAAAATTGCCTTAACCATTTATTGCCCAAACAACAATAATGCGAATGATGCGTTTTTACGTTAGTTTTGCCGCACTTAAAATTGACGTATGAGAGCTATCCAGATGGTGGATCTTAAGACGCAGTATCAAAAGATTAAAACCGAGATTGACACTGCAGTTATTGATGTACTTGAGAGTTCTGCTTTTATTAATGGCAAACCTGTGCAGCAATTCGCTGAAAATTTATCGGAATATCTTGACGTAAAGCATGTAATTCCATGCGCTAACGGAACCGATGCTTTGCAAATTGCAATGATGGCTTTAGGCTTGCAACCGGGTGATGAAGTTATTACACCTTCGTTTACTTATATAGCTACAACGGAAGTGGTAGCATTACTTCGTTTAAAACCTGTGTTTGTAGAAGTAGATGCAAAAACTTTTTGCATGGGGTCTGAATCTTTACGTAAAGCAATTACGCCAAAAACAAAAGCAATCGTTCCCGTGCATTTATACGGTCAGGCTGCAAACATGGAAGCGATCATGGAAATTGCGAATGAACATAATTTAGCAGTGATCGAAGACAACGCCCAGGCAATTGGCAGTGATTATATTTTTAAAGATGGCACAAAAAAGAAAACCGGGACAATTGGAACAATAGGAACAACATCTTTCTTCCCTTCAAAAAATTTGGGTGGTTATGGAGATGGTGGTGCCATCTTTACTAATGATGATGCTTTGGCCGCGCAAATGAAAATGGTTGCCAATCATGGCCAGAGTAAAAGATATTATCATGATGTGGTTGGTTGCAATTCAAGATTAGATACAGTGCAGGCAGCGATTCTTAATATCAAATTACGTGAGCTTGATAATTACATAGCCGCACGCAGAAAAGCTGCGGATTATTATGATGCTGCATTTGCAAACAATCCAAAGATTACTACACCATATCGTGCACCATATACCAATCACGTGTTTCACCAATACACATTAGTGCTTGAAGGAGTGAACAGGGATGGATTGAATGAATACCTTGCATTAAAGCAAATTCCTTCCATGATCTATTATCCAGTGCCTGGTCACAAACAAAAAATGTTTGACTCTTTTAACCTGCCTGATGTTGAATTAGCAACTACAGATTGGCTTACAGAACGCGTAATTTCATTACCCATTCATACAGAGCTTGATGAAGAACAATTATCTTATATTACAAGTTCTGTGTTAGAATATATTAACCAATAAAGCAACCAACATTCTATGAGTAAAAAGCGTGTACTTATTACCGGGGCGGCAGGTTTCCTGGGATCGCATCTTTGTGACCGTTTTATTAAGGAAGGGTTTCATGTAATTGGCATGGACAATCTTATCACCGGTGATCTTAGAAACATCGAACATCTTTTTCCTTTGGAAGATTTTGAATTCTATCATCACGATGTTACAAAGTTTATTCACGTTCCCGGTGAGTTGCATTATATCTTACACTTTGCTTCGCCTGCAAGCCCGATAGATTATTTAAAAATTCCGATTCAAACTTTAAAAGTGGGTTCGCTTGGAACGCACAACTGTCTTGGTTTGGCGCGTAGCAAGAATGCAAGAATTCTTGTTGCATCAACAAGCGAAGTATATGGAGATCCGCAGGTGCATCCGCAAACAGAAGAATATTGGGGCAATGTAAATCCTGTTGGTCCGCGTGGTGTGTACGATGAAGCAAAACGTTTCCAGGAAGCTATTACAATGGCATATCACACCTTTCATGGATTGGAAACACGCATCGTTCGTATCTTCAATACGTATGGTCCGCGTATGCGATTGAATGATGGTCGTGCATTACCTGCATTCATCGGTCAGGCATTGCGTGGAGAAGATCTTACGGTGTTTGGTGATGGTAGTCAAACACGCAGCTTCTGTTATGTTGATGATCTCATCGAAGGTATTTATCGTTTGCTCATGAGCGATTATGCAAAGCCTGTGAACATTGGTAACCCTGTAGAAATTTCATTGAAAGATTTTGCCGAAGAAGTGTTGAAGCTAACAGGTTCTTCAGTAAAACTTGTTTACAAGCCATTGCCTGTTGATGATCCGAAACAACGCCAGCCCGATATTACCAAAGCAAAACAAATTCTTGGATGGGAGCCGAAAGTGAGTCGTGCAGAGGGTTTGAAGAAAACGTATGAATATTTCAAATCCTTGCCAAAAGAAGAATTGGTAAAACTTCCAAAAGAGTTTATTTCAAAGAAGTAATTTTTTGTACTTAGCTTTTGAATAAATATGAAGCTTTCGTTGCGTCGCACTCTTGTACTACAATAACATAACTCTGCAGATAAAATGATCGTTCAGCAACTACTCAATAAAGAAACCAAACTTGCCGTAATAGGTTTAGGCTATGTAGGTTTACCTATTGCATTGGCATTTGCAAAAAAGATAAGTGTTATTGGTTTTGATATGAATGCTGAACGCATCAAAATGTTGAACGATCACATCGATCCCAGCAAAGAACTGGACAAAAAAGCATTTGCAGATTGCAATATAACTTTTACAAATGATTTGGAAGTTTTAAAGCAAGCTTCTTTTTTTATTGCTGCAGTTCCAACACCTGTTGATGATCATAAAGTGCCTGATATTTCTTTATTATTGAAAGCATGTAAAACATTAGGCAGCGTTATAAAGAAAGGAGATTATATTGTTTTTGAATCAACAGTATACCCCGGTTGTACAGAAGAAGATTGTATTCCTGTAATGGAAAAAGGAAGTGGGTTAAAAGCAATAGAAGATTTTAAAATCGGCTATTCACCAGAACGTATAAATCCAGGTGATAAAGAACATACACTAGAGAAAATTATAAAAGTAGTTGCGGGTTGCGATGAAGAATCATTGAACAATATTGCAACTGTTTATGAAATGGTTGTAAAAGCGGGAACCTACAAAGCAAGCTCCATCAAGGTTGCAGAAGCGGCAAAGGTTATTGAGAACACCCAACGCGATCTCAATATTGCATTGATGAATGAACTTTCCATCATCTTCGATAAAGTTGGCATCAACACATACGAAGTATTGGAAGCTGCAGGCACCAAATGGAATTTTTTAAAATTCCAACCCGGGCTTGTTGGCGGTCATTGCATCGGTGTTGATCCATATTATCTGACTTATAAAGCTTCTGAGCTTGGCTTCAATTCACGTGTAATTACTGCAGGTCGCTATGTAAATGATACAATGGGCAATTATATTTCCAAGAAGATCATTCAGCACATCATTCAACACAGTGGCAATGTAAAGGAGTCGAAAGTGCTCATCATGGGCGCAACATTCAAAGAGAATGTAAGCGATATACGTAATTCAAAAGTTGCAGATATTGTAAATGTATTGCAGTCTTATTATATCAATATTCATATCGTTGATCCTTACGCATCTTCTGATGAACTAAAGCATGAATATGGTTTCGGTCTTACAAGAGATACAGACAATGATTACGATGTAGTAATTCTTGCTGTTCCACATACACCCTACAAATTACTTGACGAAAAATATTTCGCTTCCATTACAAAGCCTCATGCCCTTATTGCAGACATAAAAGGTTTATATAGGAATAAAATTGCTAACCGTTATTACTGGAGTTTATAAATGGAAAAACCTGTTATCATTGTTTCAGGAAAAAATGGTCAGCTTGGTAATGAGCTGAATGATATTGCCAACAACTATGCTCTATTCGAATTTCATTTCTTCGACAGAACAGAACTTGATATTGCAAATACAGAAGCTATCAACACCGCATTTGAGAAGTTTAAACCAACATATTTCATCAACACTGCTGCATATACAGCGGTTGATAAAGCTGAAGCTGAACAGGAGCAGGCATATCTTATCAATGCAGAAGCAACAGGTAATATCGCAAAAGCATGTAAAGCTTGGAGCACAAAGCTTATACACGTTTCCACTGATTATGTTTTTAGCGGAAAAGGCACAAAGCCATATAAAGAAGATGATGCGACTGATCCTGTAAATTATTATGGTTACACCAAATGGATCGGAGAGCAGCTTGCATTACAAAACAATCCGCAGACAATCGTCATACGCACATCATGGGTATATAGTGTGTACGGAAATAACTTTGTAAAAACGATGATGCGGTTAATGAAAGATCGCACAGATATTAATGTTGTTAACGATCAATATGGTTCTCCAACTTATGCAAAAGATCTTGCCGAGGCTATCATACAGATCATTGTACAAAATAATTTTCAGCCCGGCATTTATCATTTCAGTAACAGCGGCGAAATAAACTGGCATACCTTTGCAAGTGCTATAAAAGATGCAAAACATTTTAACTGCAATGTCCATGCAATTCCTTCTTCGCAATATCCTACACCTGCAAAACGGCCTGCATACTCTGTTATGAGTAAAGAGAAAATCGTTAACGTTTATAACATTCAATTAAAGCCGTGGCAGCAAAGTCTTGCAGCGTGTCTTGGTAAGTTGTAATTTTTTTTGAACCCGGGTTTTGTATTTCAATTAAACATTCGTTGCGTCGCACTCTTCAACGTTCAGATCAATATTGAACAGGAAGTACAAGTGAGTGACACAACAAGCGATGCTATAAAATACTTCGGCTTGTTCCATAAAATAAATCAATAAGTTTGTAACACATTATAATTGTTATGCCTCTTAAAGTTGGAATTACCGGTGGAATAGGAAGTGGAAAAACTACCGTGATCAATATTTTTAAAACGCTTGGTATTCCTGTGTTTGACGCAGATGCTGCCGCGAAAAAAGCCATGCATGAAAATATAGATGTGAAAAAAAAGATTATTGAATTGTTTGGTGAGAGTGCTTATATAAACAATGAACTTGATAGAAAATATATTGCCGGTATAGTGTTTAATGATGCACTTAAACTGGAGCAATTAAATGCGATTGTGCATCCTGTTACGATTGCAATGGCGGAAGAGTGGATGCAACAACAAACGTCTCATTACGTGTTGAAAGAAGCAGCTATATTGTTTGAATCGGGTGCAGCAGCAGGATTAGATTATGTTATTGGCGTATTTGCGCCCCAACATATAAGAATTCAACGGACAATGAATCGTGATAAAGTGAGCAGGGAAGAAGTGTTGAAGCGTATGGCAAAGCAAATTGACGAACACATGAAGATGAAACTTTGTGATTTTGTAATTACAAATGATGAGCAACAGTTAGTGATTCCACAAGTGTTGAAGGTGCATGAAAAATTATTGTCTATAAAAAATGAACGTGATGCAAAAGGTTAACCTGTTGGAAAAATTTGAATTGTTTACAGATCATTGGTCACCGAAGATTGTTGGTGAGCTAAATGGTCAGCACATAAAGCTGGTAAAATTCAAAGGGCCTTTTACATGGCATCATCACGATCATGAAGATGAATTGTTTTATGTAGTGAAAGGAAGTTTTATAATGGAGCTGCGTGATAAAGATATTGAACTTAATGAAGGTGATTTTCTTATAGTGCCTCGTGGTGTTGAACACAGACCAAATGCACCGGAAGAAGTTTGGGTAATGTTGTTTGAACCCGCAACAACACTAAATACAGGTAATACAGAAAATGAATTCACAAAGAAGGAGCTTGACATTATATGAAAAAATGGCGCTGGGTATTTATAACGATCATTGCCTTTTTTATTGCGTTCTATTCCTTCGCATACTTCTTTGTAATTCCAAAAGCTGCCATTGTTTCTATGCCGTATAAATGGCGGAATATTGTTGTTGGTCTTAAGCGCAGCGAATATGTATTTTATATCGGAAGACCGGCGGAAGATAGCACCACTGCAAAAGCAAACAGCGATAAATGGATCATGCGTGATGAAAATTATATTTTTCAATTACAACTTCATTATAACACCGACAGCATTGCCGATCATGCAACAATAACTTATGTTTTCTCCAATTATCTTTTTCATAAAGAGGGTAAGTTGAGTGAAAAGAAACTGGAATAGTAAAGAGTGAGTGGTCAGTTGTGAATAAATATGCACAATTCACTACTCGACACTCACCTGATGATCTTATAACACCATCTTTTCAATTTCCCTTCAAAGTCAAATGGGGTCGTTGCTTTGGTAATATCTTTCACAGATGCAGCATTGATCTTATCCTGCTCTAAAATAAATTTCGTATAGTTGGTGCTAAAGTAAACAACGCCTTCTTTTGTTGTTGCATGCAACACATCATTCAATAATTCCACATGATCTCTTTGAATGTCGAGAAAATCTTTCATGCGCTTACTGTTGCTGAATGTTGGCGGGTCCATAATCACCAAATCAAAACTATCCGGCTGTAATGTCTTCAGCCATTGCTTTACATCAGCGTGAACAAATTGATATTTGGTTTTGTCTTTAAAACGATTAATTATAAAATTATCTTCTGCCCATTGCAAATATGTTTTAGAAAGATCAACAGAAGTTACAGATGCAGCTTCGCCTGCAGCGGCATAGACCGAGAATGAACCTGTGTAGCAAAATAAATTCAATACACGTTTATCTTTTGATTGCTCTCTTACCATTTGTCTCGTGATACGATGGTCAAGAAACAAACCGGTGTCTAAATAATCGGTAAGATTTACCAGGAACTTTAAACCATTCTCCTCTACAGTAAAAAAATCTTTTTGTTCATTGAGCTTTTCATACTGGTCTTCTGTGCGGTGACTCATTTTTTTTCTTTGCCGTACATAGATCTTTGATTCAGGAACATCGAGCAGTTTGCCAATTAATGCAATGCATGCATCAAGCCATACATCATGCTCTTCATCAGTCATACCATGATGGCGCAGGTATTCTGCCAGGTAAACTTTGTCTTCATATAATTCAATGCAGAAAGGGAATTCGGGCATATCATGATCATACACACGATAGCATGCGATGTTCTGCCGCCTGGCAAGTTTGCTTTTGTGCTTATATACTTTCAGCAAACGGTTCTCAAACATCGAAAGTTTTTCCGCTTCCGTCATTTGAAATTATCTTTTACCAATAAGAAAATAAAAATGAGGACGCCAACAGTTGTTATCAGCCACGAAAGAAAATATTTATTGATATATGTTTGCGGTATATTATTGGTCAGCATACTTTTCTTCGTAATAAGATATGCGATCATTCTTTGCATAATCAATATCGTAAAAAAGCTGATGCTTATGGTCTGATACATTTGCGGGTAATTCACAATCATGAAATAAAACACTACGACCATCAGGATTGTTGTGGCCATCGTAATTTGCGAAAGCCTGATAATATTTCCCGAAAGCACTTTTGCTTTTTCTTCATCGGTAAGTTTATTAAATGCACGCAGCAATAACCATCTCGAACCAAAAACAGAAACGATCAGAATAATAAAAGAATAATCCATGCCATGATTTTAAAGGATGGCAAAGATTATTTTTCTTTTATGGAATAACAAAAAAGCTTTTATGTAGCAGGCTGCAGTAATGCTATTGAGCTTTCGTTGTGTCACTCACTTGTACGTTCTGAGCATTATTGAACAAAGCGTACAAATGTGCGACGCAACAGGCGATGCCATACGCATATTCGCTGGGCTCATAAAACTACAATGGAATATTTAGAAAAGATTTTACTGCTGTTAACTCCGTTCTTCCAGATGTCTTACCCGCTATTGTGTATAGCTGTTTGTAATACATTATTTTTTTATTATCGTCGCCGGTTCTTCCTGCGGCAACACCTGCACCATACAAACTATTAAAGCGATTGGGATTTTTGTTTAACACAGCTTCATACTCATGCAATGCATTTTCGTTTTGATTTAACTGTAACAACATATCTGCATATAATTCTCTTGCAGGCAATACTTCACCCGGCGTTACAGGATGCTTGGTAGTGCTGTCTTCCATATCGGCAGCGGTTTTCATCAATTGTAAGGCTTCTGTTTTTTTGCCTTGTGCAAGTTGTATCCATGCCTCACCAGTCTTTATTTGAATAGCCGCCTGGTTGGCTTTATAAATATCTTTCTGTTGTAGTAATGTATCATGAAGTGCATTTAATTTTACTAACTCATATTTTGCGGCATCAATCTTTTGAGATTTTACAGAACCTAACAAACGTGCAAAATGAATAATAGCTTCCTGCCACGGGAATTTATTCCATGCCAGATTTAGTTGGGGCAGTTGCAGGTTAGCAGCGTCATCCCAATTCTTCGTTTCAAGCGCAATACGTGCGGGAATAGCTGCAAACGCATAAGCAACTTTAGAGTTTGCAGGATGCACCTCTTTGATCGTTGATAAATAGTCCAACTCTTGTTTTGCAGAATCATCATTACCTTTCTGTAGGTAAGCATAGGTAAGATAGTCGAGCCCATGCAACTCTTCATCCCAATGTCCTTTAATGCCGGATGCCTCTGCATAACATTGCGCCGCAGCAACAGATTCAAGATTTGATTTGATGCATTCATCCCACAACCCAAGCCTTGTAAAAATATGCGATGGCATATGTAGTGCATGCGCAGATGATGGCGCCACTGCTGCATATCTTCGTGCAGCAGGTAATGCAAGTGTTGCTAAACCAGGATAATCATACGTGTGAATGATATAATGTATAATGCCCGGATGATTTGATTCTGCAGCATATAATGCGTTAAGTATATCGCCTGCTTTTTTTTGATTTGTATAAGTCTTGTCGGTCGGGTCTGCAGCAGCATCTAAAGCAAGCGCATAAAATATGGCAGCTTCTTTATCCTGCGGATAAGTATTGTGCAACTGCTCCATTGCTTTTTCAAAGTTAATGCTCCTTGCACGTGGATTTGTTTTATCCCAATCATCGTAGTAAGCAGCAATTGCATTGATATACGCCGATTCTTTTCCTGATTTTTTATTAATTGATCTTGCAATTGCAATTGCCTCGGCGCCTTTCTTAAGATCGGTATCTGACGGCGCTTCCCATAACGGATGATAACTGCACATGGCTACACCCCAATATGCCATGGCACATTCCGGCGCTTCATCAATTATTTTGGCAAAGACTTTTTCTGATTCATCATACTCAAAAGAATGTAGCAGTTCTATAGCAAGGTTGAAATCTTTTTTTACTTTTTCATCGCAGCTGATTTCAAAATCAACCGTACCAAATTCCTTACCGGGTGATCCACAGGAAATCAGTTCTCCTCTTTTAAGATTTAATTGTGAGATCTGTTCTTTTGAAGGATTAGAATCATTTTCACATGCTACAACTATGAAAGTTAATAGAAAGAATAACAGCCATCGTTTTATAGAAAAGTTCATATACAAAACTTTTGAAAAATTATAAGTTAGCACTGGCGCAATTAATCTATTAAAGCTATTAAATATTTTTATTTTAGAATATTTATGTAGCGAACTGTAGGAATGCTATTGGGCTTTGATGGAAGCAAAGATGGGGAGCGTGTCTCCACGCAGCATGGCGAAGAAGAAATTTATAAGAACTAACTTTATGGAGTAAGAAAATACTAATTGAATGAGAAATTATTTGTTGAAAATACTTGAAAGCTATTTTTCTGAGATATTAATCATTGAAGGAAAGCTAATTCTGTCGGCATCATTTTTAACTACAAAGAAAGATGAAATTGTTAAAGAAAAGAGATTGAATAAGGAAATAGTAAGTGCAATAACTAGTTATAGAGATTTGTCGTTGATAAAAGCTGAAATGAATTTATTTACTCCTAATTGTATTTACTCAACAACCACAGATAATCTTGAAAATGAAATAAAAGATGTTATTAGTCAACATTGCTGTTTCGCAGTGTCACAAGCATATGAGGTTTTTGAAAGTTTTCTAATTGAAATTTTGACCGAATTTTTATTAAACAATCAAGAAAAATTAAAGCTTTTCAAATTTGTGACTGAAGATATTATTCTCATTAGAGAAACTATAAGAAATATGGTTAAGCTAAATCAAAGAACTAATAACAAAGGGTTACTTTCAATGATCAGAAAAATTTCTTCTTATTTTAGAAAACATGAATCTAATAATATTTATAAAGTTAATATAACACAATGGTTTGATTTGGTCTCAATGATAAGACATACACTTGTCCATAATCGTCAAATTATTTCTCCACGGTTATTAAAATATTTGGATACAAATAAAGCGAATGAAATGTTTGACCGACATTTTCAAAGAAAAAAAATGGGAAATCATGTTTGTGTATTCCTCGAAAAAGATATTACTTCTGATATTATAAATTGGTTAAACACATTCGCACATTTCATTTTTATTAGCCTTTCAATGGAATCTAAATTACCTTTAGATGTGCCACAGTATATACCAACACCTTTAAACCTGTCAAGGTTTTCATAGTAGATTTTGCGCCGTATTGTGTGCCTTCACGCAACACTTACGCCTAAATAAAAGCTCCACATTGTTCAGAAAGTACAAGTGTGCGACGCAACAACCGATACTACATTTACAACAGCTTGGCTCATAAAAATTTATTGGATCATCTTCTTTATATCATTCAGCTTCATTAAAGCTTCAACAGGAGTGAGGCGGTTAATATCCATATTTTCCAACACAGTTCTTATGTCTGCAAAAGTTTGTGAGTGTGCATCAAAAATAGAGAGCTGCATTTTGGTGGTGCTTAATCTTTTTACGTTATCTTCAGTCTTTCTTACTTTATGCGTGGTGGGCTCATCATCAACATGTTTTTCTTCAAGCTGGGCAAGTATTTCATTGGCTCGTTCGATCAACGCCGGCGGCATGCCCGCCATCTTTGCAACATGAATACCAAAACTGTGTGTACTGCCGCCGGGTGCAAGTTTGCGCAGGAAAATAATTTTATTACCAACCTCTTTATTGGTAACATGATAATTCTTCACCTGTGGCAATTTATTTTCAAGCTCGTTCAATTCGTGGTAGTGTGTAGCAAACAATGTTTTTGGTTTTGCATTGGATGCATGCAGAAATTCAACGATGCTCCATGCAATAGAAATGCCATCATACGTAGAAGTGCCGCGACCAATTTCATCAAGCAGGATCAAACTGCGTGCAGAAATATTGTTGATGATGCTTGCCGTTTCATTCATTTCCACCATGAAAGTACTTTCGCCACCGCTGAGATTATCACTGGCTCCAACACGTGTAAATATTTTATCAGTGATAGGAACGTATGCAGACGATGCAGGAACAAAACTTCCCATGTGCGCCATCAATGTTATCAACGCAGTCTGGCGAAGAATAGCACTCTTACCACTCATGTTTGGTCCGGTAAGAATAATGATTTGTTGCTCCTGCGGATTGAGCAAAATATCATTTGCAATATAATGTTCACCAACAGGTAAATTTCTTTCTATAACAGGATGGCGACAATCTTTTACATTCAGTTTAACGCCTTCGTGCAGATCAGGTTTTTTATAATTGAAATGCAATGCATTCTCTGCAAAGCAAATGATGCAATCAAGAATTGCAAGAATATTTCCGTTGACTTGTATGGAAGCAATATAATCCTGTAGTTCTATTAATAACTTATCATACAACTCAGATTCAATAGCTGAAATTTTATCTTCCGCACCCGTTATCTTTTCTTCGTACTCTTTTAGCTCAGGTGTTATGTACCGTTCGGCATTGGCGAGTGTTTGTTTGCGGATCCAATCTGCAGGCGCTTTTTGTTTGTGTGAATTGGTTACTTCTAAAAAATATCCAAAGACATTATTGAAACCAATTTTCAATGTAGTGATGCCTGTGCGTTCTGCTTCTTTTTGTTGTATCTCTAATAAATATTCTTTGCCACCACTCGATATATTTCTCAGCATATCTAACTCTGCATGTACGCCATTTTTTATCACGCTTCCTTTGTTCAAAGCAACCGGAGGTGCTTCTACAATTTCATTAATGATCTTATTCGAAATGTAAGTGCATGGATTCAATGCATCACCCAAACGTTTTAAATATTCATTGTTTGATGCAGTGCAGATCTGTTTTACCTGGTCTGTTTGTTGTAAACCTTTTGCAAGATGCAATACTTCCCTTGGGTTTATTTTCTTAACGGGAATTTTGCTCACCAGTCTTTCAACATCACCGCATTGTTTAATAAGATGCTGAATATTTTTCCTGATATCTGTTTCTTTAATGAAATATTCAACAAGATCAAGCCGCTCATTTATTTTTTTGATGTCCAGCAAAGGCAATACCATCCATCGTTTCAACAAACGTGCACCCATCGGGCTTACTGTGTTGTCTAAAACTTTTAATAGATTATTTCCCTGTTCTGCACCACTGTTCAGTAATTCAAGATTACGAATTGTAAAACGATCCATCCATAAATGATCATCACGTTCTATGCGTTGAATGGTTGTAACATGTTGCAGGTTCGGATGTTCTGTTTCTTTTAAATAATGCAACACGGCGCCTGCAGCAACAATACCGCAATGCATATTCTCCACACCAAAACCTTTCAGCGAATGTGTTTGAAAATGTTTTAATAGTAGTTCTGTTGCGAATGCTTCATCAAAGATCCAGCTCTCTAAAGTGTAAGTATAAAAACGCGTACCAAATGTTTCTTTAAAATATTTCTGGCTGCTGCGTTGAAAAATTACTTCGGCAGGTTTAAGACTTTGCAGTAATTTATCAATGTATTCCGTATCGCCTTCTGCTGCAAAAAATTCACCGGTAGAAATATCAAGTAATGCAATGCCTAATTTGTTTTCTGTAAAATGTACGCCTGCTAAAAAATTATTACTGTTATGTTCAAGCAGTTTGTCATTCGTTGCAACACCTGGTGTTACCATTTCTGTTACGCCACGTTTTACAATTCCTTTTGCCTGTTTTGGATCTTCCAATTGATCGCAGATGGCAACACGATAACCTGCTTTCACCAACTTATGTAAATAAGTATCCAATGCATGATGCGGAAATCCTGCCAACTCACTTGATGATGCGGCTCCGTTATTTCGCTTCGTTAGTGTGATGCCCAACACCTGCGATGCTTTGATGGCATCTTCTCCAAATGTTTCATAGAAATCACCCACTCTGAACAGCAATATTGCATCGGGATATTTTTGTTTGATAGCCCTGTGCTGTTGCATTAAAGGTGTATCTGTCGCCACTTTTGCCATAGTGGGCAAATATAGAAAGACGCCCCCGTCTCCTAAAGAGGTGAAACGAAATGTGGATAAAGAGTTTAAGCCCCTAACCCCTAAAGGGGAATTAAGAAAAAAATGGGAAAAACACAGGAAAAGAAACCGCAAAGACGGAGAGATGCAGAGTTATTTTATGAGCCCGGCATTTGTATTTCATAGCATCATCTGTTGCGTCGCACTCTTCATCTGAAAGTAATCCTATTGAGCAAGTCAACCACATAGCCACATTAGAAACACATAGTAACACATAGAAACCTATGTGAAGTGCTATGTGCCTATGTTTCTATGTGTTTCAAAACTACTTTGCAATAATGCAGAGATTTTAATTGAAATACTTTTGCGTAAAGTCCCCCACCGGGGGATTTAGGGGGCTACTTCCCCCACCAGGAACACGCTGCCACACACTAAGATCAAATCATCTTTATGAGCATGCGTTAATACTTCCGTTAGTGCAAGATTGACTTCAGGAAATTCTTTCCCTTGTAAGCCAATAGCGGTGGCCCTTTGAGCCAATTCATTTTCAGGTAATGCTCTTGGTATCTGCGCTTTCGTAAAATAATAACTGGCAAATTTTGGCAACAACGATAAAACCTTTTCTACGGCTTTATCTTTTACCATGCCGATGATAATATGCAATTGATTATAAGTAGATAATTCAAGTTGCTCTACTATTTGTTTTATGCCGTCTTCATTATGACCAACGTCAAGAATTACTGCAGGGTTTTCATGAATCAGTTCCCATCGACCATGCAAACCGGTCAACTTTTTTGTTTTAGATAAAGCTTCTTTGATTTGCTTATCAGAAATGTTCCAGCCTTTTGTTTGCAATAGCTGTAAAGCTTCTAAAACTGTAACGAGATTTTTTGTTTGATAGATACCTGTAAGATCTAAAGCATATTCCTCATGTTCATCATTGTGTTTATCAACAACTGTAGCTAATAATTTATGATGATCATATTTCCATTCGATAGCATATCTTTTTTCCTGGGCAAAGATCAGTTGGGCATTTTTTACTGCAGCAACTTTTTCAAATACTGATTTTGTTTCTGGCAGGAATTCTCCAACAACAACAGGAATATTTTCTTTTATAATTCCTGCTTTTTCGTAAGCAATTTGTTCAAGCGTATTTCCCAACAAATTCATATGGTCCCAGCCAATATTGGTAATCACTGATATTTCAGGAGCAATAACATTTGTGCTGTCTAATCTTCCCCCCAAACCAACTTCAATAACCGCTACATCCACTTTTTGTAGTGCAAAATATTCAAAAGCCATGGCAACCGTTATTTCAAAGAAAGATGGTTGAATCGTCTCAATATGTGGTTTTATTTTTTCAACAAAGTCAACAATGAAACTCTGTTCACACATTTCTCCGTTCACTTTTATTCTTTCCCTGAAATCTTTTAAGTGTGGTGAAGTATATAAACCTGTTTTATAGCCTGCTGTTTGTAAAACGGCAGCAAGCATATGGCTTGTAGAGCCTTTACCATTGGTGCCCGCAATATGTATGCTTTTAAATTTTTCGTGTGGATTATCAAGTATTTCACATAAAGCAATCGTATTAGTTAGATCTTTTTTATATGCTGCCGCACCAATACGGCTGAACATGGGCAATGTGTCGTATAAATAAGCTATTGTTTCTTTATAATTCATCCCCGAAAGTTAGAAAGTTTGAAAATAAAAAAACCTGTAAGATTTTCAATGCCTACAGGTCTATATAAAAGTCAGAAAAAATTTTATCCTTTGGGGTTTTCAAATTTGATCTGTATGGTACCGCTTTGTACTTCTGTTCCTTTGGAAAATTTTATCTGTTTTGCTCTTTTTAAAGCAATGGCATTAATATCCGGGAAAGGACTGCCTTGTTTCATTGTTGCAGAAGTTACATTACCCTCTTCATCAACTGTTACATTTACATATACAATACCTCCATATTTGTAGGTGTCTTCAAACCTTGTATTCCTGGCGGAACGGCCGGTTAAGCCATTGGTAATTCTTATACCGCTTGTTCCTGTACCACCATTGCCTTTATAACTATCAGAGTTCGGATTACCGTTTGGTTGTCCCTGGTCGCCTTTACCGCCTGCTATACCCTGGTCTTTTGCTTTATTATAAGAATCTGCATTATTACCTGTGCCAGTGCTGCTTTTACCCCCAGCATATACCGCTTTTGGTTTTACAACTTTGGGTGGCGTGTTTACCACAGGTTTTGTATTGTTATTTTTTGCAGTAGTATTTTCTGTTTTTGCCGGATTCTTTTTTACTTCCGGTTTGGGAGAAGTATGTATTTCAGGTGCATCCGGTTCTTTATTATCTGCTACTTCCGCTTGTGTTTCTGCCGCAGCCTGCGTTGTTTGTGGGGCTGCAACCGTTGTATGCTCTGCATTACTCATTTCGTCGGGAATTTGCGGCGGTACATCACCAAGACCGGTTTCGCTGTTGCCGAGATTTACTTCTATGCCTTCATCAACAGGCGGCGGAGGCGGTTGTGGTATCGTCCAGCTGATAAAGAATAAAAAGAATACAGCCACTGTTATAACAGTAGTGTAACTAAAGGCTTTTATATTTTTCTGCCTTTCAAACTCGGCGTGTTGTTGTTGAATACTTGTCATTCCAAACTATTTAAGTGATCCACATGAACCAGCAGTACAAGTGTGCGACGCAACATAAGCTACATGTCCATTCTTCAGCCAGGTTCATATAAGTCTTATTACAAAAATACCCAAGCATATTCATTTATGCTGTTATAAAGATGCTAACACGTGTGTATTACATAACTTATTATAGACAAGCCAATATTTTAACAGAATTGTGAAATATACGGTTTGCTAAGGTTTGCTTGCTGATACAACAATTTTAACGGGATTACTACCCATATAATAATTGAATATCAGACTGCCACCTGTAGTACTCCTCAGCTTTTTTATTATTTTATCATCAACTGAAATATTGTAATAATTTCCTGGTTGAAGATTGTTCAACCGATAATTTATATTGCCGGCATTTGTATCTTCTGAAGATTGTATCCACGACATTTGGTTAGCTTCCCATGTTTGTATGTCAAGTGTGCACTTTTTATTCGGTGTTGTTTTTACTTTCAAAGAAGCTGTATTATCGTTTTTGTTGAAGTAAGCGAGTTCATTGCTGTTACTAAAAAAGCCGAAGTCTGTTTTGGAAATAATTTTAAAGTGATCGTTTGATACTGCATAATTATCCATGTTAAGACCGATCAATAATTTTTGATTTCTATAATTATATTTTACCTGTGTGCCAGCCAGCTCTTTTGTAATATGAGGGTCAAGATAAAAACGATTGTAAAGTGGATTGATACCATAGATAGCCTGGTATAAACCAACAACAGAAAGACTGTTGCCGGAAAGAATATCATCGCCAAGACCATCTTGTTTAGCGCGTCCATAACGTTGAAAAGCTAATCCGTCTTTGGCATATTGTGCCAATACATTCTGCACATATTTTAAAGCGATCTCCGGTTTGTAAGATGCATATGCTTTAACGGCCACAGAGCCCCACGACAGAAAGATATCGCCATTTTCATAATTCGGAAAAGGAAATTGCCAGTCATTCCCTTCACCAGGTTCGTAACTGTACATGCAAAGCGGCCAGAAGAAAAGTTGTTCTTTCTGCATTTGTGTTTCTATATCGTTAAGAATTGTTTTTGATCGTGCACTGTCATCGCAAATGCCATAAGCAATTGCCATAAAATTTACAGGTGTAACCATGTTATTTCCATGTATGGAACCATCTTTGTCTCTCCAGTGGATGTAACATTTCTTCTCATCGTCCCAAAAGCCACCTTGTGAAGTTGGTTTATTAAAACTTGCTTTCAACTTTTCAGCGAACTGATAATAATATTTTGCTTTTGAAATGTTGCCTGATTGTTTTTCTATATCTGCCCATAAAACGAGAGCATGATAAAGCTTGGCATTTACAAAAGCATTTTCGTAAGATGCCCATATAATATCTATCCAATCACTTCCTCTTTTTTGTGTATGACTATCGGTCATCATTTCAACAAGCCCATTATTGTTGCTGTCTCGTTTCAAGATCCAATCTAATGCTTTCTCGCATGCCTGTTGTTGTGTCTTTACCCATGCTGCATCTCCTGTTTGATCATATAATTCCGCAACATTTGTTACGAAATCAGGGTTGGCATCTAACAGGTACCCCCACTGCGCTTCGTAAAAACCTTTGTCAGTAAATTTCCCCGGCATTGCATCTTCATTGCTATATGCCCATCTTGGCCAAACTCTTCCTTCAGGAGTAATGGCATTCTCGCGGTAGAAGTCGAGGCATTCCTTATATCCTTTTAAATAATTGCTATCATTTATTCCAAGACCCATCTGTGCAATATATTGTTCATGTAAACAAATAGGTCCGTAAGGTGTATGCCAGCTATTGCCGCCGAAATGTTGTTTATCAATAACGCCAATTCTTGCGATAGTATTTAATACTGCATTCACTTCTTCGCCGTTTATGCCAACAAGGTTTCCACGGTCAAATTGTTCTTTGAAATCGAAATAAGAAAGTGTGATGCTTTGTGTTGTTTTACCCATACTGATTTTGGCAGGTTCCCAAACATCTGATTGATCTCTTATAAATAATCTTCTGTGTGTACCGGAATCAAAGCGTGGTATCAATTTATTTTGTGCAACAGCAACAGTATAAGCTAATTTATCATCTGCCGTACGGCTATAATCCATAGCAACCTGTTTGCCGGGTGCATTCACGGAGATGGTAAGACCATTGCCCGTTTTGCTGTTCCAGAATTGTGATGAATTACTATATACGCCATACGTATCTAATTTTTTATTAAAAAGATAGAACCATGCTAATCCGCCATAATCCTGGTAGGCGCCATTCCATGTATCCATATTCTTAAACATAAAAACAGGCAGTGCCACCTGTTCTGCTGTGATTGATTTCGATAGGGTTCTTTCGATATTAAATTTTATGTTACTACTGGTTATAACGAAAGTCCATGTTTCGTTTATTGAGAGCATATTGTCCCCATATTTAATTCCGGAAACAGCGATCGTATTATTTGTAATTTTTACCGAGGGCTGGGATAATAGTTTCAGGGTTGAATAAGTAGCAATCTTTGTTCTTATACTTGAATAAATACCGGCATCTCCTTCAATTATTGATTGCCCGTGCAGTGTCAATGAAGAAATATTTGCTTTTCCATTATAATCCAGTATCATTTTTATTTTATCGTTGCCAAACATTATTCTTTTCTCCTGCATATCATTATTGATAGCTACATTTTGTGCAACACAGGTAGCTGATAAACTAATAAAATAGGTAACAAATAAAAAAAATAAAGTCAAACGTTTTTTGCTCAGCATCTCAAGTTGTTTGTTTGATCAAATATAGAGTAGTGTATGGATAGTTAATGAAGATGGCTATATTTCCTGCAAAAAGATTGTAGTTATAAACTGATGCCAATAAAATTACTTGTATTCTCTTCCCCATATGTCGCCGAATTTCCACTTCACAAAAGTGATTTTAAATGTTTGTGGATAAATTATATGCATTACAATCATGAATGATAAACATATTCCTGCAGGTATCCTTTTTGCATTACCAATTAAAAAATCTATGAACAGTATCAACAAACAACAGCCTGAAGAAAATATGAAAGATCTTCATGGAGAGGAAGCCGTAAAGAAAATGAAGGAACTTACCGATAAGGCATCGTCATGTTTTTTTTGCACAGACATTCAAACGGGTAAACCATTTTCGGTAAGACCTATGGCATTACAGGAAATAGATAATAATGGTACATTCTGGTTTCTAAGTGCAACAGATAGTCATAAAGATCATGAATTAATGAAGGACCCACATGTGCAGCTTTTATTCCAGGGTTCTGACTATTCTGATTACTTAAACATTTACGGTGAGGCAACGGTAAGTAAAGACAAAGGAAAAATTAAAGAATTGTGGAAGCCTATTATGAAAACATGGTTCACAGAGGGAATTGATGATCCACGCATCTCTGTAATAAAAGTAGAACCATCCGACGGATATTACTGGGACACCAAGCATAATATGGCAATAGGATTAATAAAAAGAGTTGCCGGAGCAATTATGGGCAAAACATTAGATGATTCTATAGAAGGAAAGCTAAATGTCTGAACTGGAAAATCTGAACCAGGATTTGGAGAGATTAAAAGGATTATGAGGATTTAAAGAAGTTTTCAAAGTATTGCGTTGTACGAAACCTGAGATAGTACAATGAAGTTCCAAAGCTCAATTCAAAGTAGCACTAAAGCCAAATCAAAACGCAAGAAAGAAAAGTGTTGTATATCTTTTCTTTCTTGACTTTTTCTTGTTACTTCTTTTGTGTCAAGACAAAAGAAGTAAATAACAACTTCAAACGAACAAAACAATTCCAATCAATAAAAGAAATATCTTTAAGCAACATGCTTACAGATATGAAAATCTTTCTTCTCGTTTTTTTAGCTGCAACAACAAACGCATTTGCACAAACAAAAGATGAACGTTTGCAACTCGCAAACGAAATGGAAAACTCCATTCAGCACGAAATGCTTAACAAGTGGTATCCGCGATGCATGGATACATTATACGGAGGTTTCTTAAGCACATACACCTACGATTTCAAACCAACAGGAGATCAAAATAAATTCATCGTAACACAAGCGCGTCACACATGGTCAACAGCACAAGCAGCTATGCGATACCCAGATGTTGCTTACTATAAAACCTGCGCAGCAAATGGTTATAAATTCCTGCACGATGTGATGTGGGATAAAACCTATGGCGGCTTTTATACCATGGTTGACAGAAAAGGAAACGTAATTGATTCCACCAAGAATGCTTATGGCAATGCATTCGGTATTTATGCAGTGGCAGCTTATTGCAAACTCACCAATGATCCTGATGCTATTTACTTTGCACAACAGGCATTCATGTGGTTGGAGCAACACAGTCACGATAATGTGTACAAAGGTTATTACCAGCATATGCAACGTGATGGCACACCTATACAAAGAACTGCATCAACACCATCTACAGCAGAAACAGGATATAAAGACCAGAACAGTTCTATTCATTTGCTGGAAGCATTTACGGACTTGTATTCCGTTTGGCAGAGTGCCATTGTACGGGAACGTTTATACGAAATGCTCCTGCTCATCCGCGATACAATGATCGGCAACAAAGGTTATCTCACGCTTTTCTTTCAGCCCGACTGGACACCTGTTTCTTACAGCGATTCATCTGATGCATCTATCAAAGCGCACCGGGGTCTCGATCATGTTTCTTTTGGTCACAATGTGGAAACAAGTTATCTCTTGCTCGAAGCGTCGCATGCATTAGACATAAAAAACGATACCACAACTTTGCGCATTGCAAAACAAATGGTGGATCATGCATTGCAAAACGCTTGGGATGCAAAGCCCGGCGGCTTTTATGATGCAGGATATTATTTCAAAAAAAAACCCGGTCTTACCATTGTAAACAAAGAAAAGAACTGGTGGAGCCAGGCGGAAGAAATGAATTCATTGCTGCTCATGAGCCAGCTTTTCCCCAACGATCCCATGCAGTATTATAACAAGTTTCAACAGCAGTGGAAGTATATACAAACCTATATCATAGACCATACTTACGGCGACTGGTATGCAAATGGCACAGACATAGACCCGCAAATAAAAACCGCACTGAAAGGGCAGATATGGAAAGGCAACTATCACCAGTTCCGCGCCATGATGAATTGTGTAAACAGGTTAAAAGGAGAGGAGTGATTTTTTATATAGCGAGCTTTTGTATTTCATGGTATCAGCAGTTGCGTCGCACACTTGTACGGTTTGAAATTTATTAAGCAATTTATTTTATAACCCAAGGCTCTTTAAAAAACCTTCTTTATAATTATTGCCTATCGGAATCTCAGTCTTTTTAATAAATAACCGGTTGCTTTCAATGTGATCAATTTTTCTTTTGTTAATAATAAAAGAACGGTGGACCCTTATTAAAATTGAATTGGTCAACAGCTTCTCAAAATTTGCAAATGAAATATTAGGCAAAATAATATTGTTATCTGTAACTATTCTTGTGTAATTTCCTTTTGCCTCAGCATATAGAAAACTGTCATAATTTATCCTATAAATTTTCCCGGCAACTTTTATAAAGAAAGAATCATTTTCGTTTAGCGTATTTACAACGCTGTTTTTAGAAGATGCCTCTAATCTTTCAATCGCTCTATCTATTGCTATAATAAATCTTTCTAATGAAAATGGTTTTACAAGGTAATCGCAGGCAGCCAAATTAAAAGCATCTGTTGCATATTCTTTGTAAGCTGTTGTAAATATTATCTGTGGAGGATTTTTAAGTGTATTTACAAAGCTGATTCCATCTAAGACCGGCATATTTATATCTAAAAAAATGAGGTCAACAGTTTGTTCCTGCAAAATTTTTTTAGCATCCAGCGCGTTAGCACATGAGGCTGCGATTTGAAATAAAGGCAGATGGCTGCAATAATTCACAATAATATCTCTGGCAATAGGCTCATCATCTACTATTAAACATTTGTAAAATTTCATTTTAAATTTAATTGAAGTTTTACTTCATAATACCCGTTTACTTTTTTTGTGTCCAAAACATATTTTTGAGGGTACAATAATTCAAGACGTTTTAAAGTTGTTGAAATTCCAATTCCTGTCTTCTTAAAATCTTTTATTTTATTTGCTCCATCTATATACTGATTCCTGACAGTGAAGTACAAGGTATCATTCATTAATGATAAATCTATT
Source organism: Panacibacter ginsenosidivorans (assembly GCF_007971225.1). Taxonomy (NCBI): domain Bacteria; kingdom Pseudomonadati; phylum Bacteroidota; class Chitinophagia; order Chitinophagales; family Chitinophagaceae; genus Panacibacter; species Panacibacter ginsenosidivorans. The sequence goes on along the minus strand of NZ_CP042435.1, from coordinate 805,956 downwards.
CTTATATCTATAGTTTGCCCGTAAGTATTTTTTGAATGTTTAAAAGCATTCTCAACAAACACCATCAACAATAAGGGAGCTATTTGATTACTTTCAATATTTTCTTTGTAAATGTTTGCTTCATACGAAAGTTTTTCCCCAATTCTAATCTTTTCAAGTTCTATATAGGTCTCAATATAAGCCACTTCATTTTTTAAAGAAACAAAACTCTCTTTGGATTCATACACAGAATAGCGAAGTAAATCTGACAACTTAAGTAATAAACCGGGAATTTTTTGATGTTGTGTAATAGAAAGCCCATACAAATTATTTAAAGTATTGAATAGAAAATGCGGACTCAACTGAGATCGTAATAATTCTAATTCCATTTCTTTTTGCTGTTGTAAATTTTCTGCCTCATTTATTTGGCGTAATACCGTATTTCTTGTAACGGAGAGAAAGAAGCCAAGAAAGAAAAATAGAAACACAAAAAAGAGAGCCGTGATAGTCATTGACAGAACATTGTTACTTGTAAGTATTTTCAAACCAATAATACCGGTAAAAGACAAGACTGCTAACGACACCGGCATAAAAAAAAGTAACCTGGAAAACTTGTTTTGCAATAACCATCTCCGGGAACACCATCTTCCTATGTATATACATACTAAAAGGAAAAGAGCATAGGCAACTACATGGATAATTTTATCAACGGGTAAATTATTGATTAAGGGAGGTAGAAAAAATGACACAAGAAAGAAAATAATAAACAGCACATGTATTTCAATTTTACTTTCAAAAAGTTGCCTGATTATTTTTTGAAGCTTTTGCATATGTGAATTTCGGCATCTCCCTTCACTGTATAAATAAAAATGACCAACATTTAAAAATTAATGCCCAGGATAGCTTTTTCAATGACGAAAATTTAAACAGGTATAATCAGCATTCTATCCTTACTTCTGCATGATTTAACAAAATTGTTTTTTTGATCGACTTAGATAGTCAATATTCGAGCCTTATTAATAAAATACATATGCCAGAAAATAACGCCTACATCATTGAAACGCACAACCTTAATTTCTGTTTTAACGGAAAGGGAATGATTTTAAAGGATATAAACTTAAAAGTGGAAAGAGGCTCGATATATGGTTTTCTGGGTCCTAATGGTGCGGGGAAAACAACAACCATAAGAATACTTTTAGGATTGCTGAGAGACACAAAAAAGTCAGTGCGGTTGTTTAATAAGAATCTTTCTGAAAACAGGATAGAAGTTTATTCGAAGACTGGGGCATTAATTGAACAACCTTCTTTATACGAACATATTTCAGGGTATGACAATCTTGAAATTACAAGAAAAATAAGAAATATTAAAAAAGAAAGACTTGTTGAAACATTAGAGTTAGTAAGACTTTCATCTGCTGCACATAAAAAAGTAAAAGAGTACTCTTTGGGTATGAAACAACGCCTCGGTATTGCAAATGCGCTGATTGCTGAGCCTGAATTATTGATCCTGGACGAACCCGTGAATGGTTTAGATCCAAACGGAATGGCAGAGATGCGGGAATTGCTTAGACGAATCAACAGGGAATTGAATACAACGATTTTTTTATCCAGTCATTTGTTGGGCGAGATTGAGAAAATAGTAACCCATGTAGGGATCATCAATATGGGCGAAATGCTTTTTCAGGGTACAATTGAGGAATTAATAAATGTTGAAACAAATTCTGCCGAAGAAGTAATTATTAAAATGAATAACAACAAAAAGGCTGCGCAATTGCTTGAAAATTTCAATGTTTATGAATGCGAAGACGGATTAAAAATTATGATTCATTCAAAGCAGCAAGTGCCGCAAATTATTAAAGCATTAATTGAAAATAATATTGATGTCTATGAAGTAATTAATGAAGGAAAAAACTTGAAAAAACTCTTTTTGAAGATGACAGAAAATTACATAGTAAGCTAAATTAATCTTGTTTAAATCACTTTTTTTATCTGAAAAAACTTTACAATGAAATCCTTTCTTACAAGTTTTCAAACTGAAATTATAAAAATAAAAAACTCATTTGCAGTCTGGCTTATTATTTTGGGAGCAGCCTTTATCCCTTTATTTTTTTTCCTCCATCATATTTATGATTGGGATGATTATTTACCAAAACCCGGAGAAAATCCATGGAACGAATATTTCAGAAAAGGGTTTAATGGAGTGCATTTTACTTTCCTTCCTTTATTGATAGTATTGCTTGTTTCGCTATTACTTAATATCGAGCACAAATCAAATACATGGAAACATATTTTTGTTCTGCCAATTTCAAAATCAAAAATATTTTTCAGCAAATACCTGCTGTTGGTCTTTTTAATAGTTTCATTTTATTTTTTATTACTTATTTTCTTTTTTGGCTTTGCCATATTATTGGGTTTATGGAAAAGTGATTTTAATTTTTTTGAGTATAGCCCCTCTTACCTCTATAATTCTGTACAATCAGCAATTACGTCTTTTGTTATCCGGTCTTTTATTTCCACGCTTGCTATTGGGGCAATTCATTTTTGGCTCAGCTTCAGGTTGAAAAATTTATTTATAAATATTGCGATTGGTTTGGCAGGGGTTGTATTAGCAGTAAGCATGTATATTCCTCATTGGGAAAGCATAATTTATGTGCCTTATGCATTTCCTGTTTTAATGTGTAACTATATCCCTGATGCAAAAAATTTTTTATCAGATTTCCAAGTTAATAGCCTTTTGTATTTTTTGATTATTTCAGTGTTAAGCTATTTCGACTTTACTAAATTATTCCATGGTTAATAATTTACCGTTACTTGTGTAACTACAAGTTGCAAAGCCTTGTGTGCAGATACTTGTGCCTTGCTCAATATAGAATCCAACCGTACAAGTGAGTGACACAACAAAAGCTTAATAGCATTACTGCTGCCGGTAACATAAACACTTTCTGGCAAAGCATGCCGGGCTTGCTTTACAGTTAGGAGTACTTGTGCCTTGGTAAAAACATTTACTTTGGCGACCACCAAAAACTTTCATCTTTCAAAAAAGTGACCGGTACTTCTTTAATAAAGGTTTGTAACCAATTAGCACAGTATTTCATGCCTGGTTCCTCGGATCTCATATGTCCAATAAATATTGCAGCTTTCTTTCTCCCCTGTTCTGCTGCATCTTTGGAATAAACATAATCTTCCCACTCTCTTGCTTCGCCAACAAGTATTGCGTCAACATCATCCCGTTGAAGTGCACCGAGATGCATTTGTAATGTTGGAGCCAGTCCAGGCACCAAAGCCACTCTGTTTATTTCAAGATTTGGATCACCTATTACACGAACGCCTTCTATATTGAAATGTTTTTGCAGATCTTCTGCTAACGCAGAAAGCTTTTGTTTTTTTACTTCCAGTATCCACGGAGATTGATTTACAACTTTCCAGCCCAATTCGTTTGCTAATCCCTGCATGATCTGGTCAGGATTATTCCTGTGAGCATTATCATGGAATCTGAATATGATGAGTTTGTGTTCTTTTATATAATCCATTTTTTCTTTCAGCACTTTATCTTCTTTCATAAAATCCGGCGGGTTATCATTAGCATTATAAAAGGTAGGTTCATGTGTAATGATCAAATTGCAATTTGCTGCAACGGCTCGTTTCAAAATATTCATATCAACAAACATGCAGGTGGCAATTCCTTTTACAGTATCGAAACCATTACCAATTATAATTGTGTCTGTTCTTGTATCAAACCAATGCGGTTTTACATTTTTCTTTATTGATTCAATCACCTGCATTGCAGTTAACGGAGAAGAGGTGGATTGTGCGTTCAGCGTTTTTTTGAAACTCACTAAAATGATAGCAAAAAGAAAAACGTATTTCATAAACTGAGATTTAATTTTTTGTAATCAATTCTAAAGTAAATATATTCAATAAACCCTGGCCCATGTTAGCTTAAGTATACCCAATATAAAACTAACAAGTAGCGCCAGACTGAGGTGTTGCTTTGTGTGTAAGAGTCTTGTGCGGTTTAGCTAAGCTAAGGCTTAAAATGCCAATACATAAAGCCATGCCAATCTTTTTGCTCAACAGACAACAACCGTACAAGTGAGTGACACAACGAAGACAAAATACTTATTCAAAAACCTGCTACATCTAAATGCCATCAATAAAATTAGTTATAGCTTAAAATCATTTGTTGAATGGCTTGGAGTTACGTATAAATGCTAACTTTCCTAAAATTCAATAGACTATGGTTAAGCAATTCTCCACTTGCCTTATTTGTGCATTGGTAACGATTAATGCTAACTCCCAGGCTTCAAATACAGCTACAAACAATTATGAGAAAGGCGTAACATTAAGAAAAGCGCAAAAATATGAAGAGGCGCTTATAGCCTTAAAAGAAGCTATTGAAGAAAAGCAAAATTATACTGAGGCTTTATACGAAGCTGGTTGGATATGTGATGAACTAAAAAAATATGAGGAAGCCATAAAATATTTACGCGAAGCAACTCAATTAAATCCATCTGCGGCAAATTTATTTGAACTTGCTTATGCCTGCGAAAATTCGGGCAGAAAAGAAGAAGCTAAAGAAAATTATAAAACAGTTTTGGAACTAGCGCCAAAACATGCTGATGCTGCCAGGTGTCTTGCCGATATATATTATGCGGAAGAAAATTATGAAACTGCATTACGGTATTATAAAAAATATTTCGCTGCAAACATGTCACCCGACGCCTATTGTTATTATAAAGCTGCTGTGTGTTCCAATTATTTCAAGGATTATTCTAATGCATCAGTCTTCCTGGAAAAATATGAACCCAAGGGACAAAAAGCGTATGCTGAAAAATACACAGAGATGGGTTACACTTATTTAATGCTGGGATATAATGATGATGCAATAAATGCATATAAGAATGCCCTGGATGCAAATGCAGAAAATGGTACCGCATTGCGCGGTATGGCGGACATCTACTATAACAACCTGAAGGATTATGACAAAGCGCTTGTATATATTAAACTTGCCCTGCAAAAAGATGAAGAACATTCAAGAGATTATTATTACAAAGCGGGCTGGATATATATTGGACAGGAAAAATATAGTGAAGCAATTCCTTTTTTACAAAAGGCTGAAGATAATGATGAAAAAGACGTGCACTGCAGAGAGCAGCTTGGGTATGCTTATTATATGCTAAATAAATATGAAGATGCCATTGCTCATTTCAATAAGGCTATTGAACTTGACAAAGAATCAACCGTGAGTTATTATTACAAGGGCCTATCGTATGTTACACTCAATAAGCCGGAAGATGCAAAAGCAGTTTATTTACAGATGAAACCAATCAATAAGACTGATGCTGACAATTTATTAAAGGAAATAAAACAAAAAGAGAAAGCCCTGAAAAATCTTGCTTCTAATAAGAATTCAAAAAAACAAGGTCAGCCCTGATTTCTTTTAAGCCACGTTACTGCTCAGTAAAGGATCAGGCGTACAAGTGAGTGACATAAGGGACGATGACATTTGTGCAACAGCCCGCTTCATAAAAAAGTTCTATTTCTTTTGTTTTTAAATATCTTCATGTTTCAACGTAAATGAAGTATGAATAAAGCTTTTTTAATTGGCGGCATTTTATTGATCAGCGCTACAATAAATGCACAAACTAAAACAATTACTGGGTTTACAACACAGGGGGCAGCGCAGCAGTTTTTGCTTGAGCAAAACTTTGATAAAAATTTAAGTTCATCCGGTATTGGCAATACAATAAAAGAACTTTCATCAAGGCCCCATAATCTTGGATCTGCAGGCAGCAAATGGGTTGCAGAAAATATTTACAACCGTTATAAAAGTTACGGATTTGATGTGCGCATAGATACGTATCATGTTTTATTTCCTACGCCAAAAATAAGAGTGCTTGAAATGACAAGCCCCTCAACATACAAAGCCTTGTTGAAAGAGCCGGCATTGAAAGAAGACGCAACATCGGGCCAGGCAGATCAGCTGCCAACATATAATGCATTTAGTGCGGATGGAGATGTAACTGCTGAACTGGTTTTTGTGAATTATGGCTTGCCGGAAGATTATGAATTGCTGGAACGTATGGGTATTGATGTGAAAGGGAAAATTGTAATTGCTAAATATGGGCGTAGCTGGCGTGGTATAAAGCCAAAGGTTGCACAGGAACATGGTGCATTGGGTTGTATTATTTATTCTGATCCTATGGATGATGGCTATTTCCAGGGTGATGTATATCCGAAAGGTGCATTTAAAAATGAATATGGTGTGCAGCGTGGTTCTGTAATGGATATGCCTGTTTATCCCGGTGATCCTTTAACACCGGGTGTTGGTGCGACAGCAAATGCACAGCGCATAGCAAGTCATAACGATGCAACGAATCTTTTAAAGATACCTGTGTTGCCGATCAGCTATCATGATGCAGAACCATTATTAAAAGCATTGGATGGAGCGGTTGCGCCGGATGGATGGCGTGGCGTATTGCCGTTTACATATCATATTGGTGCTGGCAAAACCAAAGTACATTTAAAGCTTGAATTTAACTGGGATATTGTTCCATGTTATGATGTAATAGCAACAATAAAAGGTTCGCTGTATCCTGATGAATGGATAATACGCGGAAATCATCATGATGCATGGGTTAATGGTGCAGATGATCCTATAAGTGGACAAGCAGCCTTACTGGAAGAGGCAAAATCTATCGGTGAATTATTGAAAACAGGATGGAGACCAAAACGCACTATTGTTTATTGTGCATGGGATGGTGAAGAGCCTGCATTACTTGGCTCTACTGAGTTTGCAGAAGATCATGCAAAAGAATTGCAGGAGAAAGCAGTATTGTATATAAATTCTGATGCTAACGGAAGAGGTTTTCTTGGCGCAGGCGGTTCACATGCACTGGAAACATTTATGACAGAAGTTGCAAGAGATGTAAATGATCCACAAACAAATGTAAGTGTGTTGGAAAGATTGAGGGCTCAGCAGATCATCAATGCTTCTTCAGCAAAAGCAAAACAGGATGCAATGCAAAAAACAGGTATCGATCTTAATGCGTTGGGTAGTGGTTCAGATTTCTCATCTTTTCTTCAGCATCTTGGTGTGCCGTCTTTAGATATTGGTTATGGTGGAGAAAATAATGGTGGCGATTATCATTCTATTTATGATTCCTATGATGATTATCGCCGATTTAAAGATCCTTCATTTGCATACGGTGTTGCACTTTCAACAACTGCAGGACATGCTGCATTGCGCATGGCAAATGCAGAGGTGTTGCCTTTTGATTTTAGAAACCTGTATAAGATCATCAATGGTTATACTGAAGAGTTGATCAATCTTACAAACGATATGCGTGATAATACAAAAACAGAGAATGATATTATCAGGAACAACTATTACAGTGTTGCAACTGATACCGCATTACATCTTTCAATGCCAAAGCCAAAAGGCGAAGTGCCATATCTCGACTTTTCTTCTTTGCAAAATGCCTTGCTGGGTCTGCAAATTGCAACAGATAATTTATGGAATAAGTGGAATACGATGGCGGGTGCGCCAACTACTGCTGATGCATTTAATAGAAAGCTTTATCAAGCAGAACAGCAATTGTTATTAACAAACGGATTACCACAAAGAGGTTGGTATAGACATGCTATTTATGCCCCGGGATTATATACAGGTTACGGTGTTAAAACAATGCCGGGTATTCGTGAAGCCATTGAACAGCGTGACTGGAAGCAAGCACAACAACAAATTCTGCTTGATGCTGAAGTAATTAATAACCTTTCAAATTATTTAAAGGAAAGTGCTCAATAAAGCATAGAATGTACAAGTGAGTGACACAATAAACGATGCTATGAAAGACAGAAGCTGGTCACAAAATATTTAGTCAAATACTTTTTTGAAATGTCCAGTTATGGCCAAAAGGATCTTTAATATCCCCCTGCCTGTATCCATAATCGAAATCCTGCATAGGAGAAATTTCAGTTGCGCCCGCAGCAATTGCTTTTGACATAAGAGCATCGGGATCTTCAACAAATATCCCAAGTACGGTAGTGGTGCCGCCGAGGGTAGCCGGGCTTAGTTTGCTTGTAGTAGAACCTTCCTCGTGTATGTGAAACATTGCATTTTCTATCGTCATTTCTGCTACATGCACACTACCATCATCATTGCTAAAGCGGCGTATTTCTTTTGCATTAAATGCTTCTTTATAAAATTCGATACCGTCTGCAACATTTTTAAGATAGAGCATCGGTGCAAAACGGGTAGTATTGTTTTTGTTAGAATTTGTTTGCATGATGTTAGATTTTAAGTAATAATATTCAATGTGCAAAATCTGTTGTATAATTTCCTTTGATGCGTTCGATCGGTGGATTATAATAACCAAACTTTAGTTTTGGAAATTCATCTCTTATTAACTCCATCAACTGTTTTACACCCAGTAATTCACCTGTTTCTGTAATGCCGATCTTGCCAAGATACCAATCCGGATCAATATTAAAATTACGCCACTGTATCATGTTTAGATCTGTTTCTATGATAAGCTTTCTTAATGCTTCATATTCTTCAACAGTATCTGTCATACCCGGAAATACAAAATAGTTAATGCTTGTCCATCCGCCGTAGCTGCGCATGACCTTTAGACTTTCAATAATATCACCGAACACATAGTTATTGGGACGGTAATATGGCATATAAATACTTTCGCGTGCAGAGTTGGTGCTTACACGTATACTGTTCAAACCCGCTTCACATAAGGCTTTTACAGCATCTGGTTTAGAGCCATTGGTATTAATATTGATGCTGCCGCGATTGGTGTGTTTGCGTATTTCTATGATTGCTTCACGAATGGTTTCCCACATTAGTAATGGTTCGCCTTCGCAGCCCTGGCCAAAACTTACAATAGGATAGGGGGCTTCTATTAAATGTGGCACAGCAAATTCTGCGATCTCTTCTGCTGTTGGTTTAAATGTAAGCCTATCCTGTGTAGATACGATCTGCTCTTCCTGTGGCTGAAAGGAAATACAACCTATGCAATTTGCATTACAGGCAGGTGAAGAAGGTATAGGACATTCCCAACGATGCAAAGAAAAATTTCTTGCAGCAGGGCAATTGTATGTTAAGCAGCAATTTTCCATCAGGTGTTTTACCAGCCTGTTGTGCGGATATGTTTTTAGCAAATGTGCTGCGCCAATTTGTATCTTTTCATCATCATAGCCCACACATTCCTGACGTATATCTTCTTCTATTCTTACTGCAGGAACATAAAACTGATTTTTGTACCAGCCTGCTGCAGTGTAACAAAACAACGGAAGCGTAGGTGCATCAGGGTCTGTTTCATAAGCTGCAATATAAAGCCCTGTATGTGCAGGCGGAATAAAAGCCGCTACTGCCCAGCCTTTATCACAAAGACGCATTTCTCCAGTCTTTACATCTATGCCAATACCTTTTCGCCCGGGCAATTCATAAAGGTTTCCGCCATCTGGTAATAATATCCAATCTTCCAAAGGAATGGGAAATGCATCCCAGCCTTCGCGGCCCACCGCATACAATGTTTCATCTTCGTAAATATTACCGTTGCCGTCTGAATACAATAAAAAAGGAGAATGTGTCATAAAAAATTATAAAATATCAACTACAGTTTAGCTGCACTGGTTTGACGGTTTGAGCCGTGTGACCTTGATCTCTTAAATGCTGCACCGTATTGTTGCAGTACAAGTGAGTGACACAACAAAAGCCAAATAGTTGTTTAGAAGCTGGTTACAAAAAAATATTCATTATTATTTGCAATTGCTGTTAATGTGCACCAAGCTGCAAACGGCAAAAGTCGTTAAAATCTGCTTCACTACCAATGATTGAAAGAGCGGGAATAATTTCGGCCTGGAAGATCTTATTGTTTTTATAATCGATGGTGAGTAGCTCGTCCTTTATAACAATGTTCTGTAAAGCCTGCCATTCAATATTCTTTGGAGGCTTTGCATTGATCTGTATGGCTTGCCGATCGAGAATTACTTCGTATTGTTTTTTTACGAGACTTTGCATAACGGCAATAATAATTACCAGCAGCGTTATCCACCAGGTAAGTAATAACATTGACCCAATGATAGTCCATACAAAACCTGACTCGAGAAAATTTTTGAAACTAAATAGTTTATAACGTGTAAAATCCTGCTGATTCAATGCAATAAAGATGGTAAAACACAAGAGCATGGGCCATATAAAAGCAAATATGTTGTTTTCATAATAAGCGGCCACTATAAATACTATTGACATTACTGCCAGAAATATGACCTGCAAAAGTCTAACCTGGTCATAACGCTCATTTTTTATAACGATCCTATATTCTTGTTGCATCATTAACTGTTGCTTTTCATAAGATAATTACAAAGCTTCCAAAGTATTCTTGCGCCAACATTACTGTCCCATCCGTTTTCACCAATGCCAACTTCTACCAGGTCGAAACCTATAATGGTTCTGCCTGTTTCTATAACCCTTCTTATAAGATACATGGCCTCTTCTGTTTGAAGGCCACCAAGTACCGGCGTACCGGTAGAAGGGCAAAGTTTTGGATCAAGTCCGTCTATATCAAAACTGATATGCACTTTTTGAGGAAGATGGTTTACAATGGTATCGGCAATACTGTTCCAGTGCTGGCCATCGTAAAGCCGTCTTTTTATTTGCTCGTCGAAATAAGTTACAACCCTGTAGTTACTGTTGCAGATATAATTCCATTCTTCTTCAGAAAGATCTCTAACACCGATTTGTACAAGACAATCAATTTCAGAAAATTCATTGAGTGCATTGTACATAACAGATGCATGGGACCATATAAAACCTTCGTATGCTTTACGCAGGTCGCAGTGTGCATCTATTTGCAGTATACCAAAATGTCCATGCTTTTCAGCAAGTGCTTTGTAAAAACCAAAAGGTGTGCTATGATCGCCGCCTACAATACCTACCAGTTTATCCTGAACCAGCAATTCTTTGGTCTGTTCATAAACCCAGTTGTTCATTAACGCGCCGCCTTCATTTATTTCCTTCAGGCTTTTGCACATGAATTTATTGTCTTCCAAAACCGCGCCTTTGGAAATATAGTCTATGTAGAGTTCAGCTTCTTTACGCAGGTAATCACTTTTCATCAACAGCTTTTTATCGGTTTCCCGCATAAAATAACCGTTGCGCCATCCGTTGGGCACATATGAATCAAAAATATCTACCTGCTTACTGGCTTTGAAAATATGCTCTGCACTGCGTGCCGTACCTGCACCATAACTTACCGTAACTTCCCATGGGACGGGTAAGAGCACAAGTTTTGAGTCTTCTTCTTTAAAGGGTAAGCCAAAAATGTTATTGTTGGGATTCCCGGCCGCATTCTGATCAAACTTCGATAGGTCTGCCATTAAGGATAATAATTAAAAACAGGACGCAAGTTAATGCGATATTTCAATATTACATGAAGTTTGTACGATTTAAGAAAAGCGCCATCTTCCGGGGGCCATGCTTTTTGTTTAAGCATTTAGCTGCCGTTGCGTCGCACACTTGTACGCCGGGATTTTTATTCGGCCATTTCGGTTTATAATGAATTTTCTGCCCAATATTTCAAATGTTATATTTAACATTCCTGATGCAGATATTATAAAATTAAAAATCCTTTTATGCACTATAAACGAATGCCTATTGAAATAGAAGCGCCGGAAGGTTATGGTTATGAAAATATTGATTGCAACCTTTCAGAAAGTTCATTCACAGATCAGCGTTTAAGTGATCTTGGAATTGATATAAATGATCTCGTACTTTTTTATGGAGATCATATGGGTAAACCAGCATTGAGAGAAATAATCACAGCTAATAATAATCTAAATGCAGGCGATGTATTAATTACACCCGGCGCTGCACCTGCACTTTTTATAGTAGCAACTGCCCTGCTGGAAAAAGGAGATCATGTTGTTGTTGCAAAATCCAACTATGCAACCAACATTGAAACGCCAAGGGCAATCGGCGCCAATATTTCTTATCTCAAACTACATTTTGAAAATGGTTATAAACTGGATATCGATGAACTGGAAAGCTTAATAACGAACGAAACAAAATTTGTAAGCCTTACTTACCCGCACAATCCAACCGGTACTTTAATAGATGAAGCGACATTGAAAAAGGTCATTACTATTATCGAGAAAAAAAACACTTACCTGCTTTTTGATGAAACATATCGTGATATGAGTTTTGCGCCGCAATTACCTGTAGGAGCAACTTTATCAGAAAGAGTGATAAGTGTTAGTTCGATGTCTAAATCTTATGGACTGCCGGGCATAAGAATTGGCTGGCTTATTTGTCGTGATAAACAATTAATGGAAACATTTCTTGCTGCCAAAGAGCAAATCTTTATTACCAATTCTGTAATTGATGAAGAAATAGCATACCAGTACTTATACAATAAGGAAAAATTCTTTGCGCCTGTTAAAGAAACTATTCTTAAAAATTTTTTGGTACTTAAAAATTTTATGCAGCAACAAAATATGCTGGAATGGATAGAGCCTCAAGGTGGCTGTGTATGTTTTCCACGTATCAGGAAAGATATTGCAATCGATACTGCACAATTTCATGAAGTGCTGCTGAATAAATACAGCACTTATGTTGGCCGTGGTCATTGGTTTGAAGAAGATGGCCGCTATATGCGCATTGGTTATAGCTGGGATAAAACAGAAAAATTACAAAAGGGTTTGAATAATATTTTAAAAGCGATTAATGACACGAGGAAGTAGATCTACATGAAGAATAGCGGTCAGACGGCTTTGAGCCGTCAGACCGCTATTGCACTCTTTTACTTTGCCGATTTTTATTCTTCAGTACAAGAGTGCGACGCAACGAAAGCTTAATCATTGCATCGCACTATGGCTCATAAAAATTTTCTTATTTCTTAACAGGAACAATCAAATAACTGTAGCTATAATCTTTATACGGCAAACGATATTGTTCCAGCGGCCATGAGCCCCAGCTGTTGATACCACCAACACCCATTTGCTGCAGATCCACATCAAGATGAATGTTTTTATCTGGTTCCAGTTCTCCGCTATGTGCCTGCTTCTTCTCAGCGCCTGTCCATAGCTGGTCTGCGTTATAGGGCAATGCGTTTACGCTTAGCAAAGTATCTGTTGCAGCTATGATGATACCGCTGCCATCTTTGCGTGTGATCCTTGCCCAGCGCACATCTGTTTTGTTGCCACTTTCCTGCGGACGTATATACGGATAATACTGATCTTTGATTGCTCCCGAGTATGAGCCAACCATAGCAGCCGTTTTTTTATCCTGGTAAGATTCCATAGGGCCGCGACCATACCAGGAAATATTTATAAAATCTGTTGGCAACTGCATGTGATTGCCGAAACGGAAAAGCATGTTATGATTGCCGCCGGTTGCTTTGAATTGATTGTTTACTTGTATAGCGCCATTACCATCAATCATAAATGTTTGCGTGTAGTTTGCATCGCCATTCAACAAAGAGCGCTGCACTGTTACCGTTAACCAGCCATCTGCATTTTGCGGAGTGCTGGTAATGCTAACCAGTTTTCCGTTTGTGCCTGCATCTTTCCATTCTACTAATTTTTTCTGAAAGCCTGCACCATAATCATTATCGTTTGGTGCACGCCAGAAGTTTGGTAAAGGCCCACTGGTGAAAATATTCTTGCCACCTGCTTTATACGTAGTGATGTTACCCGTTGCTTTATCAAAAACAAGGTTGAAGTTTTTATTTTTTAGCTCAAGTGTATTTTGGTTGTCTCTCGAAATATTAATTTTTTCTTTTGAGTTTTTGTAACCAAACCTTACTCTATCATTAAGTTTGAATTCATCCCATGCCAATACTGTTCCGGCTTTTAATAATCCTTCATCATTGATGAGTTCCATGCTTACACGCAGATAATATTCTTTTGATGGGTCAAGTTTATTAAGTGATATTAATGGAACTGAATTACTAAGTGGTATAAACTTATTACCAATATCAACCAGTTCTTTGCTGCCCGGCTTTGTACTAAAATCATCATACTCGCCACCTTGCTGCAATAAGCCATTTGCATACAATTCAAACTTCAGTTTGTAATTACTCAGGTCTTTAAAGAAATAACCATTCTTTATTTCAAGCTTTCCTTCTTTTGCATCTATTAAACGAAACTTTATGTTTTGATAAACCCTTCTTACTTCATAAGACTGAGGGTTCCAAACCCTGTCTGGTGCAACAAGTCCATTACACATAAAATTATTATCGCTTGGTGTTCCTTCGGGCCCCCAGTCTCCGCCGTAGCCCCATACTTTCTTTCCATTTTTTTCAAGGTACATACCCTGGTCAACCCAGTCCCAAATAAAACCTCCTTGTAAAGAAGGATAGCTTTCAATAATATCCCAATAGTCTTTGAAGTTGCCATCTGTATTGCCCATCGCATGTGCATACTCACACATGATCAAAGGTTTTGTAGGATTAGAACTTGCATATTTTGCGAGGTAAGCAGGATCAGGATACATCGGGCAAAAAACATCGCTGTTCCAATCAAGTTCTGCACGTTCGTAATGTATCGGTCTTGATGGATCCATCCCTCTTATTAAATGATAACCCTCATAAAAATTATTGCCATTGCCAGCTTCGTTACCCATGCTCCACATAATAATGCAGGGATTATTTTTATCACGCAGCACCATACGTTTCATACGTGTTAAATGTGCAAGTTCCCATACTGGATTATTGGCAAGTGTTCTGTCAATATTATAACCCATACCATGACTTTCAATGTTTGCTTCATCAATCATGTATAGACCATATTCATTGCAGAGGTCGTACCAGTAAGCATCATCAGGATAATGACAGTCACGCACTGCATTAATATTCATTTTCTTCATCTCGGTAATATCCTGCAACATTCGTTCATGTGATACAACCTGGTTGGTATATGGATCTGTTTCATGCCTGTTAACACCTTTTATGTAAACAGGTTTTCCATTTACGAGTAATTGCGCATTTTTTATTTCAATATTCCTGAACCCAATTTTTTTACTGATAACTTCTACAGTTTCATCTTTGTCTGTCAGTAGCGTTAATTGCAGGCGATACAAATTAGGTATCTCTGCGCTCCACTGCTTCGCATCCATGAATGTGTTGTGAAAATGAAGTTCTGTTTTACTGCCATTGCTGCGTCTTAAGCCATAAGTTGTTTGTACGGTATCAATGATCTTATTTCCTTTATCATCAAACAACTGAACCTGTATTTTATAGTTGCCATGTTGTGCAGCACTTTCGTTCCATGCCTGTACTTCTATATCCAGGTTGCCATCTTTATAATTATTGATTAGAGAAGGCTTTGCAAAAAAATCATACATGTGCACTTGCGGCCTCGCATATACATAGCAGTCTCTTGTGATGCCACTTAAACGCCAGAAGTCCTGGCACTCAAGAAAGCTTGCATCGGTCCAGCGGCGCACTTCCATGGCAATTAAATTATTGCCTTCATTTACATAATCTGTAATATCAAATTCGCTTTCCAGCTTGCTGTCTTTACCAAGCCCAACTTCTTTTCCATTCACATATAAACGGAATGCAGATTTTACCGCACCTAAATGCAAATACACTTTCATACCCTTCCATGCAACAGGCAGGCTGAATGTTTTTCTGTAACCTGCCGTTGGCTGATCATGGTCATCAGGAATATCTGGCGGGTTAGGATTTTTTGGCGCAAATTCGTAAGGAATATTTGTATAGATCGGGGTACCATAACCTTTAAATTCCCAGTTAGCAGGTACCGGAAAATCTACCCAGCTTTTATCATCAAAATTGACAGTATAAAAATCTTTAGATAACAGTTGAGGTTTTTTTACCCAATGAAAACGCCACATTCCATTTAAAGAAAAATAGCGTGCAGAATGAGCCGTATCAAAGTCTTTAGCCAGTTCTGCATTTTCGTAAGGAAAGTAATTTGCACGCATCGGCATGCGGTTGATCTCCTGTATGGCAGGGTTTTCAAACAGGCTATCTAACTGCTGTGCAAAGGTTTGCACACTCAGGCAAAAAAAAGCAGGCAATAAGCCTGGCAATAATATACTTTTCAATTTAGCAAGTAGCATAAGCAATTGTTTAACTCAAATGAGTTTGCTAATATAGAGAAGTAAATTCATTTTTATGAACCCGGCATTCGTTTTCTATGGCATCACCTGTTGCGTCGCACACTTATACGTTTGATTCATTGGGTATCGGGCAATAAAGAAAAAATATCTGCAAAAAATAAGGTAATAAATGTAGCAGCGTTCAAAGCCGTGTATATAACTTTTTGTCAATAATTTTTTCAGTAAGCCTTATTATCACTAAAAACAAAAATGCCGGTTATATCATTAGCTGTAAATTTCGTCATGGTCAAATAAATAAGGAATGAAAAAAACCGCCAGCCCGCCAAGAATAATTACTATACCTGTTAACAGCCCTCTGAACTCATTTGATACGATGGGATCAGTTGATCGTTGAACATGTACTGACAAATACACGCATAAAAAAGTAAGCACAAAGAAAATAAGCCTATAAATAATGCCCCCTTTTTTTATATTATGCTTAAAAAAATAGAAGCCTATACCTGCTATAGTAAGCAACAGTGTTGAAGCGATAATAATAGACGCAACATTTATTATCTGCGATAGTTGAAAGCCTGTTATGTCACGATAAAAAAAGTCATATCCAAGATTTGCAAGTGTAGCAACGATGCCTGCGAAAAGTCCTGCCATAAGAGCTTTGGAAAAATCTGTTTGCTGATAATCGTAATTCATAAAATTTATTTAAGTGATAAAATTTAAACATCCTCTTTTGTAAATTTAGATTGCATAAACAACCTGCCTTTGATCATCAATTTGCCCGCTCTTCTTTTGAAGGAAATGGATACATGATAATTACCTTCTTTTTTATGATGATTACTGTATGCCTTCAGAATATCGGTTGGTGTAATAATACCTTTTACTATATTTTGGTTATTATTATTCTTCGCTATTACTGCAATAGCCTGCATATTGTAAGTGCCCATTAATTCAGAAACTGCAGCAAGGTCTTGTTTTTCATAAGCCACAGGAAGTTTGGTTGAAATAAGCCTTTGCACAGGTTGGGCAGCCATGATTTCTTTTGATTCCAATAATCTGCTTCGTTCAATATACCCGATAAAACGCTCATGCTTATCGGTAACAATAAAGTAATTGAGTTTGTAAGCAGATATATTTTCAATTGTCCATTTTTTAAGATCTGCAATGCTGTTATCGGCACATATCAATACCGGTGCATCATCCATAACTTCATCCGCGTTTATATGTTGTAACACATCTGGTTTGTATGAACCGGGAGTCCGAATGCCACGCCGCTCAATTCTTTCTGTCATAATACTGCCCTTCATAAGAAAGAATGAAACAAAATACGCTGCAGTACAAGCTCCTATCAAAGGCAATAAAGTATGTGGCTGACCAGTCGTTTCAAGGAGGAATACAATCGAAGTTAGCAAGGCTCTTGAAGCGCCGGCAAACATTGCGGCCATGCCTATAAGCGCAGCCGTTGCAATGTTAATATCAGAACCCGGAAATACACGTAACAATAGTGTGCCTAATAACGCGCCGGTAGCTCCACCAATGGTAAAAAGTGGTGCCAGTGTACCACCGGAAGTGCCACTTCCAAGAGCGATTACCCATGAAATATATTTTAGTATACAAAGTATCAGAAGTGTGGTGAGAGGTAAATTTCCTGTAAGTAACCCGGATATATTTGTATAGCCAACACCTAAAGTAATAGGTGCGAAATAGCCAATGACTCCAACGGCTATTGCACCTATTGCAGGCCACCACATCCAGTGGATGGGAAGTTTTTCAAAGGCATCTTCAAGTAAATAAACAGATTTCGAAACTACAGAAGCAATTACACCAATAACAGCACCAAGAATAACATAGGTTGTTAATGCAATACCGGAAGCTATTGGTATATCAGGCATTTGAAAAACAGGGATACTGCTAAAAAGTAATAAATGCATAACAGCACCTGCGGCACATGATAATGCAACAGGTATAACAGACCTCGGCGAAAATTCAAATAGCAATAATTCTATTGCAAGAAGGATGGCTGCTAACGGACTACCGAAAATGGCAGACATACCTGCACATGCACCTGCAGCAAGCATGATCTTTCTTTCGCTTGAAGAGATACGCATTAGCTGACCTGTTACTGAACCGAAAGCGCCACCCGTAGCAATAATAGGGCCTTCTGCACCAAATGGGCCGCCTGTACCAATAGATATTGCAGCAGACAATGGTTTTAAAAAAGTTAACTTAATGGGTATCTTACTATCACCGGTAATAATTTTTTCCATTGCTTCAGGTATACCATGCCCCCTTATAGCAGAAGAACCAAATCTGGCCATAAAACCTATGATAATACTTCCTGTAACGGGTACAAGAACAACCATCCAGCCAAGTGTATTATGTGCAGGTGAAGAAGGCGCAAAAGAAAAATTTCTGTAAAATGATATATTGGTAATAAGGTCAATTAGCATTACCAGCCCCTTTGCTATAACCCCAATAACTAATGCATTGAATATTGCTTGCAGACTAAGTAATAAAACCCTTCCGGATACCGGTCTTTTTTCTGCTTCCGAATAATACGAACCAAAGCTTTCATCCAGAGAAGGAGATAACGGTATAGCTTCTGTAAACGATCTTTTTTCAGTCATGTAATAAATCTTATAATGCAAAAATATTACTTAAAATATATTATTAGTACATTTTTTACTTATTAATCCTATTTATTTATTACTTAAAATATATTTTATATTTTATTGCACTTATTTTTTATCATTAATATTGGGTATGAAAACAATACAAAGCAGTTGTGATACGTCTACTTGTATGCTTTGCAGGTACTGCATACCCGAATGGGTGCCTTCTATTGAACGGTATAAAAAAACAATCCGGTTTAATAAAGGAGAACAGGTTTTTAAAGAAGGAGAATCGGTAAAAGGTATTTTTTTTCTAAAAGAAGGAAAGATCAAAGTGCACAAACTTTGGGAAACGGATAAACAAATGATCATCAGGTTTGCAAAACCAGGGGATGTTATTGGACACAGGGGATTAGGAAATAATACTTCTTACCCTGTTTCAGCAACTGCACTGGAAAATATCGCTGTATGTTTTATTGAAAGAAATTTTTTTCTCCAAACTTTACAGGTTAACCCGGCATTTAATTTAAAACTGATGATGTTTTATTCAGACGAATTACAGGATGCTGAAAAACGTATAAGAGATCTGGCCCTAATGGATGTAAGAGGCCGCATCGCAGACACTTTTTTGATGTTGTATAACAGGTTTGGAACGGATGATGAAGGTTATATAAATATCTTACTTACCAGACACGACATAGCTTCTTTTGCAGGAACCATCTACGAAACCTTTTTTAAAATTGCAGCTGAATTAGTAAAGCAAAAAATTATCAGGTACTCAGGTAAAAAAGTAAAATTGCTTAAAATGGAAAAACTACAGATACTTGCAAAGATGAAATCGTAATCAGTGAATTTTAGCTGGAAGTAACAGCTATTTAATTAAGTCTCCTTATTTTATTTTGTATAATTTGTTTTTGTGTTTAAGACTGGGTTCTTATATTTGACTACATCCGTTTAAATCCCCTATTTATGAAAGCATCTGCTTTAAAAGGTTTCGCCTTTTGCATTTTATTATGCTCTGCAAATCTCTGTTTTTCACAGAACCAGTTTAAAAGGATAGTATATCAATATTCTACCCATTCAAAAGATTCTGGCAATAGAAAAAGCAAACTGAAGCTGGTAAGCATTTCATATCAGGACTACAGTGATAAAACAAATGTTTCAAATATTTACCGGGATTCTTTACACACTGGCTATGATGGCAATTACCGTTATGAATACAGTTATGGTAAACATGTAAGAACTATCAGAAAATTTTCAATAAAAAAAGATAGTCTTTTGCAGGTAATACAAACCTGCTATGGCGTAAATAACAGGTTATTATTAGAGTGCAGAACCGATGCAAAGAGTAAATCCAAATTTGAAAATCATTATTTGTATGACAGGAATCAAAGAGTCGCTAAAATACTTCAATACAAAAATGGGCGGTTAACAGGGTATATCCTCTATGAATATCCTGATCCTTCAAAAACAGAGTCGTCAAAGAAAACTTATACTGGTTTATAGCTATATAAATAGCCTTAATATTACACTCCTGGCTTTCCAAATTCTGCACAAATCTCAAAGTTCACAGCAAATTTTTCCTTATTCACATCATTTATCAAATTACCGGCGCTATGTCATTATAGCTTTATGCTCAATAAAAAACATCTATATTTTTAAAACTTAATAAAAATGAAAAATAAATTATTATTCATTACACTGAGTTTAAAGGCCGCAGCATTTGCAACGATATTTTTTATTACAAAAAATGAAACAGCAGGAAGCAGTGCAGAATACCCGTTTAATGAGAATATTTTTCCAGGCTTTTAAATATTTCATGAAGCTTTGGTTGTGTCACTCACTTGTACTTTAGAAAGTGCAGCGGCAAAATGTTTAAAGTAATTCCGGTTGATACATCAGAGATCGCTTCTTTCATAGGTAATATTGCTATTTTCAATGGTAAGCCGGTTGCACATACGCATGTAAGTGTTGCTGATAAAGATGCCATTGTTCGTGGTGGTCACCTGTTAGAATTATACGTCGGTCCTACATTAGAAGTATTTGTAACTGTTGAACCCACTGCTTTGTATAAAAAGCTTGATAAAAGATATGCAAGTGTGGATGACCAGGTAAGGAGAAATCATTCTATTCAATACTATTCTTACCCGGACTATAAGTTTGACCGCTTAAGAAATGAATCACCGGAGCGGTATGAATCGTATGCAGCTATGGAGATGAATAAGTGGATTACGCTGCGGATTGAAGTGAAAGATACACAAGCAAAACTTTACCTTGATAACAGTAAGCAACCCTCATTGATAGTAAATGATCTGAAGCATGGAGCGGGTTTTTCAGGTGGCATTGGCCTTTGGGTTGAAGTTGGTACTGAAAGTTTTTTTTCTGATTTAAAAATTCAAAAAGAGTAACAGATGTAAACCTGTCGCTGGCGTTATTTGCTGCCATGAAAACAAACAGTACAAGCGTGCGACGCAAGAAAAGTTTAATAGTAGCACTCCAGCTTAGTACATAAAAAACAAAAACGTTGTAGTGTTTACTACTACGTTTTTATTATTTAGACCTTTCAAATTTTATTATACTCTTCATCAGTTACACGTTCCAACCATTCTACAATTCCTTTTTGCGTGTTGGTGTTGATAGCTAGATGAGTCATCTCACTGTTGTGCGAAGCACCATGCCAGTGCACAACATCCGGTGGAATCTGTATAACATCACCCCGGCGGATTGTCTGTATTGGTTTTCCTTTTTCCTGGTAATAACCAACCCCATCTGTAACGATAAGAATTTGCCCGCCGGGATGTTTGTGCCAGTTGTTCCTGGTGCCGGGCTCAAAAGTTACGTTACCAATTGATGTATTAAAAATATCATTTGCCTGCACCAGCATTTTTAACCATGCAGTTCCGGTAAAATAATCTGCAGGGGCTCTTTCACCTTTTGGAAAGATGGCGTTTTGATTTTCTGAAGTGTTCATGATTATTAAGAATTTGGTTTGTTTACTCCAAGATTTTCGTGAACATATTTTTCCGGTGATTCAATGATTTTCGTTATTAAAGTTGCAAGGCTTTTTTGAGAAATGACAGAACCTTTTTCCGGCTTTCCTTTTCTTGTTGTCTCATAATCCACTTCATCTGCATTGGTAAACCATGTGGGACGCAGAATAGTGTATTCAAGACCTGATGCTTCAATTACATCGGCGGCTTTTCGATAAGGTTCTAAAACAGGTTTTAAAGGAACATCGTAGATGCCGATTGAGCAAATGAAAATAATTTTCCTAACGCCTGTTTCTTTCATTGCCCTTACAATATTTTTTGCCAACGCTTCGAGAGCACCCGAAAGATTTGCATATACTATATCCTTTCCCGCAATTGCTTTTTTCAACTGATCATAAGCGAGCACATCACCTTCTATGATTCGGCTTTTTGAAACATTAGTATTTTTCAATCTGTTCTTGTTACGTAAAAACAAGGTAAGATCAATGTCGTCTTTCTTTACTAAGATATCAATAACATGTTTTGCAATATTGCCACTGGCACCGAGTATGATTACATTTTTCATTATTCAGCAATTCTGTTAGATCATTTATAACCCTGTCGATTTTTCCATAGCTTCTGTATAACGGGTGCCCATTATTTTTACCTGTGCAGAAGCTTCTTCCATTTCCTGCAATTCTGCTGCAGTAAATTCAATATTTGCAGCACCATTATTTTCTGTCAGGCGATGAATTTTTGTTGTACCAGGAATAGGAACGATCCATGGCTTTTGTGCCAGCACCCATGCCAATGCGATCTGAGCAGGCGTTGCATTTTTTCTTTCTGCAAATTTGCCCACCACATCAAGCAATGCTTTGTTGGCAATACGTGCATCTTCTGTAAACCTTGGCAACATGGTGCGTAAATCGCCTTGCGCAAATTTTGTTGTCTCATCTATTTTGCCTGCAAGAAATCCTTTACCCAGCGGGCTGAATGCAACCAATCCAATGCCGAGTTCTTCAATTGTAGGGATGATTTCTGTTTCGTGTTGTCTTGTCCACATAGAATATTCACTTTGCAATGCGCTTACAGGCTGCACTGCATGCGCCTTACGAATGGTTTGCGCACCAGCTTCAGATAAGCCAAAGTATTTTACTTTGCCTTCCGCTATCAGGTCTTTCACAGTGCCTGCCACATCTTCAATGGGTGTATTCGGATCAACACGATGCTGGTACAAAAGATCAATCACATCAACTTTCAATCTTTTGAGAGAACCTTCCACTGCTTTCCTGATGTGTTCCGGCTTACTGGTTACACCAGCCATTTTTCCATCCTGGATATTGAACCCAAATTTCGTTGCGATCACTACTTTATCACGATATGGCGCTAATGCTTCGCCCACCAATTCTTCATTGTTATAAGGTCCGTACACTTCAGCAGTATCAAAAAAAGTAACACCTTCTTCTACTGCTTTATGAATCAGATTAATGGCATCCTGTTTTTCGGGAAATGGATAATAAGAAAATGTCATTCCCATACAACCAAGACCGATTGCTGAAACTGCTAAACCTTCCTGTCCAAGTTTACGTTGTTGCATAATTTTATTTTTTGCTTTTATATAATAATTGTTTTATGTACTAAGCAGCATTTCTGCTATCAAGCTTTGTTGCGTCGCACTCTTCAACGGTTTATTATCTATTGAGTATAATGCAAACAGCTTTACTAAATATTGCATCATTTTATTTTCATCCCCGGTACAAGTGGATCGGCTTCTGCAAGTTCAAGCGACTTAACCATATCTTTTGTACCCGTTTTGTATTTTATAAAATGTGGTGCTTGTAAATGTGCTTTGTAAGCAGAAGTATCAGCATATATTTCAAGAATAGTAATGTGCGCAGGATTATTCTTTTCAGATACTGCATATAAAGTGATCACGCCGGGCTCAACACGCACAGATGTTTCAATTTCCTCTTTCAGTAAAGCTTTGTAGTTTTCCAGTTGTGTTGAATCAATTACAATTTTTGCCAACCTTACCATTTGGTTTTTCTCCTGTGCAGATGCTTTGTTGGAAAGAATTGTAAACACAACTGAGAGAAGAAACAAGGCTAATAAACTTATGTTCTTTGTTTTCATTCTATTGGTATCTAAAATTTATCGCACAAAGTTATATTAACAAGAGGGTAGGGGTATAACTAAAACCAAACAATCAATTACGAAAATCAAACATTAGCAGGTGTTGAATAAAGATTTTTGGTGGCGGGCTTTGGGTAGTTTGGGCGGCTGTGGTTGTGTCACTCACTTGTACGGTTTGTTCTTTGTGCATCAAATACAATAGTTTCGGTTGATGGGGACATAAACCGATAAGTGTGCGTGTGCAGTTACGGTGCTACCGGCGGTGTGTCCCCACCCGCCGGAATGGTTAAGTAGTTATGGACACCAACCGATAGGGAAATAGCAGCCAACAAAATGCTGTTACTGGCGCTACAGTATATAACCTTAAGAAATGGTTGCGGTATAATGCACCTAAAACAGCAATCAAAGCTATGGTACTTATAAAAGCAAATCAGGGAGAAGGTTTTGGGCTTTTAAAAAACATGTTACTGCAACTTGTTTTGAACCAGGTAGCAGCACCGATTTTTTTTTCTCCATCAATATACTTTGTAAGAAAGCAAAAACAGACACTCTGCAAAAGCTTTTAAATGCCTGTGAAGAGGAGTTATAACTAATCATTTTTTGAAATTATGGTTGTGCAACAGTGACCTTATGTTGTGTGATGTTTTGTCAATCAATATAGATGAGATTATTTGATTATTGCCGGTAAAATATAATCTGAAAGTATCTTGTTTATTTGTGGGTGTGCATACGACTGTCCGTAGGCAGTAGCAGTTATTACAATAACAAGAGGTTGGTTTATAAACACTATAATATAGTTTCCACCATTACCTGCACAATAATATGCTTCATAGCTTTTATTGTTTGCTTTAAATGTTTTATTCCAAAACAAGTAGCTATAAAACTCATTGTTTCTGTCTGTTATTTGCTTTTGTTTTGTGAATGTTTTAAGCACCCATTCTTTTGATATTAGTTGCTCGCCATTCCATTTTCCTCCGTTTTTGTATAGTTGTCCATATTTTGCAAAATCCAGTGCATTCATTTGAATGCCACCGGCCGTGTTAGGCACATGCTGAGGTGTATATTGCCACTTGTAGTTTAAAATGCCTAAGGGCTTAAATAACTTCTCATCTGCATATTTCTCAAGTCCGCCGGGAACAGTTTTGTTTAAGATATCTCCTAAAAGGATTACCCCTGCTGTAAAATAATGCCAGTTATTATTAAGGCTATCCTTTTTAGCTGGCAAGCCCAATGCAAATTTCACCCAGTCGTCTGTCGGGTACATATTTTCCTCGTTGCCGGGAGAATTTTCATCTTCGTCATTACCATCAAAAGCAGAACTCATAGTTAGCAAGTCTTTAAGTGTTACATTTTCTTTCTGCAGGGAATAATTTTCAAAAGCATGTAAGTTGTAAAACTCATTCAGCCGCTGGTTTTCTGTGTGTAAATAGTTTTCATGAATGGCTATGCCTGTTAAGGTTGAAGCAAATGATTTTCCTACCGAACGCGGATCATGCAATGTATAGCGGGTTTCACCATTAAAATATTCTTCAATTAATAATTTCCCATTTTTAATTACGACGATACTGCTTATTTTTTTGAAGACGCCTTCTTCAACATTTCCTTTCAGTTCTTTAATTTTATTCGTATTAAAAATTTCTTTTGATACCTTAAAGCCATTATACGGTTTCACCGGACTTAGCGTAATGTTGGCAATATTAATAACAGGTTTTCGCTCCACAATCAGGTTTAAATTACCGGCAGCAATTAACTCTCCCACTTTAATATCGCCTGCTTTCAGGTAAGGCTTTATTTCCATTCGTAATAAATGCCTGCCTTCGGTTAAGGCAGAATCGCCGCCAAAATGCATAAACCTGTTCCAGAATGATTCACTCCAAAGCCCATTGCCGTTTTCATTATTGATAAGAGGCTTGTTGATAACAGTTGCACTGTCCTGTATCCTTGCATAAGGAGCACCGGGATACAAATTGCTCTGATAAATTAGTTGATTATCTATTAAAAGCGTAAACTGATAGTTCCCGCTTTTTACAAGTGAATCAGCAGACAAACCAGGATTTAATTGGTGTAAGTAGTTGGTTATTGAATTGCCCATAAAAGCAATAAAAAAAAGATTGCTTTTATTTGTTAGTTTATAAGTAGATAAGAAATCTGAACTTTTTAAATCCGGGAAAGCAATTTCATTTGAGGTAAAATATATCTTACCAATATTGTTTCGGTGCAGCTCCGAAGTTATGCCTTCTGTTTTTACTATGTTTTCAGTTTGTGCATATATATATGCAGCGTTAAGTATGAGTAAACAACTTATTAAAAGTAAATGCTTCATTTTTAATTTCAATATAATGAAGCCCAAAATTACTTTAGCAGTTGTAACATAAATAGAATAAAATTAACGTCTGCTGTGTTTAACTAAGTATTAGTTTTCTGTAGGTAAAAGGTGCAATCCCCAACATGTCTTTAAAACACCTGATAAAATGGCTTTGGTCTGCAAAACCACACTCAAAAGCTATTGCAGATAAAGAAATATTTTTTTTTGGAAGAAGTGTAAGTGATTTTTGAATCTTTAGTTTCCTGATATAATTTCCTATAGTGCATTGAAAATATATTGGAAAACCTCTTGAAAGATGTGAAGGGTGAATACCTACGCTGTTAGACAGTTCAGAAAGCGTAAGCTTATCACAAAATGTTTCGTTTAAAATTTCTCTTATTTTAGTAACCCAGGTTGGATTTTTTTTTGACGGCATTTCGACATCCTTAATAATTTGTTTTAATACCTGCAGTAATAAACTCTCAATTGATAGTTGAGATGTTTGGTCATTAATTTTTGTTTCTTTAAAAATTTTGTATAACGAGAGTTTTAAGTCGGGGTCTTTAATATTCATACTTCCGGTCAAATTGCCTAAACTAAAATGTAAATTTTGAAGCCAATTTTCTTGAAGTTCAATATGAAAGCCACGTGTGAATCCACGAGGTTTAATATTGTAGTGCGGTTCCTGCCAATTATGAAATAATAAATCACCTGCGGAGCAATTAAATACTTCTTTCTTATTTCCTTCAATTACATTTCCCTGCAGAATAAAAGTAAAGTAAGCATTTTGATGGTAATGCCAATCTACCTTGTCCTGTGTGTATTCGGTGTCTGTCAAGGTCAAGCCATTAAGAAAAACAGTATTATTTGTCTGCCCATGAAATTGTCCTGTATGTAAGAGTTTCATTGATGATGAATGGTCTTTTAAAATATCACATAACATTAAAGCATTGGCGATGTGGCGGTATTCTGCGTTCTGTCTGCCCGGTGCCGCTGCTGATTAAAGATATGACCCGTCCTGAAAAAAGTTGACTGATTTTGGTAAATAATCCTGTTACTGGTTGACTAAGATAATACATCCTGAATAAGGTTGATTTATTAAGGTGTTTATTTGTGTGTTGGCAAAAATATTTTCGTGCCCTCTACAGCTAAGAAAATATTTTTTGTGCGCTGGCTTATCAGGTTGGTTGCATGGTTACCTCCTTTTGTTTTGTGTTGTTTTGATAATAGTTTTTCCATCGTCTTATCTGTGGTCCTTTTTGTGTATGCACCTCAGCAGGTATTTGCCAATTTAAACTGCTGTGTCTTCTTCTGTGGTTGTAAATAGTAATGCATCTTGCTATGTGTACCGATGCTGCATACAAATCACTGTAAAAACTGCTGACAAGTTCTGTTTTTAAAATGCCATTTACTCTATGGGAGAGGTCACCTGGTAAAGAAATATTTTTCATTACAAAGTGATTGTAAAAATTGTCCATTAAGAAAGACCTGCATCAGTGATAAAGCCAAAACAAAAAAAGTACAGCACAGTATATACAAAGCAGAACTGGAAAGAGCAAAGGCAAGACAACAGACCGTAAAAGCAAGGGTGATGAAACGCAAACGCAGCAGTACGGTAGAACCGGTATGGGGCACACTGATCAATTTTACCGGCATGAAGCGTTTAAATGCAAGAGGAATAAAAGCAGCCAACAAAATGCTGTTACTGGCGGCTACAGTATATAACCTTAAGAAATGGTTGCGGTATAATGCACCCAAAACAGCAATCAAAGCAATGGCACTTATAAAAGCAAACAAGGCAGCAGGTTTTGACTTTTTAAAAATCATTGTACAGCAACTTGTTTTAAGCCCAATAGCGGCATTAAAATTTTCTGTCTGTAAAATGTGTTTTACAGGAAAGTAAAAATAGCTTCTCTCTAATAGCTTCTAAATGCTTTTTGAAATGGAGAATAAATGTAACTTTTTGAAATTATGGTTGTGCAACAGTGACCCTTGTTGCCTGCAGTTTTTCGGTTGTTGTCAGCTTTCAAAATTTGGAAAACACATTAAGAATTAGAATTTCTATATGAGCAGCGACTCGTCGAAAACCTATTTTTAAAGAATTCGGATGTCCGCAACCATTTCGAAGTTGCAAACATTGTTGAAGTTCTTGTTTTACATTCTTACCAATAACCGAAATTGTTTCGAGAATATTCAAGAAGTCAAATTCTTTCATTTTCCCTAGGTCATCCGAATTTTTAGCCACTTTCCATTTTGCATCTTTTCGAATTGCTTCAGCATTAAAAGCAGCCAAATGATTACTTACAACTTCGTCATAAAGAACAGCCATTGCACCAATCCACGAAAAAACAACAGCAGCTCTTTTCTGGTCCGCCTCAAGACAACTAATTGCTTCTTCTATGAAACTTTTTGTTTGTGGGTTTGCTATTGCAGATAAATGTGCTCTCAAATCTTTTGCATCGTTTACTGCATGGGATTTCTTCTCACTCAAATATTTTTGAGTTGCCAAATGTGTACGTCCCGGGATTGTTAAAACCCAATTGCCTTTTATTGAGGTCGCCTTACCTTTTGCTTTTCCTAATGTGTCAGAAATATTCCATTTCACACATTCCCTCAAACCATTTGCAGTGCCAATCTCTTTTATTTTTGCCAATGATTTAGGGGTTTCTTCATCCCAAAAGAGGATAAGCAGTAATTTATCCAGTCTGCCTAATTTGGGATTAGCAAGAATTGTCTGAAAGGTTTCTTTACTTAGATAATATTGCATTCAGCTCATTTACTTTGTTGGCATTTAATGAATACGTGGTTCCACTCTTTAACAGTGTGCTATTTTTTTCTAACTGAGTAAGGTATTTTGTCAGGTTGCTCAAATAATTGTCTTTATAAACGCCTGTAGCTTTTTTCATTGCCGTTGAAATATCATCTCTCGTAAAAGATGTCTTACCTTCTACAAAATGTAAAAAAGCAGCAGCTATTATTACTAAGTCGCTTCCAGATTTATTGCTCAACTTGCCTGCAATATTTAAAACTGATAGTCCTGAAATAGTGCCAGCACCGCCAACGTTGCTACTTCCACTGCCACCACCTTTATTTTGGTTATCCTTATTGGTTGAGTCACCAACTTCAATTTTCAATAACTCCGGTACTTTGTCAAGAATCTTGTCTAACTGCTTCGCCAACCAATCTTGATTACCTTCGCCTGAAAATTCGACAATACCTACTTTCACTTGAATTTTTGAATCGCTCATATTATTAGGTTTTATTTGAAGAGTTTGAAGTCGCACCAAATTGCAGGCATCGTTTGTATTGACGCAATAAATCTATAAAAGAATATTGATTTTCAATAATAATCTATTGCGCAAATACAACTTTAAACTTTCGTTTTTAAACGTTTATAAACACTTACAAACGTTTAAAAACGGGTAAGCAAAATGTTGTTTTAGTTAAGTTATATTCCTGCATAGCTTTTGATGTAGGCATATGCTTAACCAGTAATGCTATTAAAAATTGTAACGTGATCTTTTTAATTACTACCCGTGGTATTAATCAATAATCGGCAGAAGATTTTTCAGAAGATTGGATTTAGGTTATTGCTGTTACACATTTGGATTTGATGGTACAAATGAAAACATATTCTTTAAAATAAAAAAGGTGATTTATCACAAAATGGTATGTGAAAAACCACATTGATGGTTTGGGAATTAGTTGTATATAAGTTGTCTGAACTGTGATTTGTGTGACCGGCGTGATTGATATGATTAGTAAGATCAATTTATTTACATCATGTAAATCATGCTAATCTTTTAAAATCATGGTTCAGACAAATTGCTGCATAAAGAACCGAACGTACAGGAGTGCGACGCAACGAAAGCTTAATGGCTATATGAAGCTGAGAACAAAAAACTAATTTTCAAATCATTTCAATAAAGACCGAAAGAACTGCCCTGACCAACATCAAAATAATCAATGACATGCATCATTTTAATTTTATATGGCCCCATTTATTTTGCAGTTAATTTAAAAAGTAAGCGTTAAATGGCTATTCTTATTTTCTTTATTGCTCACTGGTATCTTTCCTTATTTACACAAACTTTTTTTTATCACAGGTATGCGTCTCATGATGCGTTTACCATGAACAAAAACTGGGAGCGATTTTTTTATATACTGTCTTATATAACACAGGGTTCATCTTACATGAGCCCACATGCTTACGCCATTATGCACAGGATGCATCATGCTTATACAGATACGGACAAAGACCCGCATTCCCCAAGGCATTCAAAAAATGTATTTGCCATGATGATGCGTACCAATAAAGTTTACCTTGGTATTTATAATGGGTCGTTACCTGTTGATGAAAAATTCAAAAAAAATGTGCCGGACTGGCCGGCATTTGACAGGTTTGCGCTTACCTGGACTTCTTCTGTATTCTGGAGCCTCGTCTATATTACTTATTATATTTATTTCGCAACGGCATGGTGGATGTATCTGCTGATACCTGTGCATATATTAATGGGGCCTGTACATGGTACCATCGTAAATTGGTTTGCACATAAGTATGGCTACAGAAATTTTGACGTGAATAATACATCTAGAAATTTATTGCCGGTGGATGTAGTAATGCTTGGAGAAGCCTACCATAACAATCATCATAAATATCCATCAAGGATAAACTTTGGAGGTGTAAGGTGGCATGAAATTGATCCGGTATATCCTGTTATCCGGGTTTTGGATTGGTTGCATATCATCCGGGTTAAAAATACCTCTTTAAAAAGAATGGAAGTTGAATTTTAATTAAATTGAAATCATGAAATGAAGACTGGTTGTTTAGATAAAATGCTACTTATCCCTGGGCTGATGCAACTCCTGTTAAACTTATCTTTCTGCGCTAAGGGCCTTTGTATCACTAATCCATTGCCAATAAAGATCGATTTTTACTTTTCTACAATTTATTTGCAGTAATAATCAACTTATTTAGTAAAAAAAAGTTGGCGTTTTTCATGATTTCGTTTGGAAAAAAGGGCATATCTGATTTGATTTTTTAGACATTTTTTTTTATTTTTATAGAATAGTCCCCTGCTATTATTCCAACCTAAAGAAGACAACAAAGCTATCCTGCTAATTTTTTTGAATAAGCCAGCAGTCCAATAGCCAATATAAACCTTTTAGTTATTTGTAAAAAATGAGCCCCGATTCATCCCTGATAACACTTGCTGGTGAAGCCAGTTTCTACGCTTTGTTCAAACATGCAACTGTGGGTATTTTGGTGGTTGATACTGACGGGTATATTCAACTTGCAAATCCCTGCAGTGAAAAAATATTTGGATACAAAAAATCTGAGCTGCATGGTAAACGGGTGGAAGTTTTAATACCGGAGGCTCTTAAAAAGAGGCATGTGCAACACAGGGATCATTATTTTGCAGATCCCAGGGCAAGGCCAATGGGATATGGACTTAACCTGTTTGCGCGTAAAAAAAATGGATCCAGTTTTCCTGTAGAAATCAGCCTGGGATATTATGAACTGGAAGGCGGGAGAAAAGCTATTGCATTTGTAACAGACATTACAGAAAGAATAAAGGCGGAGGAACACGCAAAACAAAGTGAAAAAGAGTATCGCTTAATTTTTGAAGGAATTCATGAATTTTTTATTCAGCAGCAAATTATAAAGAACAACAATGGCCACATAACTGATTTGCTTTTTCTTGAAGTAAACCCTGCTACAGAAAAAATTATAGGGAAACCACGCCATGAAATAATAGGACACCTGCGAAGTGAATTTTTTGGGCCATTGGATGAGACATTAATTGAAATCATTCAGCGGGTTGAATTAACTGGTGAAAATATCAGGTGCCAGCAATATATACAATCCCTGGGGCGCTGGTTTGATCACAGTTTTTATTCACTGAAGCCTGGCCAACTGACTACATTAAGCATCGATATAACACAACAAAAAAAAGATGAAGAGGAACTGCAGAGAAAGCAATCTTTACTGGAAGAAGAGACAGCATTCCTTATTTATCTTAACAAGTCCGGTACCCGGCTTTCAGGTATTAATAATATGCAGCAAGGTCTCGAAGAAATACTTAACACTGCGATGCAACTAATGGGCGCTGATAAAGGGAATATCCAGTTTTTCGATAGCGAAAAGCAAGTGTTGACCATTGCTGCGCAAAAGGGCTTCGATAAAAAATTCCTGGATTATTTCAAAGAAGTTTCTGCAAACGATGAGTCTGCTTGTGGACGGGCATTAAAAACAAAGCGCCAGATAGTAATAGAAGATACAGAAAGAGACGCTTTATTCGCTCCCCACCGTGTTATTGCCCGTAATTCCAGGTTTCGTTCAGTACTTTCTACTCCATTAATGGGGCAGGATGGTTTACCCATCGGTATGATATCTATACATTTTTCTTCTCCTGTTATATTTTCAACAAGTGACCTTAACAAAATGAATCTATACGCACAGAAAGCAGAAAGTTTTGTTACACGTTGCAAATTGTACGAAGCGTTAGAACAAACAAATGCTTTACTGGAAAAAAGGGTTACCGAAAGAACACAGCAGCTAAGGCAATCGCTGGAAAGAGAACAAGAGTTAAGTCAACAGAAGTCTCGTTTTGTTGCCGTTGCATCTCACGAATTGCGTACTCCGTTAAGTACGATTCTTTCCAGTGTTTCACTTATTGAGGCATATAATAAACAGGAAGATGAAGAAAAAAGAAAGAAACACATTGATCGTGTTAAATCTTCAATAGTAACGCTTGTAGATATTTTAAATGACTTTCTTTCTGTTGAAAAGTTAGAACAGGGTGCAGTGGAAATAATAAATGAAAGCTTAAGTCTACAGGACCTAGCTGTTAAAATTATGGAAGGAGTAAACACGATATATTGAAAAAAGGGCAATCTATTCAGTTCATTGTAAAAAAATATGTTGAGTTATTAGGTGGAAATATATCATTTATAAGTAAACAAGGGGAGGGATCTACATTTACGGTTATCTTGCCTCTGATGTGATCATAATAACTAAAAAAATAAACTTAGTATGCAACAAAACCTGCTCAAAGTTTTTTAATCCTTCTCTTGCAAACAAATAAAACCTCTGTATGAACAAAGGTTTATTGTGTTTTCAGGTAGCAAACGGGCTGGATTTATTACTCCCAACAATATAAGCCTCACCTCAACCGGGAGGTTCTGTTTAGAGCAATTGAAATTTTATCTGCGATACATATAAGCTTTCATTGCTGTGCATAGTTGTTTTATCAATTGCCTTTTTTAATGACGTGATGCGCTGCATTATTTTATTTACCAGAAAAAAGTTTTTAGCTCTCACAGCAGCATCATAGCAGTACTCTTCTTCTTTTAACTGTGAAGTGAGCATGGAAATAAAATTTTGTAGTCTCATAACGCTAATTGTTTTAACCCGGTAATCTTAATGAAATCATATAAAGTGAAATGAAGGACCAGTGTTAACCGGTCCGTTTTTCGACATCCCCCAAAAAAATATTTTTATACTACTTCCACTATATCCATAAATTCAAAAAGTGCAGATTGTATACTGTTTATTTTTTGCATGATATATCCAAGTTCTTCAAAAGAACCTTTATCAAAAGCCCTGGTATATTTTTCCTGTTTTTTTTTTCAGTTCGGTTAATAAGTCACTCTTTAAATATTCAAATTTCATATCCCTTTATATTACACTGCAAATATTTAATATCAAGGCTTTTTGCGCAATGACTGTCGTCATCGGAAATATTGATATTTGTCAAAGGCACAGACTATGCGGGGAGTTGAGTAACTAAAAGGTTGACTCGTCAAAAATGGTATGTAAAAAGCCACATTAGTGGTTTCGGAAATTAGTTGTATTGTGTTATTGAATTTTGATGTTTAAAAGATAGCCGGGGCTGCACACAAATCTCTGCTGTAGTCTTTGCTATGACGATACGTATTATGCAGTACAAGTGAGTGACACAACCGGCGATGATAGTAGCAATGCAGCTAAGCACAAAAGAAAAATAACTTCTGTTATTATCCGCAATTATTTTAACCTGTACTATCGAATACCGAAAGATGACCAGATGCTATTCAGTAATAACATCTATCTCGGCATACCCTACAGCATTGTCATTTTGCGTATTAGCCAAGGCACGAAATTTTATGTAACGTGCATTAACCGGTTTAAAAGATTTGGTTTGCCACAACGGGTTGTTTTTAATATTTGAAAACTCCCCGGAGTCCGCAAGTTGCCACTGATCATTATCGGTTGAAATATAAAATTCGTAATTGCTAACAATGCCATTTGCCCACCAGTTCTGGTCAGGCAAATACCTGAAACCACTAAGCCTTTCTGTTTTGCCTAAGTCAATTACAAGATCAACGGGCATTTTTGCATCCTGTTGTTGATGCCATGATGAACTTTCCAGTCCATCAATAATTGCATGGGCATTGCTATCTTCCGTTCCCAATATCTTCCACTTCCTTTTCGATATATCAAATTTCTCTGCAGTAACGGTGCTGCTTTTACCCGTAACAGCATTGTACGCCATTGCCTTTACTTCGGCTTTTCCTTCACCCGTTTCTACAAGGCCTGTATACCGGCGGGCATTTATTGTAGGTATGCTGCCATCCAGTGTATAGAATATTTCAGATTCCGGATCGGCGGGAATGATGCGTACTTTACCGGATTGCTCCCGTATTATTAGAGGGGGCGTTAATATCTGCGGTGCATTATATACTTCAATATTTGAAATAAGCGGACATGCTTTTGCATCCGTTATAGTAAATCTCAATTTTGTTGTTGCAACAGTTGGAAAACGAAGGATCCGCTTATACCCGATCGTTGTTTGTTTATCGAGTAATTTCCATTCGCCTTTTACCAATGCCTCTATGGTAAAAGATTTTACACGTTGCCCAAGTGGTATATATTCCTGTACTAAAAAGCGGTTGAAGGAAACAATCCTTCCAAAATCAATCGTTAGTGATGCTGATTTGATACTATCATCCGTGGCCCAGTAAGTGTCTTTATTGCCATCTAAAACTTTTTCGGCACTATACATTGCATTTTTACCACGCACATCTGAAGCTTGCGCGTGTGCATTTTTTGCAAGATTAATCGCAAATGCATCTTTTACCGCTTGTGCGAAACCGAGCGCTGCCTTCTCGTCTTTTTCATTAATTAAGCCGTTTGGCATTATCGGAAAATTCATCAGTAACGTTGCATTCCTTCCAACCGAATTATAATAAATATCCATCAGCTGTGGCAATGTTTTTACTTTTCCATCTTCTTTTGGATGATAGAACCATTCAGGTCTTATCGATGTGTTTACTTCCCCGGGCACCCATGTATCACCGGTTTCAACGCCATTGCGCAGCATGTTTTCAGGTACGTCCCCGGTTTTGTTCAAAAGACTCCAGTTTGTTTCACCTACATAACCAGCTTCGGTACCCACCCAACGTAAGTCTGCCCTGTCACCGCCATCATTCCATATTACAATATTTGGTTGCAGGGATCTGACCAGTTTATAAGTTTCCGGCCAATCGTAATATGTTTTGGCATCTATCTTCCTGGTTTCATTGGCGCCGCCATAATATCCCGAGCCGCCATTGGCGCCATCAAACCATATCTCAAAAATATCGCCGTAGTTCGTGAGCAATTCTTTTAATTGGTTACGGAAGTAAGTAATGTATTCGGGCTTGCCATAGTCAGCGCTGTTTCTGTCCCATGGTGAAAGATAAATGCCAAACTTCAGGCCATAGGCTTTACATGCATCAGACATGTCACGCACAATATCTCCTTTGCCATTTTTCCATGGACAATTTTTTACAGAGTACTCAGTATACTTTGAAGGCCAGAGACAAAAGCCACTGTGGTGCTTGGCAGTAAGTATAACTCCTTTCATGCCGGCTTCTTTGCAAATGCGTGCCCACTGCATGCAATCCAATTGTGTTGGGTTAAATATTTTTGGGTCTTCATTTCCAAATCCCCACGACATATCAGTGTAGGTATTTACAGAAAAATGTACAAAAGCATAGTATTCCATTTGCTGCCAGCTTAACTGGTTGGCGGAAGGCAATGGACCACAAGGCGGCGGTGCATCTGCCTGCCCGTAAACAACCATAACAGGATAAATAAATATCAGTAAAGCAGTAATAATTTTTCTTTTCATGAGATCATTGCCTGAGTTATTTCTTTCCATTGATTTGTGTTTAAACACTACTGATTTTTTTGTAAAGTACTCAAAGAATTTTTTGATACCAGCTGCATTTTTACATGGCATCGTTCCTTGCGTCGCAAACCGACAACGGAGGTTCGCGAACACCAGAAACTAAATCAACAAATAAGTGAGCAATCACTTCATCTTCATGTCTACAGGCAACAAATAATACAAGCTCAATTTATAATCAGAACGATGAACGGAATGCGACGCAACAGTGGATGCCATAAGCTACTAAAGCTGGTAACATGCATCTTGCTGCACCAGTGTGTTTTATTTATTTCCACTTTTTTAAAAACTGAATTCCAGATCAATTTTATTTACTTGTTTTTAACTCAAGTATGTTTACCGAATAAGGATCAAACACCCTTGTAAAAGAGGTTTTAATACCTTTTATAGTTGATGTAACCGGCAGAATATTTTCGCGGTCAGTTATTGTATTTGTATCATCCGGATTATTGCCTTTTACAACGACCATTGTTGCTTCCGGCTGAACTTTATCAGCACCAGTAAGATTAATTTGTATGGTTTGTTTTTTTGCTGACGTATTTACAATCTTAAGATAAATAACTCCGGTTGCATCATTCCTTGTTGCAGAATAAAACAGGGTGGGAACAGTTTTAATTTTTATGCCATCTGCACTGTCTTTTTTGGTAAGCGGCCTGTTTTGCAGAGGTACATTTTCAAATGTCGCCGGCACAATTTTATTACCGAGATAATGATTAAACAATTGCTGCACGTAATAAGATGGTGAACCATAGCTGTTCAGTGCATCATAACCTATCAGGTCAGAATCCCACTGCCATGCTCTTCTGCCTGTTGCTGAATCTTTACTTACGTTTACAAACAGTGGCGCATAGCAAGACATGATGATAATATCTGCATTGCGCTCCATGCCCGTCATCCACGCTGCATCACCTAATGCAGCATTTAAATTTGTTGTTGGCAGCCCTTCACGTGTTGCCCATTCGCCCACAAAAATTTTAGGGCCGTTGCGGTCATATTTATCATATTGAGAAGCGTTCTCCCACATATCCCAGGAGTTGCGGTAATAATGTTCATCCACTACTGCAGCCTCTTTGCCTTTTACACTCATAGAAGGATATTGCGTTGCCGGTATCGTAGAGATGCAGGTGAGTTTTGGATACTTCGCTTCAATAGCTTCCCTGAATTGTTTAAACCTTCCGTCATAGCTGTTGCTCCTGTCGAACCAATCTTCATTCCCTATTTCAACATAAGTAAGTTTGAATGGTGCGGGATGCCCATCGGCAACACGTTTGGCGCCCCAGTAAGTCGAGGCATCGCCGGTAACATATTCAATTTCATCCAGTGCATCATCAATATATGGCTTTAATAAAGGGCCTGCATCCACATGATCGCCTTGTAAAGAATAACCGGCGTACAAAGCCAGCACCGGCTCGGCACCCATATCTTCGCACCATTCCAAAAACTCAAGCAAGCCCATGCCATCAGAAGCACGGTAACCCCAGGAACCATTATGCCCCGGCCTGTTTTCCAACATACCCAGTGTTGTTTTCCAGGGAAATGCATCGGTGATTAATGGCCCTTCTAAAAAATTACCTCCGGGGAACCGCAGGAATTTTGGTTTCATATCAACCAACATCTGCATCAAATCCTGCCTGTTGCCGTTATCGCGATTGTTATAGGTCGGCGGAAATAATGAAACAAGATTAAAGTAATACAAACCGGTGCGATCAGTTGAAATAACAAAGCGTGCATCTTTTGTGGGCTGAATATTAGCGGCTGTTGTTAAAGTCAGTTCATACTTCTTCCAGTAAATACTTTTTTCAAGATTGATGGTGCCCGACGCATATACCGTTTTGCCATCATTACTTTCAATGGAAACAGTTATGGGGCCGGGTGTGTTATTTGGAATATCAGGAAGCTTCGGCGTGTTTGGCTTTGGTTCCCATGGCCAGCGAAAAGGTTCAGAGCGCTCTGTACCTTTCATATAGAACGATGCCTTGTAAGTTGTTGCCGGCTTTACAGGTATTCCCCAATAACCTTCATTGGCAATGCCAACCCTGCCCGATGCTTTTTCAACCGTAAGCCTCAAACACGTGGAAAGTGCGCCATTGATAGCATGCCTTCTTTCGTCATAAGGAATATTGTCTTCGTTCGCAGCCATGAGTTTTATATCTGCACCGTCGGCTGCATTATCTTTCACAAGGCTCCATCCTTCCGGTGTTGTTTTGCTGTCTTTGAAAATGCGGTTGCGGATTAGCTCAGCATATAAGCCGCCATCATAGGAATGATTGATCTCTTCGGTCATCAATCCATACAACATCGGGCTTACACCGGCACCGGGTTTTCCTGCATCAAGTGTAAGTGTAGTTTTTTGGGCATTCACACCTAAAATAATGCAACTCAAAAATCCTGCAATCCCAAATAGTCTTTTCAAAAGTTTCTTTTGCATCAATAAAATTTTATATGGTTATCATCTTTACTTTATTACTATTCGAAAACACGAAGTGTTGACTGATGAATTATTTGTTTACCAACTGCAACACTTAGGTTAGAACCTCTTGTCTAGCTTCTTCCGGTGGAAGAAGGTCTCACTTGTACGGTAGTTTTTCATGGTAGCAATTCCAACTTACTAACTTATTTTACCTGAACAGCAGTGGCGCCAGCTGGTATAAACTTCTGCGCCAGGTAAGAAACTCATGTGCAGTATTTTCAGAGACATAAGAAACAACATTATAACCTGCTTGCTTTAAAGTATCAGCAGCCTGGTTTATTTTGTCGGGATTTTCTTTACTGCCACAACTTATGAAGATGAGCTTTGGTTTTGCCTTTCCCTGCAGTTCTTCCGGTGTATAAATACCACCGCTCAAAAGAGCATAATATGAGAAAACGTCAGGTCTGTTAAGCGTTATGGCATGTGTTTCCATACCACCCATTGAAAGGCCAGCCATAGCACGATGAGATTGATCAGCTATTGTATTGAAATGACTATCTACATAAGGAATCAATTCATCTGTCAGCACAGTTTGAAATGTATCAATTTTAAATTCTTTCAGATGTCCCCACTTTAATTGGTTGGTCATACCATAAGTCATCACAATGATGAAAGGTTTTATTTTCCCTTCGGCGATAAGGTTATCCATGATAAGATTCGCATGGCCCTGGTTGCTCCAGGCAGTTTCATCTTCACCCCAACCATGTTGAAGATACAATACAGGATATTTTTTAGATTTATCTTTTTCATATCCAGGTGGTGTATATACAAAAGCACGGCGTTGGCTGCCGGTGCTTTTTGAAGGAAAAAGAATTTGCTGCACGTTACCATGCGGCACATCCTTCAAAGCATAGAATTCCTTATCGTGAGCAGGTATTTCAACGCCGCTTTCCCAGCGCGTAGAGCCGTAAAAATTTAGTGTGCCGGGATCGTTGAAGACTCCTCCATCAATCGTAAGATGATAATAATGAAAACCTTCATCCATCGGGCCTTCTGTAGTGCCGGTAAAAAATCCGTCATCACCCTTGGTGAGCAAAGTGCCACCTCTTCCTCCCAGGCCTAAGCTTACCCTTACACTATCAGCGGTTGGAGCTTTAATATGAAAGCGAACATAACCTTGTGAATTTACCTGCGGGTATTCCTGCCCCGGCTGGTTTAATATAGAAGGTTTAAAATCTTCTTTAACTTCCTGCGCCAGGCAGGCATGGCCTGCTAAAATGGCTGCGGATAAAATGATTGCTTGTGTTAATTTCATATAATAATTTTTAATGACTGATTTTTCAAATGACTTATAGTCTGCTGTGCTTTTGGCGCGCATCAAAACTGAGATTAAGACTATTTGAACAACAACGGTGCAAATACATAGAGGTCTTCACGCCATACCGGCCATGTATGCCCGCCCGGGTATTCATAATAACTATGCTTAATACCAAGCTCATCTAATTTGGCTAACATAACCTGGCAATTATTGTAAGCAATATCTTCTTTACCACCCATCGCTATCCAGAATGTTTTCAGGTCACTGTTTATTTTAGCTGTATTGTTTTTTATAAAGTCATATTGAGCATCTGCAGTTTTATCAAGCATCGGTTTTATCCAACCCGAACTAAACACACCAAGATGCGCAAACATATCTGTGTTATTAATGCCTGTATACAATGTATGCAAACCTCCCATCGATAACCCGGCAAGTGCACGACTGTTTGGATCAGATATCACACGATAATTTTTTTCAACAAAAGGAATGATCACCTGTTTCATTTCTGATTCAAACATCTTCAGAGAATTTTCAATAGCATTACTGCTAAAACCACCCATGCCAATGTTTGCATCAGGCATCACGATGATCATGGGTTTTGCTTTATGTGCAGCAATAAGATTGTCAAGTATCAAATCTGTTTTTCCCTGAGTTGCCCAGCCTCTCTCATCTTCGCCGCCGCCATGCAAAATGTATAATACCGGGTATTTATCAGCTGTGTTTGCATCATAACCAGGTGGCGTATAAATGTACATGTCGC
Source organism: Panacibacter ginsenosidivorans (assembly GCF_007971225.1). Taxonomy (NCBI): domain Bacteria; kingdom Pseudomonadati; phylum Bacteroidota; class Chitinophagia; order Chitinophagales; family Chitinophagaceae; genus Panacibacter; species Panacibacter ginsenosidivorans. Next base: position 765,166 of record NZ_CP042435.1, on the reverse strand, counting down.
GCCATGACCGGGTTACAGAAGAATAATAATGTTTGATTCTGATATCTCCGTGCGGCACATCTTTCTCAGCATAATAATCATCTCCTTTGAACGGTATTTCAATGCCACTTGCCATTCTGCCCATGCCATAAAATGTTTCGCTTGAAGGGTCAGCCAATGCAACGCCATCGATCAGCAGCGAATAATAATGAAATCCTTCACTGATAGAATCAGTCGTAGCTATCCAGTAACCTCCTGTATCTTTCATCATGTCGTATTTCTTTCCAAGATCAATCTGCACTTTCTGTGCGTCTGGTGCTTTTATGCGGAATACAACACGACTGTCCGGCAATATTTGCGGGTATTTTGAAGAACGTAAATTGGTAGCAGCAGGTGTGCCTAAAACAGTGTACGATGAAAATTTTGAAACATCAACAGGCTTGAACAAAAACTGCGAAAACATATACAAGCCATTTTTCCATACTTTAAAATCATGCACACCCGGTTCAATGTAATAGATATGCGGCACATCATTTTTTTGCAGGTAATCATGCGTTCTTTTGCTGAAGCTGATCAATCCATCGGCATCTCCGCAGGATATCCATAATAATTTCAATTGCTGTTTTGCTTTTTCCGGATCAGGTACCAAAACTTCCGGTGCTTTTGTATTTGGCGCAGAAGAGAAACCGCCTACCCATGCAAACTTATCCAGGTTGCCCAACCCAAAATTGAGTGATTGTCCTCCACCCATTGACAGGCCTGCAATTGCACGATTTTCACGGTCTGTATAAACATTGTATTTCTTCTCAATAAAAGGAATAAGATCATTCAAAAGGTCTTTTTCAAATGTGGCGAATGCCTGCACTTTTGCGCTTTCAAAAATATTTCCAATGGCGCGGTCATCCTTCATCGCTCTTCCGTTGGGCATAACAATGATCATCGGCTGCACTTTACCCTGCGCATATAAATTATCCATGATCACCTGTGGCGTGCCGCCATTCAGCCATTCTTTTTCATCGCCGCCAATGCCATGCAATAAATACAATACAGGATATTTTATTTTCTTCGAATAACCCGGTGGTGTATAAATAATGGCTCTTCTTTTTGTACCAACCGTTTTGGATTCATACACGATCGTGTCGATTGTTCCATGCGGAATATTTTGTTGCAATGAATCAAATCCACGCAGCGCCTGCTTTTCAGATGGCTGTGCAAAAGCAATTGCTGTAATCAGCATGCCGATAAAAAATGACAATAGTTGTTTCATATGTCGTTAGTATTTTATTTTTGTTATGATGTACCCAGCTGAATTATTACTATGAGACATCGTTGCGTCGCACTCTTCAACACTCAGCCCAGTCTTGAGCAACAAGTACAAGTGAGTGACACAACAGCAGATGATAGTAGCAATGCAGCTAAGTCCATAAAAATCCGCGAAGCATTCATAGTTTTCTATTCTGCAATCAATGTGTACAGCTTTCCTGCCTGCGTTGGTATATCATACACAAAAGTCTTTTTTAGTTCCGGCGCTGTGATCGTTGCTTTTGGTGATATGACCGGTGCAGGCGTTTCTTCGGTCTGGTAAAAAGGATTGCTGTTGTTGCCTGTTGCTTCTTTTAGTGATGCGGCATTGCTAAACTTTAAAACATTCGGAACCCTTAGCCGAAGATTGCCACCTAATGTTGACCTGATAACAGCTTTCACGATGCTGCCGTTTTTCCACTCCATACTTACGAGTTCAAAACCGCCTCTTGCATGCAGCCCGCTGATGCTGCCATGATCCTTCCACACGTCGGGTAATGCCGGCAATAAGGAAAGCGTGCCGTCGCTGCTTTGCATCAGCATTTCTGTTATGCCGGAAGTGCAACCAAAATTGCCATCGATCTGGAAAGGCGCATGTGCATCAAATAAATTGTTATAGGTGCCACCACCGCCTTCATTGGTTCCTACCGGCGTAAGCTGGTTTTGTATCAGCTTGTAGGCATGATTGCCATCCAACATTTTTGCCCACCAGTTTACCTTCCAGCCCATGCTCCAACCGGTAGATACATCACCACGTTGTAACAAGGTATTTTTTGCTGCGCTGTATAATTGCGGCGTACGGTAAGGAGAGATTTGATTGGAAGGAAACAAACCATACAAGTGCGAAATATGACGATGATGATCATTGGGGTCATCTATATCATCCAGCCACTCCTGTAGTTGGCCGTATTGGCCAATATGCATCGGCGCCAGGCGGCTGCGCATTTGTTTTAGCGTATCAACAAAGGCCGCGTCTTTGTGTAAAATTTCCGCTGCCTGTATTACGTTGGAGAATACATCAAACGCAATCTGGTTACTCATGGTAACACCCGCGTCGAGTGAAGAACCTTCATGTGCGGCAGGTGCATTTTCGGGTGACATATCAGGACATAAAACCAGCCAGTGATATTTTGGGTGCTCTACCAAAAAATCGACATAGAACAATGCTGCATCTTTTAATACAGGATATACAGATGTCAAATATTTTTTATCACCATTGTATAAATAATGTTCCCAGAGATGCTGGCTCGTCCATCCGCCGCCATTATTCCAAATGCCCCAGAATGCACCATCCACTGCGCCTGTAGTGCGCCAGATATCCGTGTTGTGGTGCGCCATCCAGCCTCTTGCCCCATACATTTCTTTTGCTGTTTGTTTGCCCGTGATGGCCATCTCTTCCACCATCTTCAGGAATGGTTCATGCAGTTCTGCGAGGTTTGTTTTTTCCGCAGGCCAGTAGTTCATTTCCGCATTAATGTTGATGGTGTATTTGCTGTCCCATGGCGGATAAAGTTTGTTGTTCCAGATACCTTGCAGGTTGGCAGGTTGGCCGCCCGGTTGTGAGGAAGAGATCAATAAATAACGTCCATACTGGTAGTACAGTGTTACCAGTTGCGGATCGTTTGTTGCGTTAAAATTTTTCAACTGCTCATCTGTAGGAAGATCATAATTTTTACCAGCACCAAGATCAAGTTTTACACGGTTGAAATATTGCTGGTATGCTGCAATATGTGCCTGCTCAATGGAAGCAAAAGATTTGGTAACAGCTTTGTTTAAATAATTTGCTGCTCTTTCATTTTCGTTGCCACTGATGTCGTTGTAATTATTAAAATTGGTAGCAATGGAAATATAGATCGTAACTGCATCAGCATTCTTTACTATAACAGAAGTATCTGTTGAGGAAATGCTGCCGCCTGCCGTTTTGAACTGCACGATGCCTTTATATTTAACCATGCCCTTAACGCCTTCATGATCGATGGTTGTTCCTGAAAAAGTAAGTTGATTCACAGCCGTTGTCTTTACATCAACCTTTGGCTGTGGTGATGAATAAAATGCAGTAAAGGAAATGCTGTGTGGCTTGCTTGCCGTTAGCTGCATTACCACTACACGGTCGGGAATGGACGCCAGTGTTTCCCGTGTATAAGTTATATCGCCAACGGTGTAGGAAGTTTTTGTAACTGCTCTCTCAATATCCAGTTCACGGTAATAATTGCTGTATTTTTCATGGCCATTAAATGCAAGATGAAGTTCACCGGCCGGTTCAAACATTTGTCCATGTGATTTCCTACTTAGGATGACGCGGTTTGCAAGCTGCTCTGCTTCTTTTTGTTTGCCGTCAAATATCAGTTTACGTATGATGGCCAATGAATCCAATGCAAGGGGATTGTCATTACGGTTGGGGCTACCACTCCAGAGTGTATGTTCATTCAGCTGAACTGTTTCTGTATCAACGTTTCCATATATCATGGCACCTAACCTGCCATTTCCAACAGGTAACGCGTTTTCCCAGGTAGCGCCTGCGGGTTTATTGTACCAGAGTTTTAGCGCTTGGTTTGTTTGAGCTTGACAAATGATTGCCGGCAAAAGCAAAAAGGCCAGAATACCTTTTCTCATCGTTTAGAATTATAATGCTAAAAATAAGTGTTTTATTTACAATTATTTCTTTGACACATTATTTTTTACAGGTGGCTTTAGAGAGAGCACAATTTCGTACAAACGATTCCAGTAAAATAAAAGCTATACAACAAGTGGTTGATAGCAGACCGGAAGTATAAGTGTGCGACGCAACAGGTGATGCCACAAGAACTGAAGCCGATGCCATAAAAAATTTATACAAAAAAGTTATTTCCGCAAGGAGGGGAGAATATAACTAAAACCAAACAATGGTTTACGAAAATCAAACATTCCTAAACTTCAGCGGGCTTAGTTCTACATGTTTTTTAAAGAAGTTGTTGAAATGTGTTGTTTCAGTAAAGCCCAATGCATAGGCAATTTCAGATACATTCCATGTGCTATGCTTTAGCATGATCTTTGATTCCCGCACAATGCGTTCGGCAATAATTTGCGATGTGGTTTTTTCTGTGGATTCTTTTACGGCGCGGTTCAAATGGTTTACATGCACATTCAGCTGCTGTGCAAAATCAGAGGCAGAACGCAGGCTTAACTCTTTGTGGTTATCATCGATCGGGAACTGACGTTCCAAAAGTTCTAAAAACAAATTGGAAATTCTTTGCGATGCATTTATAGATTGCTTTTCAATTTTTGCACATGGTAGTTTCATAGCAAAGTGCAGCAGTTCAAAAAAAAGATTACGGAGCGCATCATATTTATGCAGATAATCAGAAGCTATTTCTTCAAACATGTTTTTATAGATAGCTGTTACCTTAAGCACTTGTTCATCTGTTAACTCAAATACATGCGTACCACCGGGTTGAAAAACAGTATACTGATCAAGATTTCCAAACTGATGAAAAAAATCAGGTGTAAACAAACAAAAATATCCGCTTACAATTCTATCAGTGTATTCGCAGCTATAAGGTATTTGCGGATTTGAAAATACCAATGCCTGTTTTTTTATTTCAACAACTTGATCTGCAAAGTGCATTTTGTAGTTACCAATTATCAGCATGATCTTGAAATAATCTCTGCGTGCATAAGGAACAGGTTTCGCATTTTCACCAACAAAAGGATCGAGTTTGAACACATTGAAATGCCCGATCTCTTTACGAATATCTTCAGGTATGCCCCCGAATTTCCTTGTGTAGAATTCTTCTATGGTTTCAATATTCCTCATCTGCCACAAACTTACTGATTTATTATGTTCGTAATTTTTCAACATGATTCTTGCAATTCCTGCATTTGCTTTTTGGATATTCTTTTCATCAGCAAGGGAGTTTATGATTACAGATTGCAAAGGAATTGTATACGCTAAAATTTCTGTAACGAAATTCAAAGCAAGGCTTACGAAAATCAAACAATTGAATTTTGATGCCATGAAACGGGAACCTGGAAAGGATTGCGACGCAACAGGTGTCGCCACGGAGAGCTAAAGCCGGTAACCTTGTATATTTTCATCACTCTAGCCTGCGCTTAAATTCTACTTTTCACCGCAACATTTATCCTGTTCATATCATTTTTATAAATTGTTTTTTTTATAAGATAGCTTTGTGCCAAAAACAGTAATTGCGCATAAACAGGCGCATCATCACCATAAAATTCTCACTGTATGAAAAATATACAAAGCCGTATGTTCAGGTTGACTGTAATAAGTGTTTTTATTGTAACACTTCTTTTTTCTATAACTGCATGCCATGCGCAATCCACACCAGGGCGTGCATTGCTGGCGCTTTCAAAAGCCAACCATACATTAGCGATAGTAGACCCGGCTACATTAAATATTCTTGCACGCATCCCAGTGGGAGAAGATCCGCATGAAGTGGTAGCGTCTACAGATGGAAAGACCGCGTACGTATGCATTTATGGCGGCGGCAGTTTACATGAAATAAATATCATAGACCTTGTGGCACAAAAACCTTTGACCAATATTGACACGAGACCGCTGTTTGGTCCGCATGATATAACATTTATAAATGGCAAGGCATGGTTTACTGCCGAAGGCTCAAAAGCAGTGGGCCGCTATGACCCTGCAACCGGCAAACTCGACTGGAGTATGGGAACAGGGCAAGACAGAACACACATGCTCCATGTTACTGCAGACGGTAAAATAATTTATACTACAAACGTTTCTTCGGGTACTGTAAGCATTCTTTCCGATACACTGGTAGCGCCACCATTTCCTGGCGCAAAACCACACGAAGATTGGATGCAAACAGTTATTCACACGGCAAGAGGTTCAGAAGGTTTTGATGTATCTCCCGATGGCCATGAATTATGGACCGCGTCAAGCGAAGATGGAAGCATTACCATTATTGATCTTGCAGCAAAAAGACAGTCAGCAAAAGTTGATGCAAAGGTTAATGGTGCAAACCGGCTAAAATTTACGCCTGATGGTAAAATGGTATTTATTTCAAGTCTTCAATCCGGCGAACTTACTATTTATGATGTGGCGACACGTAAGGAAGTAAAGCGGTTAAAATTGGGAAAGGGTGCGGCAGGTATTCTTATGGACCCGGTTGGTACACGTGCATTTGTTGCCTGCTCGGCTGATAACTATATTGCTATAATAGATCTCAAAACGTTGGAAGTTACCAGCCATCTTGATGTTGGCGGTGTGCCCGATGGCCTTGCATGGTCTGTGCAACAATAATATTTTTTGTGCAGGCTTTTGTAATACTATTAAACTTCCGTTGTGTCACTCACTTGTACGTTTTGTTCTATATTGAGCAAAGCAGCACTACATTATTCACCAGAAATTTTTCAAGGGCAAAAGCCCTGTATACTTTTGTTTCTTCGTAGGTCATTCAGGCCCAAGGCAGACATTAATAACCTATACTGATTTTTTTAAAGTGTTTCCTTTTTAATGCGCCTACATTGTTTTGTTAATGTACCCGTTTAAATTAGAAACCCCGTTTTATTAAAGTTATATTCGTTGTTATGCAAATAAATATTCACTGGGGCGAGTTTATTGGCCCGGCAAACAGAACAGAGGTAAAGGCAAATGCAATAAACAAAGAAACAGGAAACTCAATTGCACTGTACAAATACGATATAGATCTTAAAGGCTACCTTCCTTTTTCACTTTTTAAAAATATTCAAACAAACAAATGGTTATCTCCTGAAGTAATAGCCCCGGAAGTCTCTAAGCAGGTTATTTTTTACGTGGAGAAGATCGTAGATGAGTATGAAAATAAATACAATCTGTAAAAAGCAGGAGTTCTGTAAACATAATCTCTTACAAACAAAAGTATGAATTACAGTGAAGTATTTGCGCTTAGAAATAAATATAAAGAACTTGTAACAGGTATGTCTGTTAATATTGTTGATATTCAAAATAAAGACCTGAAAATAACAGACGTAATAGTAACACCTTATGGTCTCTTTAATAAGGTGTGCATAATGATGAAAGAAAATTTAATGAATAATGAAGCAGCATTAAAACATATGCAAAAGACCTGCAACATGTATGCTATATATGTTGTTAATACTGAACAGGAAACACTTTTGGATATTAATCTATTAAAATTTCTCGTGGCAACTAACCAACTCATCGTGGCTTAATTTCTGCTCTGTCTGTTAAATACTTGTATGCTTGCTCTTTTCAATGCCGAACACCTGTTGTCAAAAATTTGTACTTAAAAAATAGTTTATGAGTTATACAACAAAACAAAAAAATGATTCCATCATTTTAATAGGGCAGTTTGGTTTGGCAAACATAACGGCTCAGTTATACCAGGATCTTGAAAAATTTAATCTCATAAAGCTAACAACCACAAATGGAGAGGTTACAGGCGCTACGCTAACTTATGACGGCAAAGAACTTTTTCGTAAGCTTAAGAAAACCGATGAGTATCCCGCCATTATTCAAAAGGATTTTTAAAAATGTTTAATGGCGTTGTTTTCAAATTCCGAAGGCCTTACTGTATTAATCAAAACCCCTTGTATTATATCAATTTTAATAACAATGGCTGCGATCAGCAATTTACAATGCATAAAAAAGAAGACTGTGTATGGGCAATAGAAAAAGCAACACTTCCTTCATGGGTGGAGGAAATGGAAATGGAATTTAGCGAAGCCATAGTGCATAATGAAGAAATATTTTCTGATCAATAATACGGTCGTAAAATCCTCTGTTTTCTAATCACTGCCTTAAAAACTTACACATTGCTTTTATGATTCTACTATCATAAAAACTTTTCATGATAGCCTTGTTCGATTGTTGTAAATTACACAATGCCAACAGGAGCGTTAAACAACATTCTTAATACAGACATATACCTTATAGACCAGATCTTAAAAGGCAGATACAATGGGGGTGGAAAATTATTAGATGCAGGCTGTGGTGGTGGCAGAAACCTTTCCTGGTTTATTGTACAGCCAAACTTTGATGTATATGCAATAGATGCGGAACAGGATGCCATCAATCGCCTGTTACAGTTATATCCATCTCTTAAAAAAGACCATGTAAGTTGTGCCACGGTTCAGTCATTGCCTTTTACCAATGCCTTTTTCGATCATATTATCTGCAGCACAGTACTTCATTTTGCAAATAGTAAAGAAGATTTTCTGCAAATGTTCTCAGAACTAATCCGTGTATTAAAACCGGGGGGAAGCCTCTTCACCAGAACGGCTTCAGATATTGGTATTGAAAACAGGATATTGCCACTTGGGAACGGAAGGTTTTCACTACCTGATGGCACAGACCGTTTCCTCTTAACCAGAACATTGATAGAAGAACTTTTAAATACTTTTCCCATAACACTTGCAGAACCGGTTAAGACCACCAACGTCCGGGACATACGCTGTATGACTACACTTGTATTGATAAAGTCATAAAAATAAATTGAATAGCTGCTTTGTTTTTCAGGCAGACAGTTATGCTGCTATTTAGCTTTCGTTGTGTCACTCACTTGTACGGTTTGTGCTCTATTCATCATTCCAAACGTCTTAAAGTAAGCTCATTTTAAAATTGAAGACAACATTAGTTTTCAATTATAATATCATATTTATCCAGCAAGCCTGTTACAGCAGTTAAAGAGAACTTCGCCTTTTTTATTTTATTCATTTCAGGGTCTATGGAATAGTTGTAAGATGTTCTAAGGTCTGCTTTCTCCAGTATGCTGTTTTCAAATTTCGCATCTCTAAAATTGCAATTGGTTAGTACTGCCCCGGAAAGATCGCATGCAGTAAAATCTGCTTCCTGTAATTGGGAATTGATAAAAACAGTTTTCTTAATTTTTGTTTGATAGAATGAAGAATGATTTAGTGTACAGTTTTCAAAACTGAATGATAATCCATATGTATTGCAATCATCAAACCGAAGGCCAAGCATTTTGCAGTCTTTGAAACGAACATCGCGAAAAACAGTTTGGTGTAGTTTAGCCAGGCTAAGATTACATCCGGAAAAAATACAATCTATAAATATTACTTCAGCAAGATCTGTCTCAGAAAGATCGCAGTTATTAAAGCTGCAATTTTCATACTCGCCTTTTTGAAAAGATTTTTCTTTAAAATTTATTTTGTCGAAAATTTGATCGGTTATTACTGCTTCCATTGTTTGATATGTTCTTTACAGGAAATAATAAAGATAGGATAGTGAGAGAATATGCGATGCGTGTGACACACGCCACCGCCGAATGAGTGGATATGCCTGATGCAGTACAAGAGTGCGACGCAACGAAAGCTAAATATTTATTCACCTGCCGGGTACAAAATAGTTTTAAAAAATATTATTTATATCATCATTATTCAGTTGAATAATATCAGGTGCTTTTACATAGTTGCTGCTGTACCTGAAACGGATGTTAGCGGCAATAGTTATTTTAAATGCCTCCTCATTTATCTTTCGCGGAAAATAAGCACAGCGAAATTCGATGGTATTGAACACAAGGTTTTCATTGCGTATACGTACTCCGCCGCCAAGACCATAATAAAAACCAGTTTTTGCAAAATTTTCTTTTTCGGGTGTAAGCGCTGTTACATCGGCAAATGCAAAAGGCGCAAACTTGAAACCGAATAATTTATAGTTAAGAAAGAAAAAAGTTTCTGAATGAAAACTGATACGCTGATCGCCAATAGCCGAATCGGAACCAAAATAGCGCAGGCCAAAGGAGTTATTTATTTTTAAAGGATCGAGACCAACACGGTTAAATTCTTTGGTATAACTAAGCCTTATATACTGCCTTATTTTTATATTCCTGTAAATAAACAAGGGGCTAAACAAACTGCCCCCTGCAAGAGCGGCTGCATCCTGTATTTGCCCACGGTTTAGAAAGCCGCCTGTGCGTAGGAAATACTGTATAAAAAACCCTCTGTCGTTAGCAATATATTTATTGGCATCTATACCCAAATAAGGCCTGGACATATAATTCTGTTTATACCAGCCTGTGGTAAACGAAATATTGTAACCGTAAGGAATATCTTCTGTGGTGCCAAAACCAAAGATGTAATTGGTTTTATAAAAATTCTGCCTGAAGAAAGTAAACTGTGCAAGTATGGCTTTCCTGTTATCGTAGCGAAAATCAAAGGGAGTAGTGATCTGCAATGGGCGTTCCTGAAAACGATAATTAAAATACCTGGTACTTAAAAAGAAGCGATTCTTATATGCTTTATTCTTAGGAAAAGTTTTTATGCCAAGGTTATAACCAAGCCACGCATCATAAGAGTTATAGTGATAGTTATAATACACACTATCCGGTTTGGTGTACCTGTTCTCAGATTGATTATGGCTTACAGTAACAGCACCTGCCATATGCGAGTATTGAGAAAATAAAGGCCTTTCAAAACTTATAAGCCAGGCTTTTTCTGCTTCCATGCCATAAGTAAGATCTGGCTTTATGGTGCTGTATACAGCAGTAGCATTGACAAAAGTGTTGGCAATATTATTTTTGCTGTATAGCAATTCATAACCAAAACCGGGTGTTCTGTCTTTTTCCCACAATGTTGTTAGTTGTACACGCTGACCCATGCCCGCAACGTTTGCATCTGCTACTTTGCATTTAAATTTAGTGGTGCTCAGATCATTTAGTTCACCGGTTAAACTAAAGAGATCTTTGGTTATAACGTATATATCAACTGAATCTTTATTGCCGGTAATTGGTTTAACTATAATTCGTGCATCCTGTATATAATCCAGAGAGCGCAGGTGCCTTTCATTATCGGCCATATAATATGGATCGACCTCCGTTGCTTCTTTTATAAAAAGATTATTGCGTACAACCCATTCCCGTGTATCCTTATGCAGCCTGTTTAATAAACGTGTGCCATAATAATCTATAGGTTTTGAAGTATCGGCAAAATTTCTTTCAAAACCATAGGTCTGTATAAAAATATGCCTGATTATCTTCCCTTTATAGGGCAGAAATTGCAACTCACTTTTTGCATTTAGTACGGTACTTTCTTTTGCAGAATCAGGCGTGGTATGTGTTACAGCATTAATGGCAAGCCGCAGAATATTAGAATTTTTTTTCTCAGTGCTGTCTTCAGTTTTTTCTTTTTCCTGGCAATATGTAAAACAGGGTAGAAGGAGCATCAGCAAAAAAACATAACCACTTTTAAAATGGTTACATAAATAAGGTACCTGAAATGATCTTTGTTTCATTGCTATATAAAGTTCCTGAAACATTATGCAATTGCGAAGCCAAAATTGTATTATTATTATTTTGGTTCCCAACATATGGTTACATGGCATCGTTCCTTGCGTCGCACACTTTTACCGCTGAGCTTTATGCAACACATAAGTGTGTAAGATACGCACCATACTAAAAACAGGGATGGAAAGTTTTACATACAAAAGGAATGCAGCACTGCATTATTTTCCCGGCATTTAAAGCGCATGGTCTTCCTTTTGCAAAAGATATATATTTTGTAATGGTTCCGCTTTTCATGATTTGTTCAGGGTCTTTTTTCTCCGAAACAGGAATTTATTAAGATAACCTGTTGTTTCTTTTAGCATGTTACGCTTATCTGAGTTTAGTTATTTCCGGGCTTAACTTTTTGAAGGCACCGGCAGCGAAAACCAAAATACAGCACCATCACCTTCTTTACTATTTACGCCAATTTTTCCTTTATGCGCCTTTACTATTTCAGCACATATATACAAACCTAAGCCATATCCTTTTGTTTTATTATGCGTATTGCGCACACGATGAAATTTATTAAATAACAATGCTATTTCTTTTTCAGGAATGCCTATTCCTTTATCAGACACAGAAACTGTAATCTCATTATCTGTTTCACAACTGCTGATCGTAATAATGCTTCCTCCCGGCGAATACTTTGCTGCATTTGAAAGCAGGTTAATCAGCACCTGCTCTATTCTATATCTGTCAGCATACATAACAATCGAAGTATCGCCTTTTACAAGCACCTCATTTTTATAGCTGGCGCTAAAAGTAACAATAGCACTTTCTATTGCCATGCGTAAATTAAATCTGGCAAAATGAAGGTCAAGCAATGCAGATTCAAATCCGGAAAAATTCATTAATTCTTCCAAAAGGTGAAAGACCTTCTTTGTATTTTCAAGTATAACAATATTGAATTTTTTTGCCAGCTGATAGTTGCTATTTTCCAATGCAATTTGTTGCAGGTCTGCATTAAGTTTTACTACGGTCATCGGGTTCTTTACCTCATGGGCTGCAATTCCCATGAAGTCTTTTTTTCTTGTTTCAGCTTCCACTCTTTCTGTAACATCCCTGAAGTTTGCAATTATTGCATGTAGGCCTTTTATATCAAGATGGTTCGTAAAAATGGTTTCCATCCACCTTCTTTCCATGTCTTTATTTTTGTACCGGTGTATGAATGTTACGCTCTGCCCGGGTTCATTTATTATTTTCAGGAAATTTGCTGCCACTTCCTGCCTGTCTGTTTCTTCAGGAAAAATATCAAAACCCTGAGATGCCAATCCATCCTGTGTAAATCCTGTAATGGTTTCAATAGAAGGACTGATATAAAGTATTTTTCCTTCCTTAGATAAACGCGCCAATCCATCCTGGCTTTTACTGATGAGCATTTTAAAATTACTGTTGGCAAGCCTTGCAGCATTGATCGTTTTCCTGATGCCATCGGTAAAATAAGTAATGAAGCCCCCTTCAATACTATAAATAAGCAGTTTTACTACAGATGCAATAGTAAAATTCTCAAAGGGAACCATAAAGAATATACTGGCAATTACACCGCAGAGCAACATACATGCTATACCATACCAAAAACCAATAAAACGTCCGCAAAGCATTATAAAGCCAAAGTATATTAAAAAAGGAGTGCCTGCACCAATATAATCATAAAGTGTAAATTTTATAAGGTTAGCTACAGCTATTAATGAAACAGTTGCAGCAATCTTTACAGCCATACTCCTGTTACTAATATCAAACTTTGAATAATATTCCGGTGTAAGCGTTTCAACAACCATAGAAAAATGCACGTTTTTATTTTACCTTAATATTTGCATAGCATCAATTCTATAAAATGCTTCTTTTTGTTAACAATAAATTACAGAGGGGTATAAACAGATCAGCAATAAACGGTGCTAAATAAAGATAATATTTTTATGTTTGCACTACACAATTTTAAAACATTATAAACCGTGCCAAAATTGTGAGAGCCTTTTTGATTACCGGCATTGGTACGCAGTGGCATCGTTCCTTGCGTCGCACACTTGTACGTCCTTTTGTTAATACAGCAATCAGATTTCGGAAATTAAAGTGCATTGTTGCATAAAGCTATAATGCACAAGAGTGCGACGCAACGAAAGCTTCGCAAAGTTGTAAAGCCCGGTTCAAAAATTTTAATTATTTATGGTATGCCGTATAAAAAACAGCACCAGCAAAGAGGTTATGCTGAAAGAAGTACCTTTTTATTTTCAATTACTAGGCCATTGATCTGGCAAAGCCCACAGTCTCCCTGTATAATTGCGGAGAAACATCTGCATTTACTTTAAAGAAGCGACTGAAATAATATTCATCTTCATAGCCAAGTTCCCATGCAATTTCTTTTACTGTTTTATTGGTAAGGTAAAGTTCCCGTTTTGCTTCTATGATGATGCGTTCATTGATAAGGCTGCTAAGCGTTTTATTAAAATATGATTTGGTGACTTTTGCCAATGCTTTTGGCGAAATATACAGCAGCTCTGCATATTCGGCGGGAGAATGTTTGGTTTTAAAATTTGCTTCAATTGCATCTTTTAGCTTCTGCAGAATAAATGGTTGCTTGTCATCTTTTGCCGAAGCTGCGGCTGCAGGTTGTTGTTGCGTTTTTAAACGGGCTGCTGTTATTAAAAATATTTTGAGATAGGAAATTAATAACTCGTATTGCGCCAAAGCAGGATTTTGCATTTCTGTTTTAATTTGATCGCAAAGCATTTTAAAAGTTGCTGTTGAACTTTCATCCACAGTTACAAAAGGTGGTTGGTAAATGTTGTTGTACAGAATACCGTTAGCAGATACTTCTTTATGGTGTTTGTAAATGCAGAAAAACTCAGGATGAAAATAAATGGCAATGCCTTTTATTGGATTACCTGTTGCAAACATATATGGCTGGTAAGGTGAAAAAGCAAACAGGCTATCGGCATCAAAATCATAATCAGCAAAATCTGCTTTTAATTTTCCATTGCCGGATGTAACCCAGATAAGCGAAAAATAATTATTGCGTTGTATATGATCAAAAAAACTATTGTCTTCAAATTCCAGGTATTTAAAAGCCAGGTTACCATTCTGAGGATTTACCAAAGTAAATGTTGACTGGTTAAGCATGGGATGAATTTACACTTTATATTTTTTAAAAATTGTTGTGGCAATATGCCCGCCAAAACCAAAAGTATTGCTCATGGCATAATTTATTTCTTTGGCCTGTGCTTTGCTCAAAGTAAAATTAAATTTGCCTTTCCATTCCGGCTCCACTTCGTTCGTATTAATGGTTGGTGGAACGATATTGTTTTGAATTGCTTTTGTAGTAATGATCGCTTCAATAGCACCGGCTGCACCAAGCAAATGACCCGTCATTGATTTTGTAGCACTCACATTGATATTAGTATGCTCTCCAAACACTCTTGCAATGGCTTTTAGTTCGCTTTCATCGCCAATCATTGTTGAAGTTGCGTGTGCATTGATGTAATCAATTTTTGTTGCTTCAATTGCTGCATCTTCCAATGCATCCAGCATGCCGAGATACGCACCCTCACCGTCCGGATGTGTACCTGTTAAATGGTATGCATCAGCAGCCATGCCGCCGCCCGCAACTTCCGCCAATATATTTGCACCACGTGCCAATGCACTTTCTAGGCTTTCAACAACCATTGCTCCGGCACCTTCTCCTACAACAAAGCCATCTCTCTTTACATCAAAGGGCCTTGACGCAATTTGTGGGTCTTCATTATATGTTGATAAAGCTTTGGATGCACTAAAACCACCAACCCCACTTTCATTGATCGGCGCTTCTGAACCGCCGGCTATAACTATATCTGCTTTACCTAGCCGTATATAATTAAATGCATCAATGATGGCAGTGTTGGATGAAGCACAGGCGGAGATGGTAGAAAAATTTAATCCCCTTAATCCATACCGGATAGAGATAACGCCCGACGGAATATCTGCAATGATCTTTGGAATAAAATATGGATTGAACCGTGGATGTTTATTGACTCTAAAAAACTCTTCCAACTGGTCCTGGAACGTTTGAATACCACCATTACCGGAGCCCCAGATAACACCAATTTTATTTTTATTCAGTTTATTAAAATCAAGGTTTGCGTTTTTTATTGCTTCATCTGCTGCAGCTACAGCATATTGTGTAAAAAGATCATACTTGCGAGCTTCATTTTTTTCGAAATAATCACCGGCATTAAATCCTTTTACTTCAGCTGCAAATTTTGTTTTAAAATTTGTTGTATCGAATTTTGTGATCATGCCCACACCACTTTTTCCGGATACGACATTCATCCAGAATTCATCAACTGAATTTCCCAATGGAGTAATAGCACCCAGGCCGGTTATCACCACCCTTTTTAAGTCTTTTGTCATAACCCTTTCAATTTAAGTTTCAGCGCTGCCACTTCTGCTTCCAGCTTTGTAATATAGTTTCTTTGCACCATAAATGCTTCCTCAATATCCTCAACAGTATAGCGGGGTGTAATATGTTGCTGACAGTTCCAGTCGTATGCTTCTATATGCAAAACGATCATCCGTTCTGGTTTAAATTTATATTCCGTAAGATCAAGCGCATCGTATAATGAAGGATCATCTTTTAATTCTACCACTTCAGCCTTTGCAAGAATTTTCAACCTGGTTTTAGAAGGATAATCTACCATGATCAATGCAACATTTTTGTTGGTTGCTATATTTCCAACAGAAATATATTGCATGTTTCCCCTGAAATCTATAAAGCCAATTCGATTTTCATCAAGTACTTTTATAAAACCTTTTGGGCCGCCACGATGCTGTATGTAAGGAAAATTGTTTTCACCAATACTCGCCATGTAAAAACTGTCGCGTTGTACAATAAAATCAATTTCGATTTTCGTTAACCCGTCAACGTATTTTTCTCTTTCCATTCTTGCATAACTTGCCCTGCTGCCAAGTTTTTCCTGCATTGCTTTTACGGAATCGGTAAACGCTATTGTTCCAAAGTTTTTTGCCATGGTGATTTATTTTTATAGGCTGAAGTGTAGATTATCTATTAGGCTTTCGTTGTGTCACTCACTTGTGCTGCATCAATACTTTTCAACAACGATGCGGTATTTTTAGGGATCGTTTTTACATCACATACTTTTACTTCCTGTTGCAATACTGCATCCCACATCGTATCGCCACATTCGTCTGCAATAATAACCGGTTCAGCTGCAGGTTTATTTTCTGTTTGTTGCAAATCTGGTTTCATAAAATTTTTATTTAAATTTTCTGTCTTTTTCTTCAATCGGCAGGTCGTTAATACTGGCATATCTTTTTCTCATCAAACCATTCTCATCAAACTCCCAAAGCTCATTTCCGTATGCACGAAACCATTGCCCGTCTGCATGGTGAAATTCATATTCAAATCTCACAGCCATCCTGTTTTCTCTAAAGCCCCATAATTCTTTCCTGAGCTTGTAATTCAGTTCTTTTTCCCATTTCCTTTTTAAGAACTCTTTTACAGCCTCTCTTCCGTTGATAAATTCTGTTCTGTTTCTCCACTCAGTATCTGCTGTATAAGCAAGGCAAACTTTCTCCGGGTCTTTAGTGTTCCATGCATCTTCTGCCATTTGCACTTTTTGTAAAGCGGTTTCCATCGTAAAAGGCGGAAGGGGATGACGTCGTTCCATGATATTTAATTTTGTTCCACAAAGTTGCAGCTAAAACAATAAGCCGCAAATGGAGGAACAACGCAAAGGGATGGATAATTTTCCCTGGCATAAAAAAGTAAAGCCAGGTATTATTACCCGGCTTTACTTGAGCATTACTAATACACTAATTAAGATTGAGAGTAGCCTCTGTTTCTAATGAAGGTGCCAAAGGAAAATCAACAGGTATTTGAGTAAGATTATGTAAATAATTCATGGCTGTCTTATCACTTATTTGCAGAATCAGGTCAACCAAATTTTCATTCGTATAACCTTGTGCAAAGAATTCATCTACTAACATAGTTTCAGCCCTGCCGCGGTTCTTTGTAATATCTGCAGCCAATTTAACCAATGCATTCAGTTTAGGGTTTGCCGCATTACCATTCCGTATGTCAACTATTTGTTCATCTGTAAAGCCATTCATCTTACCAATTACCGTGTGTGCACTCTGGCAATACACGCAACCATTAACCTGGCTAACAATAAGATTTACTGCTTCCTTTTCTTTGTTGCTTAATGTGGTTTTTGCATTTTGAAAAGTAAGATACCTGCCTAATCCATTATTTGAGTAGGCGATGGTTGCATAAAGGTTTGGAACAAAACCCAACGCTTTGTTGAAATTGTCAAAAATAACCTGGTTATCAGGTGTCACTTGTTCTTTTGTCGGTACTGTGAATTTTTTCATTACTTATGTTTTTTCTATTTGTCATTATTGACATTGCAAAAATGCTGCGACAGAGAGCCTTTAAAAATGGAGAAACAGCGCAATGAAATGGATAATTTTCCTGCAAAGCATTCAGGTGAATAGTATTTGTAACTTAGTTTAAATCCATAGGCAGTTTTCCGGTTTTATGAATTAAGAAAGTAAAAGAGTGTGGTGCAAGTGCAGTTGAACAAATAGTAATATGATGACATCAAAATAGTAGAAATACTACTTTAATTATTAAAAAAAATAACGTAATTGCGGCATATTTATACATTACGTCAGCACTGTAATATATAATCTGTACCAAGCCTTCAATTTAAGAACATGATGATCTTACATTTTAATACCAATAACAGGTATTATAGTTTTAATGTGTATACTGCAGATGAAAGTATACCTGCGGCAGAGTTTCCTACCGTTGTAATGTGTGCCGACGGCACACTGAATTTTCACAACCCTTTTTTAGTAAGATCAGTTTGCGTGGTGCATACTATAGAGGAACTGAATTTTTTAGCAGATTATTTTTTTGTATTGCAGCATAAATTACCTGCAGATACAGACCTGCAACTATTCCTCGAGGTGCTTGCAATTAGTTTTGAACAGGCGTTTCTAACGCCGGAGTCATAAAGATCAGTAGCTTCTAAAAAAAGGAAATAAATATTTGCCGCACAATGAAACAAATGTACAAGAGTGCGACGCAACCAAAGCCGCTTCAGTTAATTCAGCCAGGCTCCAAAATTTTTTCTGCCAACTAATTTATTTACATATCTTAACAGTCAACTGCTGACCCTTCCTGGATTTTTATCTCAAGACATTTACGCATTAATTTTTAAATTAAAAAAAATCTTTATGAAAAAATTTGACACCAAAAAACTGTTATTGCTATTGGTAGTCTTTATTTGTAGTTATGCTTACACACAGGTAAGTAGCCCGGTATCGCTTCAAAAAAGACTATCGCTAAAACCATGGCAAAAACTTCCTGCTTACAATGCAACATTTAATGGAACACTTAAAACAAAAGCCAATACAGCGCCTGCGGCTTCTGTTTCCGATGGTGTTGACGTAAGGATATTCCCTTCTTCGAATGTGCAGGCAGAAGTAATTATTGCCATTAATAAGACCAACCCACTAAACCTGCTTGCAAGCGCCAATACTTTACTTGGGCCTTTAAGTTATAGCCAGGGATATTATTCTTCTCATGATGGTGGCGCAACATGGACAGGTGCTGATGCATTACAAAACATA
This sequence comes from Panacibacter ginsenosidivorans, assembly GCF_007971225.1. Lineage (NCBI taxonomy): Bacteria > Pseudomonadati > Bacteroidota > Chitinophagia > Chitinophagales > Chitinophagaceae > Panacibacter > Panacibacter ginsenosidivorans. The sequence continues at coordinate 746,009 of NZ_CP042435.1, read as the reverse complement.
CAGGCCGGTAAGATTGATGGAGATCCCTCTGTTGCATTTTCGGCAGATGGCACAGCATTTCTTACAACGATTGCTGCCGGTGCTTTTGGTACCGCTGGTTACTGGTTTCAAAAATCAACAGATGGTGGTGTAAACTGGTCTGCAGGTGTAAAAGGAAACAGTAGTATAAATTTTGATAAAGAAATGATCACTTCGGATAATACTGCATCAAGCCCTTTTGCAAATAATTTTTATTGTACATGGACAGACTTTAATTCGGGTAATGGCGCGGTTGCTTTTAACCGAAGCGTTGATAAGGGCGTAACCTTTTCATCAAAAATTCAGTTAAGAAGTGGTGCAGTTGGATTTGGACAGGGTTGTAATGTGCAAACCGGCCCCAATGGAGAGGTGTATGTATGTTGGGCTGATCATACAACAGTTGTATCCCCATACGAAGCAGATGGAATGGGTTTTGCAAAATCTGTTGATGGAGGTGTAACCTTTACACCAGCCAGTGTTATATTTCCGTATGCAGGTATAAGAGTTGATAACACAAGCAGCAGGTATAATTTTACAAGGGTAAATGATTTTCCCTCTATGGCGGTAGATAAAAGCAGAACAATAAGAAAAGGAAGAATTTATATAACATACCCTGAAAAAAATGCTACAGGAAATTCTGTAATTAAAGTAAGATTCTCAGACAACCAGGGTACTACGTGGAGTGCCGCTAAAGTGATAAGTATTGCTAACGCAAGAGAAGCATTTTTTCCATGGATAACAGTTGACGATGCTACGGGTATAGTTTGGGTTACTTATTATGCATTTGACCAGGCAACAGGATACTCTACCAACACCTACCTCGCAGGCTCACAGAATGGTATCAAATGGGTGAATTTAAAAGTGAGTGATGTGCCTCATATTACAGCGCCAATCGATAATAATAATTTTGCACTTGGTTATGCAGGGGATTATATTGGCGTTGCGGCTAATGGTTTAAAAGCTTATCCTACGTGGATGGATAACAGGAATGGCACATGGCAGGTATACTGCTCACCGGTTACAGTAACCACTGCGTTTGCAAGCGATGCAGAACCGGTTGCTTCAGCAAATATCAGTGCTAATAAACTACTTGTTGTAAATCCCAATCCTGTAAGCAGCTTTATGCACCTTACATTGAAGGGTACTGAAATTATTTCTGCGCAGTTATTTTCACAATCCGGTAAACTTATTAAGCAATGGCAGAATGCTACTACAGACCTTGCTGTGTCTGAAGTACCCAATGGAATTTATTTTATAAAAGTGTTGGGTAAAGATGGTAAAACTTATACGGAGAATATGGTAAAAAAATAATACTTTAAACAACAATGAGGGTAGTAAAAAGCTGATGCAGAAATCATCGGCTTTTTACATTAATGCTGTAATAGAAGCTACAGGCATTAAAACCTGATGATCGCACTGGCCCATGTATAGCCGCTTCCATAAGAAGCGAGACAAAGCAGGTCGCCCCTTTTTAGTTTGCCATCCTTTACTGCTTCAAACATGGCAATGGGTATTGACGCTGCCGTAGTATTGCCATATCGTTGAATATTGATATAGATCTCATCATCCGTTAAACCAAGTTTTTGCTGCACAAATTCTGCTATCCTTGCATTAGACTGATTAAGTACTAGCATATTTATATCCTCAATACCAAGACCATTAGCGGTAAGACCTTCATTAATTACTTCTGGCAAATAATTAATAGCACGTTTCATTACTGCATTACCATCCATCTGCGGAAACACCTGCGCATTGTCTATCATTTTATGGCTGATGTACTGGTTGCCAAACCAATCCTGTTCATCATAATCAGCTACCGGTGTTTTCATCCAATGATTGCTGTGTGTGCCGGGGCTGAATTGTGCCAGCGCTTCTGCACCGTTACCATCACTGTGCAGATGTACACTCAGGATGCCTTCATTTTCATTTGCCGATGGCTGTAGTATTACAGCGCCTGCTCCGTCACCAAACATTACACTTACTGTTCTGCCACGTGTAGAAAAATCAAGACCAAAAGAATGTTTCTCTGAACCAACTACTAATATATTCTTATAGGTGCCCGTTCTTATAAACTGGTCTGCAACACTAAGTGCATAAATAAACCCGCTGCATTGATTGCGCACATCTAATGCGCCACGGCCTGTAAGGCCAAGATCGCGTTGCAGCAATACACCACAACCGGGAAAATAATAATCGGGACAAAGTGTAGCGAAAATAATAAAGTCAACATCTTCTTTGGTGATGCCTGCATCGGCTATAGCCATTAATGAAGCAGCAGTACCCATCGTGGTAGTGGTTTCTCCAAAGCGGTCTGCATAGCGTCTTTCTTTAACACCGGTGCGTTGCTGTATCCATTCATCAGTAGTATCCATGTGTTTCATAAGGTCTGCATTGGTAACTACATTTTTGGGTACATACATGCCCATACCGGCAATCCGTGATTTTTTCATAGCATTTTATTTCATGTGCACAAACAAATAAATATTTATGAAGTTATGCAACGGCTTATTTGACAGCAATATTTTGGATAGGCGGTATTTTTTTGTTAACTATCTATTGTACTACTATTAAGCTTTGTTGCGTCGCACTCTTGTGCTTTCGAAAGCCTATCAGCCTTTGGCTGCTAATTTAATAGTTAAATACGGGCATGCAAAATGCTGCACCGTGGTCTAAATGTACAAGAGTGCGACGCAACGAAAGTTTAATGCTTGCACAAAGCCTGGTTCATGAAAAAATTACTGAGCCGCATTAAGCGTAACTGTGAAAGTACTGCCCACGCCAATTTCACTTTCAACTGTTATGGTGCCACCCTGCGCTTCAATGAACTCTTTACTGATGGCAAGCCCAAGACCTGTGCCTTCTTTCTGGGAGCCGGGTACGCGAAAATAGCGGTCGAAAATTTTTTGTTTATACTCCTGTGCAATGCCGTGACCTGTATCTTTTACAGTAAAAAGAATTTTTCTGTTTTGCAGATTGATTCGCAGGTATATCGTTTCATTTTCGCGGGAATGCCTGATGGCATTGGAAAGCAGGTTGTTCAATACCCAGGTTGTTTTATCGCTGTCTGCGATTACCTGGGGAAGATTCTCTGCATAAGTCAGATCGAATTTTATGTGTTTGTTTTCTGCTGCCATTCTGTTTGCATTTACTGCATACATCATCATTTCTTTTGCATCTGAAGGCAACAACGCAAGTTGGATATTGCCGCTCTCAACCTGTGTCATGTTGAGCAACTCTCCTGTTATTTTTAATAAGCGGTTAGTATCATCTTTAATGCTATCAAGTAATTCGTGTTGTTCATTATTTAAGTTACCTGTTGTTTCATTATCCAATAATTGCAAACTCATTTTGATAGATGCAATTGGGGTCTTCAATTCATGTGAAACTGTTGCTATGAAATTTGTTTTTGCAAAATCAAGCTCTTTAAAAGGCGTAATGTTTCTTAGCACAATTACATTTCCAATATTTATTTTTTCATTTTCACCTGTTGGCGTAATTGAAATGGGTACGATCTCTTTTTCAAAATAGCTTTCTTTATTATCTGCATAGATCTTTAAAGGCTGCATTTTTTCAGTTAAGTTTTTTTCTTCAGGAATGATCATTTCTTTTATCAATGAACGAACAAGATCATTAGCTACGGCTATATCCTGTACAGGTTTTCCGAGTATTTCATGTTCTTTCAATCCTGTGATCTTTAATGCTTCATTGTTAGCAAAAAGAATTCTTTTGTTTTCATCAAGACCGATCACCGGATCATGCATATTGTTGATAAGCGTTTCAATGCGTTTCTTTTCCATCAATAGTTTTGCAAGACTGCTGTTATCATATTCCTGTAATTTTTCTGCCATTTGATTGAATGCATTGGCAAGTGTACCGAACTCATCTTTTTGGTTTAGGCGAATTCTTGCTTTGTAATTTTTATTGGCAATTTCACTTATACCATCTGCCAGTGCACGTACAGGTTTTGAAATAATAGATGGGAAATTGACGACCAATGTAAATGCTATGAGCGTAAGAACAGAGAAGATGATCGTAAGCCATGTTGTTGCATGTTGAGCTGTTGTTTCTGCTATTTCATTCTTACGCATGATGGCCTGCTGGTTGAGATAGTTAATAAACTGCAGGCTTTGCCGCATTTCTGGATAGTTCGAAGAGTCATTTGGATTTGCTTTTAACTCTTCAAAATTCTTTCTCAGCAGTTCAGTCGCTTCTTTTTCACCCGGCTCTGTAATATTTTTCTCCTGCCTCGAAAGATTTGCTTCAATGCTATCGATAGCAGCCCTATTAAACTTTATTTCGTCGAGTGCTTTGAGAATATTATTACAATACATGAGTGTTTCATGATTGTTCTTTAGTACCTGCGCTGAATCAGACTTTAGAATATTTATAGATATGATGCTTAGAACACCAAAGACGAGTATCACTATAAAAAGAAACCCGATGCCGAGTGTGAGTTTTGTTTTTAGCTTCATGTAAGTTGATATTTGATGCTAACTTAAAATAACGATGTCTATATCAGAAGCAGATAATTTATTCAATAGTTGGTTAAATACTGCAGTACTCAAAATTACATTGAAGAGGTTAAGATGCGGTTTGCCGATGCAAATGGTAGTAATATTTTTTTCTTCTGCTTTTTCAATAATTCCACGGGCAATATTATTTTGCTTTGTTTTTATTACTTCAGCACCCAATTCTGTAGCAAGCTTGAAATTATTGATCAAATGTCGTTGTGCAGCAAGTCCAATTTTATCACCATCTTCTTTTGACGTTTGTACATACAGCACAAACCATTTTGCATTGTAATAGGATGCAAGCCTGGCCGTTTTGCGGATCACCGTCTTAGCGATCTCATAATTGCTGCTGATACATGCCATAAAGCGTTCCTGCTTTAAATGCGTATTGCGTGGTAATTCTGTTTCAATCTTTCTTTCAACCTGGCTGGCTACTTCTTTCAGTGCCAATTCACGAAGCTGTAAAATTTTTTCACTTTGAAAGAAATTCTTTAATGCTATTTCTATTTTGTCAGGTACATAAATTTTTCCTTCCCTCAGTCTTGTTATTAATTCATCAGCAGTAAGATCTATATTCACTACTTCATCTGCCTGTTGTAAAACGCTGTCTGGTATGCGTTCTGCCACATCAATACCAGTAATATCTTTTACTTCTTCGTTTAAACTTTCTATGTGTTGAATGTTTACCGCACTGATTACATTAATACCCGCATCAAGAATTTCCATTACATCCTGCCAGCGTTTTTCATTTTTACTTCCTTCAATATTGGTGTGTGCAAGCTCATCAACGATCACAACTTCCGGTCTTAAATTTATTACTGCCTGTACGTCCAATTCTTCCAGTTCTTTGCCCTTGTAAAAGAGTTTCCGGCGAGGAATTACAGGCAAACCATCAAGCAATGCATGTGTTTCTATTCTGTTGTGCGTTTCAATGTAGCCAATCTTCACATCAACACCATTGCGCAACAGGGTTTGTGCTTCCTGCAGCATACGAAAAGTTTTACCTACGCCGGCACTCATGCCGATATAAATTTTAAACTTTCCTCTTCTTGATTTTTTTATCAGGTCAAGAAAGTGTTGTACGTTATTTTCTTTTTCGTCTGGCATTTTATTTTTTGTGACCTAACTGCATTACTGCTATTTAGCTTTACTTGCGTCGCACTCTTGTACACTTTATACCTTGCTCAGCAAAGATTAGAACGCACAAGAGTGCGACGCAATAACAGTTCCATAGTTATTCGAAAGCCTGATTCAAAAAATTATTGTTTTATTTCATTCAATTGAATATTTAACTGCAAAACATTTACATGCGTTGTTCCAAATAATCCAAGCAAAGGTTGCTGAATATTTTTTGCAATAAGATCATTCAATTGTTGTTCAGAAATATTTCTCGTTTTTGCAATCCGCTTGATCTGCACGTAAGCCGCAGCAGGAGAGAGGTCTGGGTCCAACCCGCTACCACTTGCAGTTACAAGCTCTGATGGAATTTCTTCCTTCTTTATACCTGGATTGTGTACAAGAAATGTATCAATTCTATCTTGTACTGTCTTTAGATAATCAGGATTGGTTGGTCCTTTGTTAGAGCCGCCGGATCCTGCCGCATTATAGTCCACTGCTGAAGGACGACTCCAAAAATATTTATCATCAGTGAACTTTTGACCGATCAGTTTATAGCCCACTACTTTGCCATTGACCTGGATTGTCTCTCCTTTACCATTACCAGGCGCAGCTTGCGCAATGCCCCAAATAAATAAAGGATAGATGCCCATAAAGAATATGATACAGACTACTGTAAGTTTAATTGCGGGAAGAATATTTTGTTTCATAATTGTAAGATGTTAGAAGTAAGATGTGAAATGTTTTAATTTTAGAAAAAGATTATATGTGAGATAAACTGTATAAAAATCTGGATGTATGGAAATACAGTTTTGATTTTGTCAAAGAAATATATAAAGCAACTTTGTCTTTTCCTGCTGATGAGAAATTTGGTTTGACTTCACAACTGCGAAGAGCTGCAGTTTCTTTGCCTGCAAATATTGCCGAAGGTGCAGGCCGCAAATCCACTAAAGAGTTTATACGCTTTTTGAGTATTGCTCTTGGCTCTGTTTCTGAGTTAGATACATTACTGCTTCTTTCAAAAGACCTAAAATTTATTGAAGGAGAAACAGTAACTGAATTATTAGATAGACTGAATATCATTGGAAAATTAATTTATGGATTAATGAAAAGCCTTGGATATAAAAGTGAATTTTAGAATTTTGCGTGCATCTCACATTTCACTTCTTACATCTCACTCCTAAAACCATATACTCACCAACATATCAATTAATTTAATTCCAATAAAAGGCACTACTACGCCACCAAAACCATAGATCAATAAGTTTCTTCTGAGCAAAGCACTTGCACCAATGGGTTTGTACGCAACGCCTTTTAATGCAAGTGGAATCAATAAAGGAATAATGATCGCGTTGAAAATAACGGCAGAAAGAATTGCGCTTTCAGGGCTATGTAGGTTCATAATATTCAAAGCCTGCAAACCGGGTATTGATGCTATGAACAATGCAGGTACAATAGCAAAATATTTTGCCACATCATTTGCAATGCTGAATGTAGTTAGCGTTCCTCTTGTCATCAGTAATTGTTTTCCTATTTCAACAATCTCGATCAATTTTGTTGGATCATTATCCAGGTCAACCATATTGCCTGCTTCTTTTGCAGCCTGTGTGCCACTGTTCATTGCAACGCCAACATCGGCTTGTGCAAGTGCAGGGGCATCGTTGGTTCCATCACCCATCATGGCAACAAGTTTACCACCTTGTTGTTCCTTCCGGATGTATTGCATTTTGTCTTCAGGTTTTGCTTCTGCAATAAAATCGTCAACACCTGCTTTGGCTGCAATGTATTTTGCGGTTAATGGATTATCACCTGTAACCATCACCGTTTTTACGCCCATCTTTCTTAAACGTTCAAAACGTTCCTGTATGCCGGGTTTGATAATGTCCTGTAATTCTATTACACCCATTACCACATTGTTATTACTTACAACTAAAGGTGTTCCTCCATTCGCAGCAATTTCTTTTGTTTGATCTATCGTTTCAACAGGCACTTTATTTCCTGCCTGTTCCACCTTATTGCGAATAGAATCATAAGCGCCTTTGCGAATATGTATTCCTTCCATATCAATACCACTGCTTCTTGTTTCTGCAGTGAATTCAACAAAATGAACTTTGTCTTTTTGCAAGGAAGGTTTTTTGAAACCTTTTGTTTCTGCTAATTCAATGATCGATTTTCCTTCGGGTGTTTCATCTGCAAGCGATGATAAAATACATGCTTCAATAAATGCAGCTTCATCAACACCTGCCGAAGGAAAGAAATTTGTTGCTTTTCGGTTACCAATGGTTATTGTTCCTGTTTTATCAAGCAACAATGTATCAAGATCACCCGCTGTTTCAACTGCTTTACCGCTTTTGGTTATTACGTTTGCACGCAAAGCCCTGTCCATACCTGCAATGCCAATAGCACTTAGCAAGCCACCGATTGTTGTTGGTATCAAACAAACAAACAATGAAATAAATGCAGCAATAGTTATTGGTGTGTTTGCATAATCACCAAATGGTTTTAGTGTAACGCATACAATAATGAAGATGAGCGTAAATGCTGCTAATAAAATTGTCAGTGCAATTTCATTCGGCGTTTTTTGTCTTGATGCGCCTTCAACCAACGCGATCATTTTATCCAGAAAACTTTCACCGGCTTCTGTCGTTACACGAACTTTTATTTTATCGCTCAATACTTTTGTGCCGCCTGTTACAGAGCTTTTATCACCACCTGATTCACGGATTACCGGTGCAGATTCTCCTGTGATGGCGCTTTCATCTATAGTGGCAATACCTTCCACAATTTCTCCATCCATTGGGATGATGTCTCCGGTTTCACAAATAAATATGTCTCCTTTTTTTAGTTGCGATGATGGAATAATTTTCATTTCACCAACAAACATTTCACCAACAGGAAATATTTTTTTTGCAGGTGTGTCTTCTCTTGTTTTGCGTAAGCTATCTGCCTGTGCTTTGCCTCTTGCTTCAGCAATGGCTTCTGCAAAATTTCCGAAAACTACCGTCACAAAAAGTATTGCAGTAATCAAAATGTTGTAGGTTAATGAACCTTGCGATGCTTCGCCAAATCCAATCCAAATGCATACTGCAAGCATTATCACTGTCCCGATTTCTACGGTAAACATTACAGGGTTACGAAACAAAACCCTGGGATTTAGTTTTACAAATGATTGTTTCAATGCTTCTTTTACCAAAGAAGATTCGAATAATTTATTTTCTCTTTTATGCTTTGACATGATGCCCTCCTAAATCCTCCCTAAAGGGAGGACTTCATAAGTTGATAATATTTTAGAAATTTGTTTTCGAACTGTATATCTTTTATCATCTTCCGTTGTGTCACTCACTTCACCGTTCTGTTCATTAATGATCTGAATGTACAAGAGTGCGACGCAACAGGCGATTCCATGAAATACTATTGTTAGGTTCATAATCTATTTCTTCAAAGTACCTTTAGGGATGTAGGGTAAAATATTCTGCAATAGGTCCTAATGATAGTGCAGGGAAGAAACTTAATGCAGCTACAATAAATATTACAGCGAAGATCATAATACCGAATGTGGATGTATCTGTTTTAAGTGTGCCTGCACTTTCAGGTATATATTTTTTCTTGGCAAGAATGCCGGCTATTGCAACCGGGCCAATGATTGGAAGAAAACGACCAAGTAACATAACGATACCACAAGTAATATTCCAGAAAGGCACACCATCACCAAGCCCTTCAAAGCCACTGCCGTTGTTTGCAGAAGATGAAGTGAATTCATACAACATTTCACTGAATCCATGATTACCCGGGTTGCTGAGCCAGCCTGCATAAGTCGTGGGATCATGCGCATACATATAAGAAGAAAGCGCAGTGAATGCAAGGATGAGCAGCGTATGCAACAATGCTATGATGGAAGCGATCTTCATTTCTTTTGCTTCTATTTTCTTACCAAGTAATTCAGGTGTTCTGCCAACCATTAAACCACTTATAAAAACTGCTATGATGATGAAAATGTAAAAGTTTAGAAAGCCCACACCAACACCGCCATAAAATGAATTGACCATCATGCCGAGCATAGCAGACATACCTGTAAGTGGCGTGAAACTATCGTGCATAGCATTAACAGATCCATTGGATGTGCATGTTGTACTAATACCCCAGTAAGCAGATGCCGCACCACCAAAACGAACTTCTTTTCCTTCCATGCTTCCGAGCGGTTGTGGAATGCCCATCTTCGCGATCTCAGGATTGCCGTGCATTTCATTGTAGATGGAAGGAAGTAGTAACAGTAAAAAACCAAGCGTCATTACCGCAAAGACCATCCATGCAAATCTTTTTCTTTTTATAATATAGCCTAATGCAAAAATCATTGCAATAGGGATAAGAAGAATGCAAATATTTTCGATGATGTTTGTAAAATAGTTTGGATTCTCTAAAGGATGCGCAGCGTTTGCGCCAAAGAAACCTCCACCGTTTGTGCCAAGTTGCTTAATAGCAACCATTGCAGCCGCAGCACCTCTTGAAACATTTACTGTGTCTCCTTGTAAAGAAATATATTGGCCCTTTCCTTCAAAATTCATTGGTGTGCCGTTGAATAATAATATCACAGCAACAACGATTGATAAAGGCAATAATATTCTTGTGCAGGATTTTATAAAGTAGTTATAGAAGTTGCCAAGCTTTTCAGTTGTTCTCTCTTTCATTGCGTTGAACACTACCGCACATACTGCCATACCTGCACCTGCACTAATGAATTGAAACAACATCAATACCATTTGCCCGAGATAGGAAACACCTGTCTCTCCTGAATAGTGCTGAAGGTTTGTATTTGAAACAAAACTTATTGTTGTATTAAATGCAAGGTCTGCTGTCATAGATGGATTGCCATCAGGATTTAATGGAAGCCAACGCATATTCATGAGCACCAGCATAGAAAACAAAAACCAAAGAAGATTAATAGTAAGTAATGCAACAAGATGTTGTTTCCAACTCATTTCTCTTTCAGGTTTAATGCCACTGAATTTGAAAAATATTTTATCCAGTGGATTGAATATTTTATCCAGCCATGTTTTATCTCCGTTGTAGACTTTGCCAATATAATGTCCAAGCGGAACTGCCAGTAATACAGTGGTGACGTACGTTATAATAATTCCGGCTATTTCTGTGTTCATAAAGTCTCCCCCAACCCCTCCGGTGGAGGAGCTTTTTAAAAGTTGTTGATTGTGATTAAAATTTTTCTGGTTTTGCCAATACATAACAGAGGTAAACAAAGACCAACATTGAAATGATGAATAGATAGATCATGTTTATTTTCTTTTAAATTTTTTCAAACCAGTCAATGAATTTGTAGAACAGGGCAAAGCCTATAATACCTGCAAGAATTAGAATGACTGTGAGCATAACTTTTTTGTTTGGCTGAATAGCGCCAAAGTTTATGCCCTTGTATACAAATAAGTGTTAGGTGTATCCTGAAATGGTTACTGGAAAAGGATTACAGAATGTTAAGCAGTTTTGGCAGAAAGTTTTAAAAATAAAAAACCCTTTCATAATGAAAGGGCAGTATATCATTTTGAAAGCCTTTTAGAAAAGCTTGTATTCTTCTATTTTCCTGTATAGTGTGGTTAAGCCGATGTTCAACAAACGTGCAGTTTCTGTTTTATTGCCATTGGTATAGTTAAGTACTTTTTGAATATGCAATTTTTCTGCGCTGGCAAGATCAAATGCGGAAAGTATCTTTCCTGTTGAGGATTCAGTTTTATGTTGAAATTCAAAAGGCAACGTATCAGCAACAAGTTCATTTGAGTTAGCCAGTATAACGCTCCGTTCAATCACATTTTTCAATTCACGGATATTGCCAGGCCAGTCATGCTTTTTCAATGCTTTAATAAAAGCGTCATTAAGTGTATCGATTTTTTTATTTGTTTTTGCAGCAAATATTTCTGCAAAATTCTTTGCAAGCATTTCTATATCGGGAACTCTATCTCTTAAAGCAGGCAATTTTATTTCAAAAACAGATAAGCGATAAAAAAGATCCTGCCTGAAATGACCTGCTTCAATTTCTTTATGTAGGTCGCGGTTGGTGGCTGCTATAATTCTTACATCAACTTTTGTTGTTTTGCTTTCACCGACCTTAATAAACTCACCGGCTTCAATTACACGCAGCAATTTTGCCTGCAGTTCAATACTCATTTCGCCGATCTCATCAAGAAAGATCGTTCCTTTATCTGCTTCTTCGAACAAACCTTTTTTATCTTTTGATGCACCTGTAAAAGACCCTGCAACATGACCAAACATTTCGCTTTCCAACAATTCTTTGCTGAATGCAGAGCAATTGATGGCAACAAAAGATCTGCTATTCCGGCTGCTTGCCTGGTGTATGGCCTGTGCAAAAACTTCTTTACCTGTTCCTGTTTCGCCGGTTAATAAAACCGTTGTATCTGTTGATGCCACCCGCTTTGCAAGATCTACAGCGACAAGGATAATTTTTGATTTGCCAATGATATTATCAAAAGAATATTTTTTTTCTACCTGCTTTTCAAGTTTACAAACACGCTCGGATAATTCTATTTTTTCAAAAACGCGATGGAGTAATGGAATGATCTTGTTATTATCATCGCCTTTTGTGATATAATCAAATGCTCCATTTTTTATGGCCTGTACACCATCTGGAATATTGCCATAAGCAGTAAGTAATATTATTTCAACAGCAGGATATTTTTCTTTCACTTCTTTCACCAGGTCAACGCCATTACCATCAGGAAGTTTTACATCGCAGAGAATTGCATCAATTGCTGATTGCTCCAGTTTTTTCAATGCAGCTTTGCAGGTTGCAGCTTCCAGAACTTCAAAACCTTCCAGCTTTACAATTCTTGCTAACAGGCTGCGGAGTTTTTCTTCATCATCAATAATAAGTACTGTTCTCAAATTTTTTTATTAATTATTCAAAACTATGGAATAGGAAAATAGTGTGTAATTATTTATTCAATTGTATAAGTAAAGACTATATATACGACTGAAAGATTTGCCTGCTGATTAAAGTTAAGAATGCTGAAGTGAGTGACACAACAGGCGATGCTGCAAAGAACAAAAGCCTGTCACCGGAAAATATCAGATCAACATTCACTCAAGCTTATAGGAATATTTACAGCAAGGCCACCATCGGCGGTTTCTTTGTATTTGCTGTTCATATCAAGAGCAGTATCCCACATGGTTTTGATTACTTTGTCAAGACTAACTTTTGCGTAATCAGGAGTGCTCTGTAATGCAAGCTGGGATGCGGTTATTGCTTTTATAGCGCCCATTGTATTGCGTTCTATGCATGGTACCTGTACAAGCCCGCCAATAGGATCGCAGGTAAGGCCAAGATGATGTTCCATGGCAATCTCTGCAGCCATCATGGCTTGCTTTTGTGTACCGCCCATGCTTTCTGTTAATGCAGCGGCAGCCATTGCAGACGACACGCCAATCTCTGCCTGGCAACCGCCCATTGCTGCAGAAATTGTTGCGCCTTTTTTAAAGATGCTGCCGATCTCTGATGCGGTTAATAAAAATCTTATGATCTTATCATTATCATAACCATCACAGAAAGCAATGAAGTATTGCAGCACCGCTGGTATTACACCCGCTGCGCCATTAGTAGGCGCTGTAACAACACGGCCAAACGCTGCATTCTCTTCATTGACTGCCAATGCAAAACAACTTACCCAATCAAGAATATAGTGAAAACTGTTGCCACCATTTTTAATGGCAATAACCCAACTTTCATAATCATTGTATGTTTGATTGCCGATGAGTTTTTTATTGAGATCAAATGCTCTTCTGTGTACATGCAGGCCACCGGGTAATTCACCTTTGTGGTGACAACCCCGATACATACATTCCCTCATTGTTTGCCATATCTGCAGCAGGCCTTCTTTTGTGGATGTTTCGCTGCGCCATGCATGTTCGTTTTCCATTACCACTTCGTAAATGGCAAGCCCTGTTTTTATGCACCAGTGCAGTAGATCATCTGCAGTATTGATAGGGAAAGGGAGATCAACATTTGTTTTGCTGTCATTATTTTCTCCTTCTTTTACCACAAAACCTCCTCCAATAGAATAATAAGTTTCGCTGATGCTTTCGCCGTTTTTAAACTGCGCAAGAAAGGTTACACCGTTTGGATGGAAGGGCAGTGTTTCTGTAAATAAAAAAGCAACATCTGTTAAAGGATCAAATCCGATCTCTGCTTTGTTTGCCAGCATCATCTTTTTTTCTGTAGCTATTTGCTGCATTTTAGGTGTAATGCTATTTACATCAACTGTTACGGGATCATCACCACACAAACCAAGTATAACTGCTATATCTGTACCATGTCCCTTGCCCGTTTTTGCAAGCGAACCATACAGCAGCACCTGCACGTCCAGCACATCAGTTAAACTGTAATTGTTTTCTATTGTCTGTAAAAAACGCAATGCCGCACGCCATGGGCCAAGTGTGTGAGAACTGGATGGACCTACGCCAATTTTAAACATATCAAAAACAGAGATGCATTCGTGTGGCATAACATGCGTTTGTTAGACAAATCTATACTAAATAGTGTCATAGAGTTATCATTTATGCTTATCAGCTTTATTATATATTTTAACTTTTCAGCACTCACAATTGTGCCTTTTGCAACGTTCCTGTATATAAGATTGTCAAACACTATATTTGCGAAATTTTAAAAAAACAAAAATGATCAAACGCTTTAGCTTTTTGCTTGTTGTATTAACCGCTGTGCTGTTTAGCAGTTGTTTGAAAAGTAATTCCGGGCCTGCTGCCCCAAATCCTGCCGGAATATTTATTGTACAAGCTTCTCCAAATGCACCTGTTACGGATATTTATATTAATGGGCAGTTGTCTCTCCCAAATATTACTTATGGTACAGATACGGGTTATGCATATGGAACACCCGGACCTTATGAACTTAAAATAGCTGAAGCCGGCAAGACGGCTTATTATGTTACTAAAACTTTTATTCTGGACACTGGTACTTTATATAGCATATATTTTATTGATTCAGTAAGTAAAATGAAAGCAGTTGCTGTGGCAGATAATTTTACAATACCAGATTCTGATTCTGTAGAGGTAAGGTATCTTGATTTTTGCCCCGACCTGACTTATCATACTATTCGGTTTGAAAATACAGCAACATCAGATGTGCTTGAATTAACAGGCCGTTCCTTTAATGACCAATCGTATGATAGTTACAAGTCTGATTTTACTACGATCAAAGGCGGAACTTATAACATAAAATTATTTATGCTGGGAAGTGGTACACCTTTTAAAACTTTTGAAAATGTTCAATTGTTAGGAAGTAAAGCATACACCATTTATTTGAAAGGTTTTTATAACGGCACGGGCACACAGGCTATGGGTTACGGTCTCATACAGCATTTACTTTAAATAAATCTCTTACAAAAGCCGGTTATCTTTTTTGGTAACCGGCTTTTGTATTTTAATTAAGCATCGTTGTGTCACTCACTTGTACTCCATAACTTTTGGCAGCAAAACAATATAATTTTCATTTGTATAACACAACTATAAGTAATCTCATTTTATAGTTTATAGGCATTAACCTATTTTGCGGCATAAATTACAAAAGTCTTAATGAAACAAAACACCGGTGTTGCAATTATCATGCTGTTTGCACTATCTGGTTGCGGGCTAACCGGTGGCGAAACAACTCCACCTTCTGCAGGTTTGTATGTTGTCAATGCTTCACCAGACGCACCTGCCATTGATGTAACACTTAACAGCAACACCATTGCAACCAATTATGTTTATGGCAAAGACAGTGGTTACTTTCTTGTATTTCCCGGAATCTATGAATTTAAACTCTCACAAACAGGTTCCACTAATTCACTGACTGATCAATTGCTAAATCTTCCTGCAGGTAAATATTTCAGCCTTTTTCTAATAGATTCTTTTAACGCAAGTCTACCAAATGTTGTATTTACAGAAGATAATTTAACTACAGATACTTTTTCTTATGCTAAAGTAAGAGTGCTCGATTTTTGTCCCAACAGCCCAACACTCGATGCTTCATTTACAAATGTTTATGATACCATAAAATTTGCTGGAAGATATTTTAATGACCAAAGCCTGGTAAGTTCATACTCAAATTTCAGCGTTGTTCCTGCAGGCACTTATGATCTCTCGTTATACGATCATGATACTACAACGGTGATTAAACAATTCAGCAGTATAAATTTTCAAAGCGGAAAGCAGTATACCGTTTACCTGAAAGGTTTATATGAGAATACCACCACTCCTTTAGATACAGCCATTATAAGACATTAATGAAATGGTTATCCGCATTTGCCCAATGTTGATCTGAACGTACAAGTGAGTGACACAACCGCAGCCTAACATTTGTTCATAAGTTGGTTACATAATCTCTCTCTTCGTTTTTTGTATTACCCTTACCTTTGCCATCCAAAAAACGAAGCAACTGACAATGAAACTATCTTCCATTCTAGACAGGTTTGCAGAACCTGAAACGCTCAAAATGGCTAAACTTGGCCGTGAGCTGCGGGCCAAAGGTGTTGATGTAATTGACCTTAGCCTTGGTGAGCCTGATTTTGACACGCCGCAACACATTAAAGATGCTGCTGTAAAAGCAATTGCAGACAACTGGAGCCATTACACACCTGTGGCTGGTTTTCCCGACCTGCGCCAGGCCGTTTGCGATAAACTGAAGCGTGATAATAACCTGGATTATAAACCTGAACAAATCGTTACGTCAACCGGGGCCAAGCAAAGTCTGGCAAATGCTATTCTTGCATTGGTTGATGAGGATGAAGAAGTAATTATTCCAACGCCTTACTGGGTTACTTATTCTGAGCTGGTTAAGATTGCAAGAGGTAAAGTTGTGGAAGCTCATACAACTTTAGAAAGTGGTTTTAAAATAACACCTGCACAACTTGAATCTTTTATAACAGATAAAACAAAATTGTTTTTATTTTCTTCTCCATGTAATCCTTCCGGTGCTGTGTACAGCAAAGAAGAATTGGCTGGATTAGCAGAAGTGTTTAGAAAACATCCTAACATCTATATCATTTCCGATGAGATCTATGAATACATCAATTTCGTTGGCAAGCATGAAAGCATTGCACAGTTTGCTGATCTGAAAGACCGCATTATTCTCATCAATGGATTGAGTAAAGGTTTTGCGATGACAGGCTGGCGTTTGGGTTATACTGCGTCAAGTGTGGAAGTAGCAAAAGGAATGGAAAAATTGCAGGGGCAATTCACCAGCGGCACTTGCTCTATCACACAGAAAGCTGCAGTGGTGGCACTTACAGCAGATCTGAGACCTTCGCATGAAATGGCTGAAGAGTTTACACGCAGAAGAGCAAAAGTACTTGAGCTTGTAAAAGATATTCCGGGTATTAAGTGCGGAGAGCCGGAAGGCGCGTTCTATATTTTTCCTGATGTGTCTTCTTACTATGGTAAAAGTGATGGTGAAAACGTTATCAAAAACTCAGCAGATTTTTCAATGTATTTGCTGAACACGGCACATGTATCTTCTGTAATGGGTGATGCATTTGGTGAACCAAAATGTGTGCGTTTTTCTTTTGCCAACAGCATGACCAATATTGAAAGGGCATGGGCAAGAATTAAAGATGCATTGGCTAAGTTAAAGTAAGTATATAGTGTATATGAAGTTTATAAAGTAACTCCGCAGTATAATTTATGCGGAGTTTTTTTATGTAGTAAGCTCAAGTGCATATGGCATCTTCGTTGTGTCACTCACTTGTACTTTCTATTCTTTGTTGAACAATAATATTGCAGTACAAGTGTGCGACGCAACAGGTGATGCTATGAAAAACAAAAGTCAGCTCCAAAAAAACTATGCCACGATCAAACCATCTTTCATATGCAACGTACGATCACTCATGCCGGCTAACTCTTCGTTGTGTGTAACTATTAAAAAAGTTTGATTGAATTGGTTGCGCAGTTGTACAAACAGATCATGCAGTTCTTTTGCATTTTTGCTATCGAGATTGCCGGTAGGTTCATCGGCAAATACTATGGCTGGTTTATTGATGAGGGCACGGGCTACTGCCACTCGTTGCTGCTCGCCACCGCTAAGTGCATTGGGTTTATTATCGAGCCGCTCTGCCAGTCCCAGCATTTGTAAGAGTTTCGTGGCTTCTGTTTCCACTTCTTTTTTTCTACGACCAGCGATCCATCCGGGAATGCACACATTTTCCAGGGCAGTAAATTCGGGCAGCAGGTGATGAAACTGGAAAACAAAGCCGATCTCTTTATTGCGGAAAGCAGCCAGCTTTTTGCCTTTTAGTTCATGTACGGGAACCTGGCCAAGAAAAATTTCACCGGCTGCAGGTTCATCAAGCGTGCCAAGAATATGTAGTAAAGTGCTTTTGCCTGCGCCGGAAGAGCCAACAATAGAAACGATCTCACCTTTATTAACAGAAATATCCACACCTTTTAAAACATGAAGTTTCTCGTAAAATTTTTGAATGCCTTTTGCGTTTAACATGCTCATTGAGTGGATAGATTTTCTTTTTTAGAGTGGTTGCAAAGAAACGCAGTCTTTTTAAAAAAGTTTTTAAAATTAATTTAAACCCAATGTGCAATAGCATATTTGGATATTTCGTTACAACGCTTACATTTGCGCAAAATTTGAGACTATGTTCTGGACACTGGAATTGGCAAGTTACCTGGAAGAAGCGCCCTGGCCGGCAACAAAAGACGAATTGATCGATTATGCTATACGCAGCGGCGCTCCTATTGAAGTAGTGGAAAATTTGCAGGAACTGGAGGACGAAGGTGAAGTGTATGAAAGTATTGAAGACATTTGGCCTGATTATCCAAGCCAGGAAGATTTTATGTTCAATGAAGATGAATACTGATCCTGTTTACCACTTCAGATAACAAATAAATAATTTAAACCAATCATACCATGATTGGTTTTTTCTTTTATTAAGGTATTCACTCCTTATCTTTCCAAAAAATTATTAATGCTTCGAACGAACCTGCGTTTTGCTATTATTGGTTGCGGAAGGATTGCGCAACGTCATGCGGAACAGATCGATCGTTTTGGACATTTGGTTGCGGTATGTGATATTATTCCAAACAAAGCGAATGATCTCGCAAAAGAATTCGGGGCTAAGGCCTATTATACTACAGCGTCACTTTTGCTGCAAAGGCAAAGCATAGATGTTATAGTTGTATGCACACCAAATGGTTTGCATGCATTGCATGCCATTGAAGCATTGAATGCAGGTTTTCATGTGTTATGTGAAAAGCCAATGGCAATAAGCGCTCCAGATTGCAGGCTAATGATTACGACATCCGAAAAAAATAAAAGGCAATTATTCGTAGTAAAACAAAACCGGTTCAATCCACCCGTGCAGGCAGTAAAAGAATTGCTTGATCAAAATAAGCTCGGTAAAATTTATAGTGTTCAACTGAATTGCTATTGGAACAGAAATCCTGATTATTATAAAAATTCATGGAAAGGGACAAAGGAATATGATGGTGGAACTTTGTTTACGCAGTTCTCTCATTTTATTGATCTGTTGTACTGGTTCTTTGGTTATGTGAAAAATGTGCAGGCAATGTTATCAAATATTGCGCATAAGAAGATTATTGAGTTTGAAGATACCGGTATTGTTAACATGGAATTTGAGAATGGCATTATTGGTGGCATTCATTACACAGTAAACAGTTATAAAAAAAATATGGAGGGCTCGCTTACGATTTTTGCTGAGAAAGGAACAGTGAAGATCGGAGGGCAATATTTAAACGAATTGGAATACCAGCTAATCGAAAATTATACAATTGAAAATCTTCCAAAAAGCAATACGGCAAACGATTACGGTACGTACATCGGTTCAATGAGTAATCATGATAAAGTATATCAAAATCTTGTGGATGTATTATTGCACGGTGCTACGTCGTATGCCAATGCATACGATGGATTGAAGACTGTTGAGATCATTGAGAAAATCTATAAAGAAGCAAAATATATTTAGTTAGCCACCTAAAGAATAAATGGCGTCGCCTGTTGTGTCACTCAATTGTACTTTCTGTTTTTCATTGCAGCTACTTCTTTCCCGCAGCATAAATCCGTTCTATAATATCTACCACTTTCAAGCCTTCCAATGCATTAGTTGTAATAGTAGATCTTGAACGAATTACATCAATTACATTCTGAATAATAAAATTGTGGTTCGCCGCGGAGCCTTTATAAGCGCCATAATCATTACCGGGATTAGTTGGTGAAAGCTCAGGAACTGTATAATCTTTTACATGACAATATTCAATCTTATCCATATACTGACCGCCAATTTTTATACTGCCATTTTCTGCAATGATGGTGATGCTGCTTTCCATATTCTTATCCCACACAGAAGTAGAAAAATTTAGCGAACCTGAGCCACCGCTACAAAGATCAAAGGTAACAGTACCACTGTCTTCAAATGCGGTTAATGATTGATGATTGAATGAGTGTAATCTTGATTGAATATTTTCTATATCACCAAACAGCCAATATAAAATATCTATGAAGTGAGAGAACTGTGTAAAGAGTGTGCCGCCATCCTGTTCTTTGGTGCCATGCCATGTATCGCCTTTGTAATAACGTGCATCACGGTTCCAGTAGCAGTTAAGTTGTACCATGAAGATCTTACCAAGTTTGCCACTGTCAATTAGTTCTTTTATCCATGCAGAAGGAGGGGAGTAACGGTTCTGCATTACAGCAAACACATGTTTATGTACATGTAACGCCTTAAAGATAATTTTCTCTGCATCTGCTTTGGTAAGTGCAATAGGTTTCTCTATTACCACATGTTTATTGGCTTGTAAACTTTGCAAGGCTTGCGTTGCATGCAATCCGTTTGGTGTGGCAATATTGATAACATCAGCATCAATGCCTGATTGTAAAAAACTTTCAAGACTTTGAAAGAAAGGAATATTATTATCAATATTCAATGCAGTTTTATCTTTTACGTCAATTAATGCGACAAGCTCTGCTTCTTCATTTCTTTGAATCATTTCTGCATGACGCTTTCCAATATGTCCGCAACCAACTACTGCAAATTTTACAGGCTCCATTTATATAGCGAGTTTATGAATCTTTGAAGTTACTGGTCTGACGGCTTAGAGCCGTCTGACCAGTATTGAAACGCGAAGACGCAAAGTAAAGATATTGTAGGATATGTTGCATAAAGTTCAATAGTACAAGAGTGCGACGCAAGAGGTGATGCTATGAAATGCAAATGCCGGGCTCATAAAACCTTATTTACAATACCCTCTTTCAATTGATACTTTTCATTACTCTCTTTGCAAAAAGCAAAACCATCCTCATCAAAAGAAAGTTTGTGCCCATACTCGCTCATCCAACCGGTTTGTTTGGAAGGATTGCCAACGACCAACGCATAAGGCGCTACAGTTTTTGTAACAACCGCACCTGCACCAATAAAAGCATACGCACCAATATCATGACCACAAACAATAGTTGCATTCGCGCCAATTGTTGCGCCTTTGCCCACATGTGTTTGCATATACTCATGTTTGCGCACAATGGCACTCCGGGGATTGATAACATTCGTGAAAACGCATGAAGGACCAAGGAAAACATCATCATCGCAGGTTACGCCGGTGTACAACGAAACATTGTTCTGCACCTTTACATTATTGCCAAGCACAACGCCGGGAGAGATAACAACATTCTGACCAATATTGCAGTTGTTACCAATCTTTGCATCTTTCATAACATGAGAGAAATGCCAGATGCGTGTGCCATTGCCTATTTCAGCGCCTTCATCTATAACTGCGGTGGGGTGTGCGAAAAAGTCTGCACTCATGTTTGGAAATTATGTGAGAGCCAAAAGTAAAAATTCAAAATTCAAAAGTCAAAACAATTGTTCACTGTTCATTGTTAACTGTTCACTATAAGGCTTGTAATTCTTTCCAGAATGCTTCTGCGATTTTATCTCTGCGGAAATAATTATTTACATAAGCTTGTCCGCTGAAACCTAAGTCAGTTGCCAATTTCCGGTCGTTGTATAATTGTATGATAGAATCAGAAAGCTGTTCTGAATTTTCAGGTTCGAAGAATAATCCGCCTTTTGCTTCGTCAATAAATAATTCTTTTGCTTCTCCTTCAACACCGAGTAAAATGGGTTTGCCTATTCCTAAAGGCTCAAATAATTTGGAAGGAATAGCACCTTTGAACAGATCAAGTTTACGAAGCGGAACAATATATGCATCGCATTGATGCAGCCATTCCATTACTTTTTCTGATGGTTGATTACTGATGAATGTAATATTATTTAGCTGTAATCCTTTCTGTAATTCAAGCAATGAATTTTTTACCGGTCCATCACCGATGATATGAAAATGAATATCTGTTTTATCTTTTAGTTTATTGGCTGCATGTAATATTACTTCCAAACCTTGCGCATGACCAATAATGCCTGCATACAACAAAGAAAAATTATTATTGCTCTTTACTGTTCCGTTATGATTATTGAGTTTGTGCAGGTCAACACCATTAGGAAACCAGAATAATTTTTGTTGTGGCTGCATTGCTTTTATGGCGGCAACAATTCCCTTTGTTTGCCCGCTTACAAGATCTGCATTCTTATAGATCCAGTTGGCAAGTTTATAAGAACGGTTAATAACAAATTTGTTTTTGATAATGCCCATCTTTTCAGCACTCTCGGGCCACAGGTCAGACACATTGAACACCAATTTACATTTCCACTTGCGTTTTAATAATACTGCTGTTATTCCAAGAAACAATGGTGGTGATTCACAAATAATAATATCTGCAGGTTGTAATCTTTTTGCAGCGCTGTAATAAGAACTAAAACAAAATGAAAAATAATTACTCAATCTTCTTGTAATGCCCCCTTTCTTACTTACATAAATAGAAGAGCGGTGGACAGGAATATTTGCAATGGTTTCTTTATAATATTTTTTCCCTTTATACCCGTCAAATATTTCGCTCTTTGGGTAGCTTGGCATTGCGGTTAATATCTCTACATCATTGCCATAAGAAGCCAGATAACCTGCAAGGCTCGACAGCCTGTTTTGTGGTGCTCCTGTCTCCGGGGGATAATATTGTGTAAGTATTACAATGCGCACAGTTAGTTCAAATAATTTTCCAGGATGTTGGCAATTTTCTCACCTGCATTACCATCGCCGTACAATGCAATATCACTGGTAAAATGGTTGCTGATAAAATTTTGTGACTGTAATATAATCTGTTCTTTATTACTCCCTGCAATCGTTGCAAAGCCGTGCTCTGTCAATTCCTTCCATTCGGTTTGTTCCCTCATAATAACGCAGAATTTTTTAAAGAAGTATGCTTCTTTCTGCAAACCCCCACTGTCTGTAATTACCAGCGAACAATTGTGCAGCAATTGAAGCATATCAAAATAACCAACAGGCTCAATGATCGTAAACAAAGGCTTTACACTCAGTTGCCCAATCAGTTTCGATGTTCTTGGATGCAACGGCACCACAACCTGTTGCTGCTTATTCAATTCATTCAACGCTTCTACAATAGAAACAAGATGCAGAATATTTTTGGTATTCTCTGCCCGGTGTATCGTTGCCAGTATAAATTGCTTATCCTGCAATTGCAGTTGTTCTATAATGCGTGGTGCAGATCGTTCAAAATAAAACAATGCAGCATCATACATTACATCACCCGTTAAATGAATATGGTAAAATGATTGTGTATAACCTTCTGCCTGCAAATTATCAACAGCAGTCTGTGTAGGGCAAAACAACAAATTGCTCACTTTATCTGTAACGATCCTGTTGATCTCTTCCGGCATCTGCATATTAAAACTTCTCAGTCCTGCTTCCACATGCGCCACCGGAATATGCAGTTTCGCGGCCGCCAGCGATGCCGCCATCGTACTGTTCGTATCGCCGTAAACCAGTACTGCATTGGGTTTTTCATCCAGCAGAATTTTTTCAATGCCCATCATCATCCGCGCCGTCATCATGCCATGCAGCGATTCTTTTATTTCCAGGTTATATGCCGGTTGCGGTATCTGCATCTCCTCAAAAAAAATATCGCTCATATTATTATCGTAGTGCTGCCCGGTGTGCACGATCAGCTCCTGCATGCCGCCATGATGCTGCAAAGCCCTCGATACCACGGCGGCTTTTACAAACTGCGGTCTTGCGCCTACTACAGTAATAATTTTCATGAAATTGGTTTTTCTAAATAAGCGTTGCCGGTTTCTTTCGATGCCCCAAATTACAGGCAATCAACGAAAAACAACTTAAAAGCACATGAAGATTTAAAGAAAGGACGGTTTGCGGCAAGTTTTTGTTGGCAAGCAGTGGTTTTTCATGGCATCGCCGGTTGTGTCACTCACTTGTACGTTTTGTTTTTTATGGCGGCATAGAAACCGTTGCATCTATCGGTCTGTGTCCTCACAGACCGAAATTAGAAGTAGTATTTTTCGGTTGGTAAGGACATCAACCGATAGAAAAATAAACTCAATGATATAAGAAATATGCAAAACTATATAGCACGATTGCTACATCTACCAGTAACGCAAAAAAGAACGGCGGTAAAGTAACTTTTGTACGTTGAGCAGCTAAATTCAATGCCAGTACCGGAACGTTTACAACAGCCGCGATTATGATCAAACTAAAATTAGCACCCCCTAAAAATAGAATTGAAGCTAAGGTTAAGGGAAGCGTCATACCTATAATACCCATATAAGCCAGACCTTGCCAGAACATCTTGTTTTTTTCCTGTCGTTCGCACCAGTTAATGAATGTAGAGATATAGTTCTTATGTTGAATATTTACCTGGTTTATCAGCGGTATACCATTGTGATCTCTGTATAAGGGTGATAGTGCTTCTCGCATAAACTTGAATTTTATAATGCAAATTTCATCCCGGGCAACCTTGAATTCTATGACTGCTATAAGCCTAAAACATGACTTTCATCAGTTTTTTCGGCAATAGCTTTCGGTAATGATGAAATGATTCTTGGGAGAGCAGTGATTGCCTTATGCTATTTATTATCTTGGCAGCGTTTTTCATGGCATCGCCGGTCGTGTCACTCACTTGTGCGGTTGGAAATAAATGAAGCATTAAAGTATAAAGTAAAAATCCTGCAAATCAAAAAACGCAACATCTCGTAACCAGCACACAAAACCTTTTATGAAGATGTTGCAGCGAAAGAGTGTTTGTACTATTCATCTTCTATGTCCCAATTATTTTCCCAGTTTTTGTAATCAATTGTAAACTTAAACTCAGCTAGATATCTTACAATATCTTTAATCATTTCGTTAGTGTCACTCATTACAGCTGCACCAACAAACACATGAACCATAGTCCCCCCATTACCAACACCATAAGTTTCTACTTTAAGTCTATGCCAATGAAAACGAGTTGCAATTAGTTTATTAAAATATTTCTTTGAATCTCCGCCATCAAAGTGATTAGATGGATAAAATGATGCAAGCTCATTTAAAATTTCTTCATAGAAATCAATGATCTCATAATACGTTTGCCTAACAACATTTGTAATTCCTGTGTCCAAATCAGGTGTTGCATATTTAAACACCGTTTTCTTTATTTCTGCAACTTTATAAACGTAGTTCTTAAATCTGTTGATTTCGTGTTCACTAACTTCAAAAACATCTTCATAAGGTTGTATGAAAACTTCAGGTTCTGCGGATTTGCTTTCTATTTGTCCTTCAATAGTTTTTAAAGAAACCAACTCATCTACACTTTTTCTTCTTTGCTCAACTCGAATAACCCACTCTTCTCTATATTTCATTACTTGTGCAGCATTAAGCTTTCTCCCGAAACCTCCCCGTATTTGGGTCTCCTCATGACATTGAAAACATAGAACAGCTAAATTGGATAGTTCATTATTACTTGGATTTTCATCAATATGATGTATTTGAATTGCTTTTCCTCTTTCATTGCAAACACAACAAGTCCTGTCTGAGGCATATAAGACCTGTGCAGATATTTCATCGTCAATTTTGACTCGATTTTTTTTGACTTTCATAGTGTTTGTCTGGTATAACGCCCAACGCCCCGCGTTTTTTTGTTTTTACAGAGTTACTTGAAAGGAACTCTGTGATTCGTTGGTACAAGTTATTATTTAGTTTGCTTATTTTCAAACTAGTGAAGCAATTAGATTCCCAGTCCACAGAGTTCGCTGCGCGTAACTCTGTGGCAACAGCAAATTATTTCTTTTTCAATTTGGGCTTTACAAAGGGTCTAGCTCCTTGTTTTAAATTATTGGTAGAAGGGTTGACATCTCGAAATAATTCATCTTTCCATTCTATATTAGAAAGCATAGGGTTAGGCTGAATTTCCATTCCGTGTAAAAAGTAACGGTTATCCTTAATTATCCCAATACTTTTTGCAGGTAGTTTTGTATATAATGCAACTAGCTGTGGGGTGCCTCCAGAAAGCCTATCATCTCCAGAGCTTATCGAATCACAAAATGCTGAAAAGAACGATCGACTGGTGCCTCCTACATCTGAATTTTGCCAACTTCTTCCGTGATTCTCCGCACTTGGTGCTCCGGAGCCCAGTGAAACAATAATGCCTGTTTCTTTTGGTAAATCAACCTTATTACTAAACCATTCATTAGTCTTTGCCTTATAAGATATATGCCAGAATAAAAACTCGGTGTGAGGCCAAGGATGAGATCTGTACGCATGTACAATTGAGAAGTCCATCGTTGTATTGTTATGACTTTTTTTATATGAGGTCTTTATTGTATGGAGTATGCTCTCGTGTTTTTCATCAGGGGTTTGTTGACTCTCAAATAAAATTTCATTATCTATTGCTGAAATTATTTGACCAAGCACAAGACTTGGAAAAACAACATCACCGCAATAACCAAAAACATGTGGCTTCTTTTGCGAATTGAAAACCTTTCTGCCGGCATCCCAACGCACCGATTGAGAACCCCAAGTAATGCGACTATCTGAAACGATATATATTGCCCTTGGAAGCTCCGGCTTTTCACCTGTCTTACTATAAGTTACCCAAGAAGCTAAAGTTGTCATTTATACCTTATTTTATTGTTACTAGTATTTTCGTATCGGTCTGTGTCCTCACAGATCAAAAATTAGCAGTAGTATTTTTCGGTTGTTGTCGTCACCAACCGAAAAATACCATGTTAGCTGAAGTTTTTAGCTCGCAATATTGTTGCTGATTTTTCAATTTTAAAATTTGAATTGTATTTTGAAAGTAAACTTTCAAGATTTTTAAACTTCCACTGATCCAAATGTGGGTGAGTGATGACGGTCAGTTGGAACTTGCTAAAGTCTATTGGGATTGTACAATGACTAGGCTGTTTATCTAACTTATCAACTGTAAAAATTAAAAATCGATACTCCATTTCATATTGAAAGGAAACATCCTTCTTAAATGCACTGAACCTAAATTTTTGTTTTGGCAAGGAAACGTCGAATGGGTTCAAAGGCAGATACGTTACTTTGTCTCCAATTACTGACACGCGTTTTTCATTTTCTAAAACGAAGTCTAAAAAGGATTTTGTTATTGCTATTTTTAGATCATTAAATTCGACTCTAAGCGCTAATGAATCTGGATTAGAATAAATATTCCACATTGCCATTGATTCTCGTTCATTTGCATACCAGCAATTTACATATTGTCGTCTTTGCGCTTTTTCAATTTCGTCTTTCTTCAAATAATCATGAAGTTTTTTTTCATTGATAAGTTGTTGTTTTTTCTTTTTTGATAAATCGTCTTTAAAGTCTTCGAGCTTTAAAGGTACTTGTGAATATTTTGCATCCCTTCGAAGTAGTTTAGTTGTAATACCTTCAAATGGGTCATCTAAATTATCAAGGCGAGCAAAAAATAATTTTTGCTCTATTATGAGGTAGAGGAACTTGTGTAAATCCATATACCTCCATAAATATTTAATATTCTCTTCTGGCGGTTTAATAATTATCTTTCCGTAGTTCAAGTTGATGGGATTTACTCTAAAAATTTCGCTTAACACCTAAATATACAACACTACGTCTTCTCCCAAAATACAATCTGATGCCTTCCCTTCCACCAGCACATGTGTGCGACGCAACGAAAGCTCAATAGCATTACTACACTTTGGCTCATAAAAAATTACTTCTTTAATTTCGAAACCACTGCCTGGAACTTTCCATTGTTGTTTAATGGAATAGTTGGTACTTCTTCAATAACAATCTGCATGTC
Source organism: Panacibacter ginsenosidivorans (assembly GCF_007971225.1). Taxonomy (NCBI): domain Bacteria; kingdom Pseudomonadati; phylum Bacteroidota; class Chitinophagia; order Chitinophagales; family Chitinophagaceae; genus Panacibacter; species Panacibacter ginsenosidivorans. Next base: position 718,145 of record NZ_CP042435.1, on the reverse strand, counting down.
GCCCAACTGGCTTAAGATGCGCTGGCGGATCGTTTCTTTTTCTGTTGCATCTGCTTTGCCATCTGCAACAATTTTTACAAGAATGGTATCTGTAGTTTCCTGTATTACCTGCGCCTGTTTTATGCTGTGCAGGCTGTTGAACACACTGTGGAAACGCACCATTTGCCTGCCATCTTTTCCAACGATAACATCTTCTACGCGACCGAGAATTTCCTGCACCACGGGCATGTGCCTGCCACATGAACATTGCTTGTTGGAGAGAATAATTTTATCGCCGATGTTGTAGCGTATCAATGGCTGATCATAATTTAAAAAGCCGGTGCAATAAACAGTGCCCGCAATTCCAAAAGGAACTGGCTGCATATTATCGTCAAGCACTTCCAGCAAACCCGCATCAGGACTAATGTGCAGACTGCCATGTTCACATTCGGTAATAAGTCCACATGCTTCTACACCGCTCCATCCATCAAAAGTTTTGCAGTTGTAAACATCGGCAAATGTTTGCCGCATTTCATCAGTAAGCTTTTCACTGGAGGTTATTACAGCTTTCAATTGCGGTGCTTCAATATTCAATTCTTTAAAGAATCGTGCAAGAAAAAAATTACTCATCGCATAACCCGTCATATAATGCACATGATGTTTTTGCATGCCATGTAAATAATCTTTTGCGTTTTGTTTGCTGATATGATACGCAGAAAAATAAACCTGCTTTTCAAAATAATTGTAACGATAGAAAGGAGGTTTGTTTGCAGCGTCTGCCAAAACTCTTCTGCCACCGATCATACCACGAGGTTCAAAACTATTTACGCCAGCCCAGTTGCGCACACGTGCCTCAAAGACTGCCATCCATCTTTGATGCATAGCATGAGAAAATAAAATTTGTGTTGGTGTTCCGGTGCTACCACTGCTGGCAAAGAATTCGCCGTTCTTTTCTTTCTTATCAGCAAGCAGGGTAGTGGTTCCATGTTTGCGCAATAATTCTTTTGAAAGAACTGGTAACTGATCAATTGTTTGCGGTGTAATTTTTTTTATTGCTTCAGCAGTTAAACCATCCGCTAAAAAACTTTCTCTATAAAAAGGCACATGCATAAATGCATGCAATAATATTTTTTGCAATTGTACCTCATTGTGTTGATGCCATTGATCTGTTGTAAAATTTTCTCTTTCTTTTGCGGCTTTGTATGCTTCAGGAAAAACGCCGCCAAATCTTCTTTGCTTCCATCGCAAACCATATGCAGATACCAAAATGTTCTGCATCCAAACGGGGCTGTTATTGTATATGTTGGTGGAAAGGCTCAAGCTTTATTGTATTGTTCAAAAATAAGCATCTGTGGTTAACATACGCAATGAACTAAAATGAATGAAGCTTGTTATTTTTGTATAAATCTTTCTTATGGGCATCTGGCGGCAAATGGCAGAATATCTCTACATCAAAAAACGTGACCCCAATCAGCCACGCACACAATGGATGAAATACATGCATGGCATGAACAGGATTTCACTGTTGATGTTTATGGTGGCGCTTATAATAATGCTGTTTAAGTTTGTGATACTGCCGATGTTTAAATAGCCCGCATTTACTTTTTTGTCTTGACACAAAAAAGTAACAAAAAAAGTCAAGGCTTCAGAAAAATAGCTAAAATTTATTTCATTCCGCTACAGCGAAGAAGCTAAACATGGTCTAGGAATAAAATTCTGCTAAGACTAGTGAATTACTTCTTCTTTTGTTTCAACATCTTCGCTGTGTACGCTACATTCAATAAATTTCTTAACGCTATTTTTCTGATGCCGTGGTTCTATTCAACGTTACACATAAACTGATAAATACTCTTTGCCGCTTTTGCGGAAGCATTTCCACCCTGGCTTAACAGATGTTTCAGATCTGCATAATCTTTTTTTATTTCAGCAATTCTTTTTTGATCAGTTAGAATAAGAGAAAGTTCTGCAGTAAGATTTTTTATGGTAAGATCATTTTGTATCAATTCTTTTACAACGGGTTTATCCATGATAAGATTAACCAGTGAAATGTATTTGATACTTATTAGACGTTTTGCTATTTGATAACTGATATTACTTCCTTTGTAACAAACAACTTCCGGCACGCCAAACAAGGCAGTTTCTAATGTTGCTGTACCACTTGTAACAAGCGCTGCTGTTGATTGTGTTAATAGTTTATAGGTTTCATTTCTTACGCTACTTACATTACTATAAGGCTGTAATAATGGTTCGTAAAATGTATCTTCCTGTCCGGGTGCTTTTGCTACTACAAATTCATAGTCTGGAAAATGTTTGGCAACTTCCAGCATAATCGGAAGTTTCTTTAGTATTTCCTGTTTACGGCTTCCGGGTAATAAAGCAACAACCGGTTTTGAGTTTTGGGTTTTGGGTTTTGAGTTTTGACTTTCAATAAACGAGTCGATCACTTCAACAAGCGGGTGACCAACATATTCAACATCCCAGTTCCATTTGTTCTTGTAATAATCTTTTTCAAAGGGAAGTATCACGAGCATTTTATCAATGCATTGTTTCATCTTTTTTACGCGACCTTCTTTCCATGCCCATACCTGTGGCGAAATATAAAAGACCACTTTAAAGCCTTTTTGCTTTGCCCATTCAGCGATACGTAAATTGAACCCCGGATAATCTATCAATACCAACACATCCGGTTGAAATTGTTCTATATCCTGTTTACAGAATTTCAGGTTGTTCATGATGGTGCGCAGGTTCATAACCACTTCTGCAAAACCCATGAAAGCAAGATCGCGGTAATGTTTGATCAATGTGCCACCTGCAGCCTGCATAAGATCGCCACCCCAGCAATGAATGTTGGCGGCATTATCCAAATGCTTTAATTCCTTTATGAGATTACTGCCATGCAGATCACCACTTGCTTCTCCTGCTATGATATAATATTTCATATTCGGGGCGCAAAATACAATTAGTTTGCTGAAGCTGTAATTTGAAAATGATTGGTGAGTTTATTGTTGCAGTATAAGAGTGCGACGCAACAGACGATGCCGTATGCACATCAGTCCGGCTCAAAAATAAAATTACAGATATCTTTCTTCGAGAATCAATTTGTGATGGAGTAAATGACCATAAATAATAAAACATAAGGCATTTGCGGTGATACTTTTATCGCTGGCTGTGCCTCTTTCATTTAGTTGTGTTTCGCTGAAACTATTGAGCAAGAAATCTGTTGCAGTGCGGACAGCATTGAATTCATCTTTGAGTGATTGGGATGTTCTGTTTACGCTGCCATCGTTTTCGGCATAAGCGTTTTCATCAAAACCGGGGAGCGGTGTTTTATCTTTTCTTGCAATACGTAATGCACGATAAGTAAAAATTCTTTCCGCATCTATTACATGCTGCAATAATTGTTTAATGGTCCACTTACCTTCTGCATAAGCATAATTTACTTTTTCTTCGGGAAGGCTGTTATAAAAATCATATATCTCCTTGCTGTGATTTGCAATGATCTCTTTTACAGAATCTCCTTGTGTATAATTAATATAACGATGATAAAACTCAGCGGAGTCTGCTGCTGCGGGGCGTGACATGATTAATTTTTACTTTTAATTTCTTTGGGATTAATAAAGACAGGCTTATTTATTTTGTCAGGCTTTGGATTGTTGACAGGCATCTCAGGCTTTAAAGCAGATGCTATTTCAATTGCCTGGTAAGCATTTACAAAACCACCTGTTTCGCAAAGCTCGCTCATAGTTGTGCTGCTGTCTGTTCCAGGTACTGTAACCGTAGTTGCTAATTTGGTTTCGGCTGATTTATCAATGGCGTATTTTACCTGTTTTGCGGAGAGTTGCGGATAATAAGACCGTATCAATGCTGCAATGCCTGCAACGATCGGTGAAGAAAAACTGGTACCATTCAAATAACCATACTGGTTGCCGCCGGGCAATGTAGAATAGATTCTTACACCAGGTGCAAAAACATCAACAGTCTCTTTTCCATAATTACTAAAGTCGGCAATCACTTTTCCTGCTGCAACATGCGGATCGCCACTTGCACCAACGGTTATAAAATTTGTAGCCCTGGCATTAAAGCTAATGAGATTTGGATTGGGAAAATTATCTACTACATCCACATCATGTGATTCATTACCTGCTGCGTGTACCAGCAATACATCTTTTGATTCAGCATAACGAATCGCTTCATCAACCCACTTCTTTTCAGGAGAAAAACTTTTGCCAAAACTCATGTTAATTACTTTGGCGCCATTGTCAACGGCATATACAATGGCAAGCGCAACGTCTTTATCGTATTCATCACCATCAGGTACGGCACGTATCATCATGATCTTGACATCGTCTGCAATACCATCCACACCGATGTTGTTATTACGTTCTGCTGCAATGATACCTGACACATGTGTTCCGTGCATGGGATCAGGGCCCATTACATCATTGTTGCCATAGTATTTATCATCAATTGCGTAGTAATTATCTTTTATGGTCTGTGCCCTGTAATCAGGTGGAGCAACAATCTTCGCATCCATTGATGTTTTTTTGCCATCAACATATTCCTGAAGGTCTTTAATAAGGTCCTGGTTGGTTTGATCTTCTTCTATATTCAGCATTTTTAAACAGGTTATAAAACCCATTTTTGCCTGTTTGCCTTTTTGTGTTTGTGGTTCAAACTTTTCAAGTTCATCACGATTGTAAGATTCTTTCTGCATCTCTTCGCGGATTATTGCATCATTCTTCTTTAAAGATTTTGCCAATATTTCCAGCATCATCACTTCCATCTTTTCATCAGGATCTATATTCATCTGCTGTGCAGCTTTCTGCCATTCGCGGTACTGCCATTTTTCATCAGACGTAAGTGAACTTGTATCTATTTGCCTGCCATCAAACTTTTCTTTGAAGCGGTAATACACACGGGTTCTTTCATCCACATCTTTTTTCAGGTTGCTGCCATCTTTATTGCCAAGAAAATTCCAGCCATGTATATCGTCAACGTATCCGTTGCCATCATCATCTATGCCATTACCCGGAATTTCTTTTGGGTTTGTCCAAAGTATTTCTTTGAGGTCTTCGTGCGTAGTGTCTATGCCGGAATCTATAACGGCAACAATAACCGGTGATGCAGTTTTACCTTTTATAAAGTCATAAGTTTTATCAAGGCTTATGCCGTAAAAACCATCCTTCTCAGGATCCCGGAGATACCAGCCTTTAATATTGTTTTGTGAAAAGCCTAACTGTGAAGCAAGAAGGAAGCTACACGCGGTAATTAATTTCATTCGCTGCATAATCGTCTATGTTTCTTATGTGCAAACAATTCCAGGATTTTATACCTGTTGTTTGAATCTCAATGATAATTTGAATACCAACTTTGGTTTTTTATGGGATCCTGGTTGTGTCACTCACTTCAAGGTTCGGACCAATGCTGAACAGAGAACAGAAAGTACAAGAGTGCGACGCAAGTAAAGCTCAAATCAAGTATCAATGCCGGGTACAAAAAACCGTACCAATTCAATCGTTTCGTAATACAAAATTGCGGCAAGCTTTCTTCTCATGAGTCAAGCATACCGCAGTTATTTGCAATTTTAAGCAATTGTTACCGATTTATGAATTTATCGGGGCAATTATATATGGAATTTAATGCCTTGCGCCAATGGTAAGTTGGTGCTCCAATTAATGGTATTTGTTTGCCTGCGCATATAAGCTTTCCATGCATCTGAACCACTTTCGCGGCCACCGCCGGTTTCTTTCTCACCTCCAAAAGCGCCACCAATCTCGGCACCACTGGTACCAATATTAACATTTGCAATTCCACAATCGCTACCAGCCTGTGATAAGAACAATTCAGATTCACGAATGTTCAAAGTCATGATTGCTGAAGACAAACCTTGTGGTACACCATTCTGCAAAACAATTGCCTCTTCGATTGTTTTATATTTTATTAGATATAAGATTGGCGCAAAAGTTTCATGCTGAACAATACCTAAATCGTTGGTTACCTCTGCAATACAAGGTTTAACGTAACAACCGCTTTCATAACCGGCACCTTCGAGAATACCGCCTTCTACCACAAAATTGCCACCCTGCTGTTTACATTTTTCAATGGAATCAAGGTAAAGTTTTACTGCATCTTTATCGATTAATGGACCCACATGATTTTTTGAATCAAGCGGATCACCAATGCTTAGTTGTTTGTATGCATTGATGAGCTTGTTTTTGAAAGTATCATAAACGGATTCATGAATGATCAAACGACGTGTAGAAGTACAACGCTGACCAGCAGTACCAACCGCACCAAACACAGCGCCGATCAATGACATATCAAGATCTGCATGTTGAGAAATAATGATTGCATTATTGCCGCCTAATTCCAGAATTGACCTTCCCAAACGAGCAGCCACAGCTGTTGAAACCGCTTTACCCATTCGTGTAGAGCCTGTTGCAGAAATTAGTGGAATATTGGTATCATTGGAAAGCCATTCGCCAATTTCTCTGCCACCTTGCACCAGGCAACTTACACCTTCAGGAACATTGTTCTTAGCAAAAACTTCTGCAATTATTTTTTGACATGCAATACCACACAACGGTGTTTTTTCGCTCGGCTTCCAGATACATACATCGCCGCAGATCCAAGCTAGTGCTGTGTTCCAGCTCCATACTGCAACGGGAAAGTTGAAAGCGGAAATAATTCCAACAACACCCAGCGGATGCCATTGCTCATACATTCTGTGTAACGGTCTTTCGCTATGCATGCTTAAACCGTATAGCTGACGAGACAAACCAACAGCAAAATCGCAGATGTCGATCATTTCCTGTACTTCGCCCAAACCTTCCTGTAAACTTTTGCCCATTTCATAGCTAACCAATTTCCCAAGCGGTTCTTTCTTTTCACGCAATGCTTCGCCAAACTGGCGAACAATTTCTCCACGTTTCGGCGCAGGCCACATGCGCCATTCCTTAAAAGCAGCAAGCGCTTTTTCCATTGATACATCATAAGCGGCTTTATCTGCGCTTATAACTGTGCCGATTAGTTTGCCATCAACAGGAGAGAAGGATTCAAGTTTTGCACCTTTAGAATCTATCCATGTAGAGCCTGTTGAAACACCTTTATTTTCCTGTTCTAATCCTAATTGTTGTAAGAAATCCATATATAAAAATTTAAAGCCCTCTCCTTTGGAGAGGGTTTGGGTGAGGTATTATTTTTTACTTGTTTGCGAAGCATAAGTGCTTTCGAAAATTTTGTCTGCATTGCCTGCTTCAAAACCTTCTCTTCTATGTTCGCGTTTTAGTTCGTTTGCAGACAAGCCTTCGTATTGCTTCAAAACTTTTCTTTCTGCAAATTCAACATAAGAACCTGAGATCAGGTGCTTAACGCTATTTGCAAAAGTTGCGATGATCATTTCTGCAACTGTTGAACTTTGCAACAAATTTCCATCCGGACTGGTTTTGATTTTGCCACCAGAATCATTTAGTTTAAAACCATTGCGTTCAAGAAAATTATTGAAGTCCGCAACGTTGTTGTATCCTGTTTTTAAATTATGAACGCTCACAGTAAAGTGATTTAAATAATAACGGTTATAAATAACCCATGCCGCATATTCACTTTCGCTGCTGAGTGTTAGAAAATCTTCTAAAGTTGGCAAACGCCATAAACCACTGTGTAAAAAATCATCAACTGCAGCCGCATCGTCTAAATTGATTGAATCAACAGGATCACACGTTACTTCATCTGTATAACTATGTATAATTTGCTGCGCACTCTTTGATAGATCTTCAACGATCAATTCACTTATAAATATGCGTGGATATTCCGGCGAAGGCGGCGCATACCAATAGGCATCTAACTTCTTCGCCGGAAAGAAATAATGATCTTTTCTTTTGTAACCATAATGAAGGAATATTTTTTCAAGTGATGCAATTCCAAGATGTTTTACACCCATCGTTCTGAAAGCAATATGATCATTCTCAATTTCATTGGCATTTGCAATTACGCCTTCTTTTATCATGGCATTAATTACACCCTGCACATCGGGCACACGTTCTTTGTATCGGGTCATAAGGCCTTCAAGAACCTTATTTAATACAATTTTTGACATATTATTTATTTGAGCAAGAAAAAAATTATGAGCCAAACTTTTGTACAAGTATTGTGCATCGTTGCGTCGCACACTTGTACTGAAAATTTTTATTCAACTAATAAAGTTCGTAAATCAGTTTATGAGGAGAAAGAAAATATTAAGGCACGTGAGAACATGTACTTCTGAGAAAAGCCATGTAAGAAAGCTGTATGTTCAGCAGAATATTCATTTGCGGCTGCAAAGCTATTGCTTTTTGCGGGAAAAAACTAACGGTTGAAAGTGTTTGCTATAAAGAACATGTTAATCAATATATACTGATGCATAATGCTATACAGTACAAGAGTGCGACGCAACGAAGATGCCATGAAAAACTACAGTCTGAAACAAAAAATAATTACAACTCACTCAAAGATTCATCAAGATATTGCAGTAACTCATCTGCATTTTGTTTATTGAACGGTAGCGGGGGTTTGATTTTTAAAACATTGTGCAGCGGACCATCGGTGCTGAGCAAATAACCTTTTGTTTTTACTTTTTCAACAACAATATCAATTTCGGGCAACGCTGGTTCAAGTGTGTTTCGGTCTTTCACCATTTCGGCACCGATGAACAAACCATGCCCACGCACTTCGCTGATGAGTGGGTGTTTGTTCATGAGCTTGCGTAAGCCATCCATTAAATATTCGCCGGTTTCCTTTGCATGTTGCTGCATTTCTTCGTGCTGAATTACGTCGAGCACCGCAAGCCCGGCAGCCATGGAAACAGGGTTGCCGCCAAATGTGTTGAAATATTCAAGCCCGTTGTTGAAAGCATCAGCAATCTCGTTTGTAATAACAACTGCCGCCAGTGGGTGACCGTTGCCAATGGGTTTGCCCATCACTACAATATCTGGCACCACGTTCTGCAATTCGAAGCCCCAGAATGCATCTCCAACGCGACCAAAGCCGACTTGCACTTCGTCTGCAATGCAAACCCCGCCTGCGGCGCGAACATGTTTGTAAACTTCTTTTAAATAATTCGGCGGCAAGGGAATTTGTCCGCCAACGCCGAGCAATGTTTCGCAAATGAAAACCGCAGGCGCTTTGTTTTCTTTTTTTAATTCTTCAATGATGCGTTGCACATCTGCTGCATATTTTTTTCCTGCTTCCCTATCATTGTATTTGTAAGGTCCGCGATACAAGTCCGGGTTCATGGCTTTATGAATCCATGGCATTTGCCCGAAACCACCTTTGCTGTCAAATTTATACGGACTCATTTCCATTGCCACTGTAGATGTGCCATGATAAGCGTGATCTAATACAATAATATCTTTCTGCTTGGTAAAATGACGCGCTATTCTAACAGCAAGATCATTCGCTTCGCTGCCACTGTTGGTGAAATAGCAAACACTCAATGAAGGCGGAAGTGTTGCAGTTAAACGTTTGGCATAGTCAATAATATTATTATGGAGGTATCTTGAATTAGTATTGAGTGTGGCAATTTGTTTTTGCATTGCTTTTACCACAACAGGATGACAATGCCCCACATGACTTGGATTGTTTACACAATCAACAAACGTGTTGCCTTTGTCGTCATATAAATATTGCAAAGCACCACGAACAATTTTTAATTTTTGTTGGTAACTGATACTAAGATTGCGACCAATATGTTCTTTTCTTTCTTCAAGCAGGTTTGTATAATCATCGTTATTGATGATAGCTTTAAAGCCACAAACTTTTCTGAAACTGTCCTGTGCTTTGATCGGGTTGATGCGGATGAGTTTGTACAATAATTCCCATGCAGGTTTTTCAGAAATAAAATGATGTTCATTGTTTGTTTCAATAGATGCGTTCCAGGCAGACTGTGTTACACTTATACAAAGCCTTGCGGCAATCAAGTAATACAGCAGATCAATTTCCTGTTCGGTTAAAGCATAAGCTTTGTGATAACCTTGTACAACAAGCGTTGCTGCAAATAAAGGATCAGGGTGATTCATCATTGCATAAGTACAAGCCACTGCAAGATTATTGATGAGTGCGGTATAGACCATGTCACTGAAATCAATCAATCCAACAACTTTATCGCCTTGTACTAAAATGTTTGTATCATTCGCATCGTGATGTAAATATGCGTGCCGAAGCGATGAAATAACCGGCAACACTTCTGTCTCAAACTGCAGTAAAAAATAACCGGCTATTCTTCTGAGTTCATGATCTTTTATACAATGCAATTTACGGTTTGCATCTGCAGCATTACTGATATCCCACACATAATGGCGGTGCATGGCAGGATGAGAAAAATTTTGCAGCACTTTATCCATACGACCTAGAACATTGCCAAGATCAATGTGTAATGCATCTGGGCGTTCACTTGTGTTGCACCAGAATTTTCCTTCTAAAAATGTAATTAAGCGCAGATAAAATTTCCTATCACCTTTTTGCAGCACGGTCATTAGTTCACCTGAAGAATTGGGAATATATTGAAAGAATTTATCAGCTACTTCGCTGTTTGATAAATGCTGCACAATTTTTATTTGCGCGTCAAAAAAATCATAGCTATGTTCATCACTTGCTGCTTTGAAAATATATTTAGTGCCATCCTGTGCAGTCAATAAAAAATTGAACTCATACTCACCTGTCAATGCTTTTGCTTTTACATCAAGCAGGTAATATTTTTTTACCAGCGATTCAATTTCTTTTTCGGTAAAGCTCATCGTTAGTTTTTGATAGTCGTAAACTTACTCAATAATAACCAGTCAATAATCGTTTTGTAACTAAAATTATATCTTCGGCTTTGTTGGAAAATAAACTGTATCTGATGCAGCGATTTTTAAAATTTTCATTTTGCATGTTATTAAAGTACGTTTATTTTTTGTTGGCAATTGTCATAAGCATTCTTTATTTCTCCTTTGCCGGCGAGGCACAAACCGATTCAACATCTTTAAAAATTACCGGGCAAAAGTCTTATACTTTTAACCTTAATTATGGATGGATATATGCTCATTCAATAGATATAAAAAATACTGCAGGTGCAAAGCCAAGAGGTGTATCTTTCGAAATCGTGAACAGATCAACTGATACAGCGGTATGGAATAAGTATGGTTCGTATCCTTCTACAGGTATAATGCTCACATACCTTGATTTGAATACGCCTATTCTTTCCAAATCGTATACCGCTGCATACATTTTTGAACCAACATTCAGGCTTAATAACAAGATGGATTTTTTTATAAAAACAAGAATTGGATTATCATACTTAACTAATCCGCATGATTCTTTAAAAAACCCCACCAATAATACATACAGTACAAGGTTTAATTTTTTTACTGCAGCCGGGCTTGGTATTACTTACAAATTCAATAACCATTATTCAGCAGTTTTGGATGCGAATTTTTTTCATAACTCCAATGGGGGCTTTGATCAACCAAACCGGGGTTTGAACTATCCTAATCTTTCAGCCGGTATCCGGTATGACGTTGAAAGTAACACTACCCCAACATTCAGGCGAATAAAAGACACAAGCTGGAAAACGGATAAATGGAACTATGATGCCATGGCTTACTATTCCCCTAAAGAAGGATATAATTATGTATGGCAACACAAAAGAAAGTACTTGTTTGGTGCTGGTTTTCAAACTTCCTACAGGATAAGTTCACTTGATGCGCTTACATTAGGAACCGAAATTTACTATGATGACGCAATAGGTTCCATTAAAAGAAACCTTGGTGATAATTCCTCGAATGTGTATACTGGTTTACTGATGGGCAATGAATTCATTTTCCGCAAAATTATTTTCAGTCAGCAACTTGGTTTTTTTCTGCATAAAAACACTGAGTCTTACACAGATATTTACAAACAACCTTTTGGATTAGTTTACCATCGCTGGGGATTGCGTTACCGCCTGCAGAAGCATTGGTATTTTGGCTTCAACTTCCTGGTGCATGGGCATGTGGCAGATTTTATTGATGGCAGGTTGATCTATAGGTTTTAAGAACTTAAAGAGCAGGTCTTTGATCCGGTCTTGATTACTACTACTTAGCTTTTCTTGCGTCGCACTCTTGTACTTCAGTAAGTATTTCAGCATGGCAGAACCAGCGTATTTGACAGCGTAAAGTGTTTTTTGCTGAAAGTCTGTCTGCATCCTGTCCGGTAAAGTTCTAAACCCTGAAGTGAGTGACACAACCGGCGATGCCATGAAAGCCTTTGGCTGACTACATAAAACCTGCATTAAAAAGAAATTTTCCCCACTTTTTGTTCTGCCATTTTTTCACCCCAAAGCCCAATGGCATAATGATTGACAAGAGAAACGAGTAAATCACTGAATACTAACCTAAAGTAAATTTAAAAATATGGGTAAAATAATAGGAATCGACCTTGGTACTACAAACAGTTGCGTTGCCGTAATGGAAGGTAACGAACCTGTGGTAATAGCCAATGATGAAGGGCGCAGAACCACGCCTTCAGTTGTTGCGTTTCTCAAAAATGGAGAACGTAAAGTGGGTGATCCGGCAAAGCGCCAGGCTATCACAAATCCACATAACACGATCATGTCTGTAAAGCGTTTTATGGGGCGCAGATATGATGAAGTGACAGAAGAAATAAGCCATTGGAGCTATAAAGTTGCCAAAGGTGACAATAATACCGTGCGTGTAGATATTGACGGACGTCTTTATACACCACAGGAAATTTCTGCGATGATCCTTCAGAAAATGAAGAAAACGGCGGAAGATTATCTTGGACAGGAAGTGAGCGAAGCAGTAATTACTGTTCCTGCATACTTCAACGATGCACAACGCCAGGCTACTAAAGAAGCAGGTGAAATTGCAGGCTTGAATGTTCGCAGAATAGTAAATGAACCAACGGCTGCGGCACTTGCTTATGGTCTGGATAAAAAACATGTTGACCAGAAGATCGCGGTGTTTGATCTTGGTGGTGGCACATTCGATATATCAATCCTTGAATTGGGTGATGGTGTATTCGAAGTGAAATCAACTAACGGTGATACGCACCTTGGTGGTGATGACTTTGATAAAGTTATCATGGACTGGCTGGCTGAAGAATTTAAAAAAGATGAGAACATTGATCTTCGTAAAGACCCGATGGCTTTACAGCGTTTGAAAGAAGCTGCTGAAAAAGCAAAAGTTGAATTGAGTTCTTCTTCAGAAACAGAAATAAATCTTCCTTATATCACGGCTGTTGATGGTGTGCCTAAACACCTTGTAAAGAAACTTACCCGTGCAAAATTTGAAAGCCTTGCTGATAACCTTTTTGCAAGATGTCTGAAACCTTGTGAAGCAGCATTGAAAGATGCGGGTTATAATATATCACAGATCGATGAAATAATATTGGTTGGTGGTTCTACACGTATACCAAAAGTTCAGGAAATAGTTGAGAAGTTCTTTGGTAAAAAACCAAACAAAGGAGTAAATCCTGATGAAGTGGTTGCGGTTGGAGCAGCTATACAGGGCGCGGTTCTTACCGGTGAAGTAAAAGATGTGTTGTTACTCGACGTTACACCACTTTCTCTTGGCATTGAAACAATGGGTGGGGTTATGACAACGATGATAGCTTCTAACACAACTATTCCTTCCAAGAAAACAGAAATATTCTCTACTGCCAGCGATAATCAACCCGGTGTACAGATACATGTAATACAGGGTGAGAGGCCAATGGCAAGCCAGAATAAGAGCCTTGGTGTGTTTAACCTTGATGGTATTCCGCCAGCTCCACGTGGTGTTCCTCAAATTGAAGTAACCTTCGATATAGATGCCAACGGTATGTTGCATGTAAGTGCAAAAGACAAAGGCACAGGTAAGGAACAAAAGATCAGGATTGAAGCTGGTAGCGGTCTTAGTAAAGAAGAAGTAGAAAAGATGAAAAATGAAGCTAAGGCACATGAAGCAGAAGATAAGATTGCACGTGAAAAAGTTGATAAGCTTAACCAGGCAGACAGCATGATCTTCCAGACAGAAAAACAATTCAAAGAATTTGGAGATAAAATTCCTGCTGATAAAAAAGCGCCAATCGAGGCAGCATTGAATAAGCTGAAAGATGCGCACAAAGCACAGGATGTAGCCGCTGTTGATGCAGCAATGGCTGAAATGAACACGGCATGGACTGCAGCAAGCGAAGAAATTTATAAAGCACAACAGGCTGGTGGTGGTGCACAACCGGGACCAGATGCAGGCGCAAACGGAAACGCTGGTGCAGCAAATAACGAAACTGTTACCGATGCAGAGTTTGAAGAAGTGAAGTAAGGTTTGGGTTATCAGGTAATAATAAAAAATTCCTCACAGCAATGTGGGGATTTTTTATTTGAGCAAGAAGCAAGAATAAGTATTAAGCTTTTGTTGCGTCGCACTCTTGTACGGTTGGAATATATTTGAGCAAGAAAAATTCCTACAACCTTTATGAACTCAAATCTTTTACGAAGAATAATTTATTTGCTGCTGTTTGCTTTCTTTATTTGGCTTGCGTTAGCAACAAGACATCACAAAGAATGGTTTTATCCATTGATTGTTAAGTACGGTGGTGATGTAATATGGGCTGGAGCATTCTTATTTTTATTAAGAACGATCTTTATTAATACCGCTTTGTGGAAACTTGCCGTGTGGTGTTATGTATTGGGTGTGCTTGATGAGGTTTCTCAATTAATTCGTACACCATTTGCAGATGTAGCTAGAACTACCACATTAGGGAAGCTAATGTTTGGACAAGGCTTTTTATGGAGTGATATTCTCTGTTATGCAATTGGAACTTTACTTGCATTTTTAATTTTAATTCTTTTGGAAAAAACATATTCAAAACGAAAAGAGGTTATTAGGTGAATAACCTCTTTTTGTTTCGATATTTATCTCCAATGACCTTTGTTCCAATACCAGCCACCCCTTCTTTTTTCCCAATGACCAGGTACCCATACGCCACCTCTGCGGGGAGGAGCCCAATAGCCTTGCCTGTATTGATATTTTCCGCCAGCTATATACCATTCTCCATCAATCCATATATAATTGGGGCGAGGTTGTGGTGGTCTTGCAACTACTGCAGGTGGAGAAGGTCTGGTAGCTACGGTAGTCTTACAACTTTCCATGCTCATTAGTGAAAATATCAGAGCACTAAATACAATCAGTCTTTTCATACATTTTGTTTTTGGAAATAAATATTTCTTTTCATTTCAGTTAACATAAAGCCAAGAAATATGCCAATGCTTTTTATTTAGCAAGTGAATAATTATATTTTAAAAGTGTAGAAAAAAATAAACAATATGGAGCAAACTTTTGTAAATTACATGTATCATATCCTGAAGTAATATAAATCTTTTCTGGCAGGATTTTGGGACTATTTCCAGCACAACTGATAAATAAAATTGTTAACCTTAAATTTAATTTTTTATGAGCGCTCAAAAAATTTTGATTGGTGCATTGTCCGGACTCGTTGCAGGTGTTGCTATTGGATTATTGACTGCTCCTGCAAAGGGTAGTGAAACAAGACAAAAAATATCTGACTCTGCGGACGAGTTAAAAAGAAAATTACGTCGTCTCCGCGGACAGGCGGCGGATGAATTAGATGAACTGAAATCTGTTTTTGAAACTGAAGTGGAGGGGCTGAAGGATGATGTGCGGGAAAAAGTTTTAAAGCTTATAGAAGCAAGCAAGAAAAGTTATAATCATGTAAAAGAAGAAACAAAGACTCTTTAAATTCTTCATTCATAGGAAAATAAGGAACAGGCTTTCAATTGAAAGCCTGTTCCTTATTTATAAAGTAGTGCATTATAAAACCAAAGTTTCTTATGATCTGTCTTGCGCCTAAACTTATAAAGCCGGCAAAGGGTTTCTCCTTGATGGTACCACAATAGTTTCGTCTTCGCTGAGGTAAACAAAAAAATCTGCAAGAGCATAAATGTCACCTGGCGTTTTAGGGCCACCGTTTGCATCATTTCTTTCGTAAGGGCCAAGTAATTCCCCATCATGCTTAAGTGCCGATAGTTTTTCCGGCATAGAAAGTTGTTTGAAAGTTTCAATAGTCATGCCCCAAAAATAATCGTAAAATTGTTTCGATGAAAATAAAATGATAAAATACATAAGTCAATTAAAAATGGTAATTAGATTTGGTGTTTATGCAGGCATGGTAAATTCTCTAAAATAGAAATTTTTAGCGTTGAAGAGTGCGACGCAACAGGAGTTTAATAGGACTATGAAAGCCCGGCTCATAAAATTATATAAACAATTATGAAAAGATTATTGGTTACAGTATTGCTGTTTATGTTAGCGACCTCGTCGCGGTCTCAAGTAATGCAGCAAAAAGCGCAATGGGCTATGATAAGTATGCCCCAACTTAAATGCTGGGTTTGTAAAGACAAGGTTGATAAATTTCTGCTAACAGAAAAAGGTCCTAATGGTGACGCAGGTATTATTAAGTGGACAATTGCTATGAATACAGGCACGTTAAAAATTCAGTATGTGCCTGATCGCATAACGCTTGATTATATCCGCACTACTTTAAATAATGCAGGTTACGACGCAGATTCCACAAAAGCAGAACCGGAAGCTTATAAAATGCTGCCTCCGATTTGCAAACGTGCAGAGGATGGAGGAGGACCACAAAAAGGTAAACCTTGTAGCCTGCCACCCGATCTATAATAATTATGGATAAAATTATTATAAGACGATTGTCTGCCGATGATATTGAGATGTTACAAAACATAAGCGTCAATACATTTATTGATACTTATGCAGGGCATAACACTGCGGAAAATATGCAGCATTACCTGCAGCAACATTTTAGCAGGGAACAACTATTAACTGAGTTGATCAACGGCAATAACTATTTTTTTGCCGCGTTTGATAATGATATTCCAGCTGGATATACTAAACTACGCACATTTGAAAACCCCGAACAACTTCCTGGACGAAAACATATAGAACTTGAGCGTATTTATACAGTAAAGAAATATCAGGGTATGGGCCTTGGTCACAGAATGATGCAATACAGTCTTGATTTTGCTTCGGTAAAAGGTTATGAATTGTTATGGCTTGGGGTGTGGGAGCACAATGAAAAGGCATTAAAATTTTATACCAAATTTGGTTTTGAAATTTTCGGCGAACATACTTTTACACTTGGTTCAGAGGAGCAGACTGATTGGCTGATGAAGAAAGAACTTTCTCCTGCATAAAAATTTCTTTTATCATTGCTGAAATAATTGCTGATTGTTCCATCACCATTAAATGCCCGCCCTGTTTAATGGTCTTATCACATTCAACATATTTATAAGGCAGAATTTTATCATCAGTGCCATGAATATGTGTAACATTCGCAGGTACAATCTCGTTATTCCAGTTTAATAATGCGGTTATTGCCCATTTATTAAAATCCGTGTCAGCATTGTTTATTAATTCTTCGTAGACCTTTATATGTAATGGATCTTTGAGGCCAAAAAGATATTTAATATTAAGCATGAACCACCGTTGTAAAGATGCCGGCGTCCATTTATGCATTGACAAATATTTGCCCATTCTGTAAAATGGTGGCAGCTCATATTTTGTTTTGGCGCTGGAAATCAGTACTGCTTTTATGTTCGAATGCTTTTTGGCAATTTCGGTTGCTAACATACCTCCAAATGAAAGCCCGATAATAATAGCATTTACAGGAATATGGTAGTGCTTTGTTAAACGCAATGCGTAGTTGGGCAGGGATTCATTTTTATGAGGAGCGATCCATTCAATGAAAACAGGTTCGCAGAAATCAAGATCAAGAAATTGGAAAACTGTTTTATCAGCCCCCAAACCTGATAGGAAATATACTTTCATAAGTTATAGTAATTCTGCACAAACTTAGGAATGATTTCTAGATTGGTAGAGTAACAAAAAAAGAAAAGCATCAAATTTCGCATTTGTATCAGCCGAAGCTTTCCACATTTGCTAATCCGATGCTTTCGTGGCTAACATTCTTTCTTTTTACGGAATTTCTGTTTCGCCGCAAGAGATACAAAACTTTCTTTTAACAGATTATTATTGCACTCAATTGTATTGTGAAGTTATTTCTGTTAATATTATTTCTCAAATATTTTAGGTGTTTCTTGTTAACCTCTTCTGCACTTTTTAATGCACATTTTATTGCGGAAATTTTTGTAAAATCAAACACAGGTACATTACTGCTGTTAAATGTTATTGGCATGGTACTTGCAAATTTTAAAACGGCGTTGATACTCTTTTCAATGCCGGTTAATCAATTTATAATCGTTTACTTAAATGCTAAAGTATGAAAAACACACGTATTGGTCTTATGGCGTTGTCTGCAGTGGTGGCAGGATTATTCGCTTTTACAACTTTCCAGGGTGGTTCAATCAAAGGTAAAATTACACCGGTAGACGGGGCATCCCAGGTATGGGCATTATCTGCCACAGATACTTTAAAAGCTATGATCAACCAGGGAACTTTTGAAATTCAGAATGCAAAAGCTGGCACTTATAAAGTTTATATCGATGCAGTCGAGCCTTACAAAGATGTGATAAAAGAAGGCGTTCAGGTAACTGATGGAAGTTCTGCAGATCTTGGAGAAATAATGTTGCAAAAATAAAAAAACAATGTACTAAGGACGGTTATTAAAGCTAAAAACAGGCAGTAGTGTTTATTAACTGCCTGTTTTATTTTTTATACCTGTCATTAGTATTGCTGTTAAACTTTTGTTGTGTCTCTCACTAGTAAATTCTGTTCACTATTCAGCACAGACGAGGTAATAATTCCTTTTACCCTTTTGAATCAATATATATTTATTATGCAATAGAGTGGCATTATTGATATTCATTTGTATATCTTCCACTTTCTTCCTGTTAACGCTGATTCCTCCATTCTGAATATTTTTTCTTGCCTCTCCCTTGCTTGGAAAAACGCCTGTTTCTGCAAGAAAAGTAACTATATCAATACCGGACACAATTTTTGTTTGCGAGTAATTAAATTTAATTATGCCTTCCATATTTTCCAGGTCGTTAATACTCAAACTTTCAGCATCAGCATTTTTATTGGCAAAAAGTTTTTCTGTTGTTTCAATGGCTGTGTTATATGCTTCATCTCCATGTACAAAAACGGTAACTTCCTTTGCCAGTCTTTTTTGCAATAGTCTTTGGCCAGCATCTTTTTCATGGGCAGAGATCGATTCATTTATCTCTGTTTCTGTTAAGAATGTAAATATTTTAATCCATTTTTTTGCATCATCGTCAGTCGCATTAAGCCAGAATTGATAAAACTGATAAGGCGTTGTTTTTTCTGCATCCAGCCAAATATTTCCTTTTTCTGTTTTACCAAATTTGCCACCATCCGCTTTTGTCAGTAAAGGGCACGTAAAAGCAAATGCTTCACCACCAGCTTTTCTGCGAATTAATTCAGTACCTGTTGTAATATTCCCCCACTGATCACTACCACCCATCTGCAGTTTACAATTTTTGTTTTTGTATAACCAATAAAAATCATAACCCTGTATCAATTGGTATGTAAACTCAGTAAAGCTTAAACCAACCTCACTTTGCAATCTTTTCTTTACACTGTCTTTAGCCATCATATAATTTACGGTTATGTGTTTGCCGGCATCTCTTATAAATTCCAGGAACCCCATGCCTTTAAACCAATCGTAGTTATTCACCATTACTGCTGCATTGGGTTTGGATGCATCGAAGTCAAGAAATTTCTCCAATTGTTTTTTTACACCAGCCTGGTTTTTAGCAAGCACATCTTCACTTAAAAGATTTCTTTCTTCGCTTTTTCCTGATGGGTCGCCCACCATGCCCGTTGCACCACCTACTAATGCATATGGTTTATGTCCTGCTTTTTGCAAATGCACTAGTAATAATATTGGAACAAGGCTGCCAATGTGCAAGCTATCCGCAGTAGGATCAAAACCAATATATCCGCTGGTCATTTCTTTTTGCAATTGTTCTTCTGTTCCGGGCATTATATCCTGGATCAATCCACGCCAACGTAATTCTTCTATCAGGTTCATGCATCAAAATTTTCGCAAATGTAACAGTTGCATTTTAGTATCACAATCAAAAAGTTAATTGTCGCATAAAGAACAGAACGTACAAGAGTGCGACGCAACATAGCGTCACTGAAATAAAATTGTTTGGCTCATAAATATTTTCTTGTTGTACCTGGCATACGAATAAATATTAAGCTCCTGTTGCGTCGCACTCTTGTTCTACAACAATTCTTTGCTGCTCAAACAAATGTTAGCTTTTTTTTCACTAAATATTTTCTATTTATTTGGTAGACTATTCATTCTGCTGTTTCTTTGCACCACCAATCTGGTAGACTAATGGCTAAACTCACACATCTTCATTCTTGTTGCCACATGCAACTCATGATCTGCAAGCGCTGTTGTTTGTGTTGCTGTTAATACACATTACGAAGCAGATCATATTATTGTTTAGCAATTTCCTTTTCAAATTTATTCTCAACACAATGGCAATGCCAACTAACATTCTACCAAACATAAATACAAATCTGAAGGATAGAAGTGTAATGTGTTTGACTGTTTGTTGCACCAAATCATTGTATTTTGATTTGAAAAAGGGCTTGCTTTTTATTTTATACTTTAATCTACTAAAATTGTGGACTAATGGGTAGGCAAAAATATGGAACAGTTTATTTTATTGGCGCCGGCCCCGGCGATCCAGATTTGCTTACCATAAAAGCAGCAAAGGTTTTATCTATAGCAGAAGTGGTGATTGTTGACCGCCTGGTAAGTGAGGAAATTTTGAAAGCATATGTAAATCCAAATGCAGTTATAATACCTGTAGGTAAACAAGGTAGAAGTGAATCTTCAACACCACAATATGAAATAAATGATTTGATTGTTCAGTTTGCATCTGCTTACAATACAGTGGTAAGATTGAAAGGCGGCGATGTTGCATTGTATTCGAATGTTTTGGATGAACTGATTACTGTAAATGAAAACAATATTCCTTACGAAATTATTCCTGGCATTACTGCTGCGTCAGGTGCTTCTGCTGCAACAGGTGTGCCGTTAACAGCAAGAGGATTATCAACCGGTGTTCGTGTTCTTACTTATTACCAAAATACTGCAATCGCAGATGAAGCATGGAAGCATCTTGCTTCATTTGAAGATACATTGGTGTTTTATATGACCGGTAACGCACTGCCACAACTGGTTAATAAATTATTACAACATAGTGCTGATGCAACTATTCCATTTCTTATTGTTGAGCAGGCTACAACGCCGCAACAATATGTCTATGAATATACATTGGGTGGTTTTGAAACAGCAGAAAAACCTGCATCATTTATAAGCCCTTCACTGGTAATAATGGGTAAGGTTACAGCTTTATATAGGCAATTTAAATGGCAGGCAAATAATGAGGAACGCAAACATTATTTCAAACCATTGCAGGATAATCCCGAATTAATTTCATTGATCAATCATATACAAGAGAAACATGTTAGCAGGGCCTAAATTACAGATGTTACACGAGCTGGCGAAGGGCGCATCGAGAGATGAATTGATGTGGATCAGCGGTTACATAGCCGCACTTACAGGGCAACCAATAATGGTTGAAACACCCGCAAATGAATTTGTACAGGATGCTTCTTTTGTAATGCCGGCATGTACAATAGTATATGGAACAGAAACGGGCAATTCAAAAAAAGTAGCAACAGATTTTGGCAATCGTTTGAAGAAACAGGGTGTGCAGGCAAAGATCAAAAGCCTTGACCAATATCGTTTAAATGATCTTGCCAAAGAATCATACATGATCGTCGTCATCAGTACGCAAGGCGATGGAGAACCACCAGCCGCTGCAAAAAAATTCTATGATTATATTCATCAGAATGATGTGGCATTAAGTCAATTAAAATATGCGGTGCTTGCATTAGGCGATACAGCGTATCCTTTATTCTGCCAGGCTGGTGAAGATGTTGACAAGCGTTTACATTTTCTTGGAGGGCGCAGAATTGTACAAATGAAAAAATGCGATACAGATTTTGAGGCCGATGCCAATGCGTGGATAGATGAATTAATCACTGCGGCTCTTGCGGTAGGCGGAGTAACAAACGGTACGCCTGGCGTAAAATCAAAACCTGCAAAAACAGGAAAGAAATTTTATGATGGTACTGTTGTTACAACGATCAACCTTAACGATCGTGGTTCTAATAAAGAAACTTATCATATAGAAATTGCAACAGAAGAAGCCATTAGCTACCAGCCCGGTGATGCAATTGGCATTGTGGCAAAAAACAATGCAGCCTCAGTGAAGAAAATTCTTGATTTACTTTCATTGAAAGGCAATGAAGAATTCCAGTTCCGCGATCAAACTTATAAAGCAGAAGAATTATTTAATTCCAAAATAAATATTCAGCATCTGCCGGAGCGTATTATACAACATTACGCTTCCTTATCGGGTAAAGAAATTCCAAACATAAAAATGGATCTTGCCGACCTGTTGCGTATTTATCCTGCTGATAAAAAATGGAACGTACAGCAATTGGTTGCTATTCTTGAGCCCATTGCGCCAAGATTATATTCTGTTGCTTCTTCACCTGCATCGCATGGAGAGAATGAAGTACATATAACTGTTAGCCGCGATCATTTTTCTGTAGACGGACAAAAGCGTTTTGGTTTGTGCTCAGATTATTTATCGCAGTTAAAAGAAAATGATACGCTGCAGGTTTATGTGCAAAAGAATAATGCATTTCGTTTACCCGATACAAAGACAGATGTGATCATGATTGGACCTGGCACTGGTATTGCACCGTTTCGTTCTTTCTTATTTGAACGTGATGCACAAGGAGCTGAAGGCCGCAATTGGTTGTTCTTTGGCGATCAGCATTTTGTTACAGACTTCCTGTATCAAACAGATCTGCAGGGTTTAAGAGACACGGGTGTTCTCACCAAACTCAACCTTGCATTTTCAAGAGATCAGAAAGAAAAAGTATATGTGCAACATAAAATGCAGCAACATGCAAAAGATTTGTTTGAATGGATAGAAGGCGGCGCACAGATCTATATCTGTGGTTGCAAAGATCCGATGAGCTATGATGTAGAGAAAACTTTGTTCAACATTATTGCGCAGGAAAAAAATATTAGTGGAGAAGCTGCACAGGAATATTTAAATGCAATGAAAGAAGCAGGCAGATATCATAAAGATGTTTATTAGTGAACAAAGAATAATGAACAGCGAACAGTGAGCAATAATTGAGTAGGATTTTTTTGAGCCAAACATTAGAATAAATATGAAGCTTTCGTTGCGTCGCACTCTTCAACACTTTGTTCAATATTATAAAGAACGTACAAGTGAGTGGCACAACGGGCGATGACCAAAGAACAAAAAAGTTAAGTACAAAAAATAGTTACAGATTACTTACAACTTAGAATTAATTATATGTCGCAGAATGAATCTCCGGTCGAAAGAATAAAAAAAGCGAGTCATGGTTTACGTGGCACGCTCAAAGAAAGTTTGTTGGATGAGCATACGGGTGCAATACGTGAAGATGACCAGTCGCTGATTAAATTTCATGGCATGTATATGCAGGATGATCGCGACAGGAGAGAAGAGCGTGCATCAAAAAAATTAGAGCGTTTATATTCTTTCATGATCCGTTTGCGTTTGCCTGGCGGATTGCTTACACCGGAAGAATGGATTGCGTTGCATCATATTGCGGGCGAACATTCAACAGGTGTAATAAAAATTACAACAAGGCAAACAGTGCAGTTGCATGGAATTTTAAAATCGCACATAAAGCCCACCATTGCTGCATTTGATAAAATGAAGCTTGATTCTATTGCAGCATGTGGAGATGTGAACAGGAACGTAATTGCGAGTGCGCATCCAAAATTTTCTGAGATACATGAAGAAGTTTTTCAGTACGCAGATAAGATAAGTTATTTGTTGCTTCCGAAAACAAGAGCATACTATGAAGTTTGGCTTGATGAAGAAAAGTTGCTTGAAGTAAATGAAGAAGATAAACTTTACCAGGATCGTTATTTACCAAGAAAATTCAAAATAGCAATTGCAATTCCGCCATACAACGATGTAGATATTTTTACAAATGATGTTGGCATAATTGCTATTATAGAAAACAATAAACTTATTGGTTTTAATATTTCAGCAGGTGGTGGCATGGGCACTACACACGGTAATCCTGACACTTATCCAAGACTTGGAACTGTGTTAGGTTATGTTGAAAAGGATGATCTTGAAAAAGTTGTTTACGATATAGCAACAACGCAAAGAGATTTTGGAAACAGAACAGATAGAAAAACATCCCGTTTAAAATACACAATGGATAGAATGGGTGTGGATGCTTTTAAAGCAGAAGTTGAAAAGCGCAGTGGTGTTACATTTAAGCCTGCAAAGAAAGCAGTGTTTACCACAAGAGATGATTGGTATGGTTGGCAACAAAATCATGAAGGACTTTGGTATTATACGATGTTTGTTGAAAATGGAAGATTGCTTGACGATGAAAAAGTGCAATTCAAAAAAGCATGCTTGGATATTGCAGAAAGTGGTAAAGCACAGTTCAGATTTACCGCCAATCAGAATCTTATTGTCGGCGACATAAAAGAAGAAGACAAGGCTTTTGTTGATGAGATATTAACGAGGTATGGTGTTATTGCTACAACAGAAAAAGCATCGCCTTTAAGAAAAAACGCATTGGCTTGTGTGGCGTTAAATACTTGCCCGCTGGCACTTGCAGAAGCGCAACGTTATTTACCATCACTTATCGATAAGATAGATGTGCTGATGAATAAACATAGTTTGCAGGAGGAAGGCATTACTATTCGTATGACTGGTTGCCCTAACGGTTGTGCAAGACCTTATATTTCAGAAATTGGATTTATTGGTACTGCATTAGGTCATTATAATATGTATCTCGGTGCAGACGCCAATGGTTACAGGTTGAATAAAATTTACAAGGAAAATCTCGATGAGGCTGCCATATTGAAAGAACTGGATGTGTTGTTGGGAAGCTTTAAAGCGAAGCGTGAAGAGAAAGAAAGTTTCGGCGATTTCATAATGCGTGAAGGGATAGTGTAAATGAGATTTATTAATTGTTCGAGAGAACAATTTTCATTTCGTCTCTCATGTGTTGACTATAAACCAATCCCCGCATCCCTCTCAATCCTGGGAGGGAGCAAGGTGCGGTAATTATGCATTTTATTTTATGTACCAAACTGTATTATTTTTCTTAAACTTCGTTGCGTCGCACTCTTGTACGCTTTATTCATTATTCAGCAATAAATATTTTAACTTGCCGCAATTATGGCTGCAGAAGAAAATATTAATAAACTTTTCCCCGTATTTTTTAAACTCGAACAACTGCGTGTATTGTTGATTGGTGGTGGCAATGTTGCATTAGAAAAACTGCAAGCTATTGTAAACAACGCACCAAAAACAAAAGTTACTGTTGTTGCAAGAGAAGTTTTTGATTCATTCAAAGAAGAAGCAACAAAGCATGAAACGATTAGCATAATTGTTGGCGAGTACGCACCACATTATCTGGATGATTGTGATCTGGTAATTGCTGCTGTTAATGATATTCCTGCAAGTGAAATTATTAGGAAAGATGCGAAGGCAAAAGGCAAACTAATAAACGTTGCAGACAAACCTGAACTCTGCGATTTTTACCTGGGCTCTATTGTTACAAAAGGAAATTTAAAACTGGCGATATCAACAAACGGAAAATCACCTACTGTTGCAAAAAGATTGAAAGAAGTATTCAATGAATTATTGCCAGGTGAACTGGAAGAAGTACTGGAAAATCTTCAGCAAATAAGAAATAAACTGAAAGGTGATTTTACGAATAAAGTGCAGCAATTAAATGAGATAACAAAGATATTGATCGATGAAAAATGATCTCCTGTACAAGTGTGCGACGCAACAGGAGATGCCAATATATACCGCTGCAGGCTCACAAAAATTATAATCTAACCGGCGGACAACCTCTGTGATTACTGCCGCTGTGTTCATCTGTTTTGATATTGCCAAAAGGTAATCTGTAAGACAATCGGAACATTAGAAAATAATAATTATCTTTTGCTTTAGGATTGCCGCGTTGTGCACCGGCGCCGGGGAATGCAATGGGTGGCTTTAATTCATCTCCCCGATAAGATAATGCTGCACTTCTGGGAGCCAACAATGCAAGATCAGGATAATCAGTACTTACATCGTCAAGATAATCGGTAAACAGTTTACGAAAGCCAAACTCTGCACCTACTCTTATGTTATCGCTTAACGCAAATTTTACGCCTGCACCAAAAGGAATATTTACCTGCACGTTCTTGTAGGGAAGCCTGTCAGGATAACTCGTTAAGCCTTGGCCTTCCGTATGCAGACCACGCAAAAACCGTTTTCTTCCAAGACTATCGTACGTGTAAGGACTGAACTGAAAAACGCCTAACCCTGCAAATACATAAGGCACCAGTTGATGATCATAATTATTGAGTATGTCGTATTCTGCAATAAGGTTTAACTCCTGTAAAACGGTTTTAAAGTTAAGATTACGTCTTACTTGAAAATAATTATTGGAAAGTGCATCGTCTGCACCAAGATTCGTAAAAGAGTATTCACCTCTTATAAAAAATTTCTCTGAAATTTCATAGCTGAGTCCTAGCGCAACAACTGGCCTGGATTGTTTGAAAGTAAAACCTTTCGCCTGAAGATCGCCGCCATAATTTGATACACCGCCAAATAAATTTACATGCAAACGTTGCGCCTGTAAAGTATAGACAGCTAATAAGGTAAATGAAAATAAAATGATTTTCTTCATAGTGTACGCTTCAATGACAATAATTGTGCCTGCCTTTAACTGTATGAATGTTTTGATGAAACCAACTGCTGCAACGAATGTAGATGAAATAAAAGTATTTCTCTTTGGTTAATAAAACCCAAATTTATAAAGCTCATTATTTACGTAGCTTCGAATTGGTATCCGTTAACCATCGTTAAATTTAGTAAGAGTTGCCCCATGAAAAAAGTAACAGCATCTATAGCTATCAATAGTTCATCCTCAAAAATAATTGATGCATTTCTGCAACCGCACATGTTAAAAGAATGGTGGAACGTGGAGCGCTGCCTTATTCAACCGCAGAGTGGCGGCTTATATACATTAGCATGGAATATAAACAGCAATGGCTTCGGTTATATATCATCTGGTATTATAACTGTCTATCAGCCGGGTCACATGCTCGTCATAGAAAAACTTGTATACTTAAATCCTGAACTACCGATACTTGGCCCTATGGCCCTTAGCATACATACAGAACAACTTGAAAATGCTGTTTCGCTTTATCTTACACAGGATGGTTATAAAGAAGGGCCGGCATGGGATTGGTATTACAATGCTGTAAAAGATACCTGGCCGCAGGTATTACAAACATTGAAAATTTATCTCGAAAAAGAATAATCTTTTGCACCAAACTATATAGACGCTATTAAGCTCCTGTTGCGTCGCACTCTTATACATTTTTCTCTTTACCCTGCAATTAAGACGCTGAACATGTATCATTTCGTTACAATTTTGTATCAAAATCGAACAATTTACTTCTCCTGTAAGTCAAACTGGTAAAGAGTTTGGTTGTTCATCACTATTATTTTACCGTTCATAACGCTATTTCATCCATTCATTACCGGGTTAACATTTATTAACCTCTTTTGTCACGCACTTTGCATTTGTATTATCAAAATGATTTATCATGAAAAAGCACTTGTTATGGTTATCGGTTGTAGTGGTGGTAGCAATTGCCGCTATGAGCAAACAGGTGAAAGATGTAATTACACCGGCAAAACCTGTTGAAAAAAGTGTTTCGTTTGCCTTGTATAAAGAGGGCAACTATGCATCAGATGCATACAACAGTACTTCGGCTTCGGTGCATATTACTATTGAAAAAGTAAATGGGAAAAACCGCAAGACAGTTTGGGAAAAAACATTTGATGCACAAATGCTGAAACAGTACCCATCACTGCAGGAAGCAATGGCCCAAACCGTAAAAGTTCCCGATGTGTTTGATTCAAAAGAACACCTTGAAGTTTCTTACACACTTACCTACAATTCAAAAGGCAGCGAGTTGCAGATGCAGAATGGTATGGTAGTAAATGGTAACGAAAATGACAAAGTTTATATTGGTATATAAGCTAACAAAGAAGAACACCACTTAGAGCAACCGATGGATCACACGAAAAATTAAAGAGCGCTACAAGCGCTCTTTTTGTTAGTTAATACCAGCAAGCTTCACTTCAATCCATCTCTTATCTTTGCTGCAATGGATATTCAGTGCAACAATAAGGAATTGTTTATACTTAAAAAGATAGCTAAAGCAGCACAGGAATTAAATGTGGAATGTTACCTTATCGGCGGCTTTGTTCGCGATAAGATCATTGACCGTCCCACAAAAGATGCAGATATTGTTTGTCTCGGAGATGGTATTGCATTAGCTCATAAAGTGGCAGAACGGTTTAAGCCAAAACCACATGTAGCTTTCTTTAAAAATTTTGGCACAGCTCAAATAAAGATCCCGGGATTCTTTAGTAATATTATGGAGGTTCCTTTGTTTCATGATCATGAAGAAGAGCCTGTACTGATAGATATAGAAACAGATGAACTTGCTTTTGAAATTGAATTTGTAGGTGCCCGCAAAGAAAGCTATAACCGCAACAGCCGCAAACCAATAGTTGAGCCAGGCACACTTGAAGATGATCAGAACAGGAGAGATTTTACCATTAACGCGCTGGCTATTAGTTTGAACAAAGAAAACTTTGGAAAACTTATTGATCCTTTTAATGGTCTTAAAGATATTGAGCACGGCATTATTCAAACGCCATTGCAGCCCGCAGAAACTTTTAGTGATGATCCTTTGCGGATGATGCGTGCTATACGTTTTGCGGCTCAACTTGAATTTACCATCGAAACAAATACATTTATTGCCATACAACAAAATGCAGAGCGTATATCAATCGTATCTCAAGAGCGTGTTACAGATGAATTAAACAAAATAATGCTTTGCAAAAAACCTTCTATAGGTTTTGATCTGCTGGGTAAAAGTGGATTGTTACAACTTATTTTTCCGCAGATGATGTTGTTGCATGGTGCGGAGTATGTAGATGGGAAAGGACATAAAGATAATTTTTATCATACGCTCCAGGTGCTTGATAATATTGCCGAAAAAACAAACGACCTGTGGTTGCGATGGTCTGCGTTATTGCACGACATTGCAAAACCTGCTACCAAAAAATTTGAAGAAGGTCATGGGTGGACCTTTCATGGACATGAAGTGGTTGGCGCACGAATGGTACCCAAAATTTTTACAAAATTAAAACTGCCGCTGAATGAGAAAATGCGTTTCGTGCAAAAGCTTGTGGGGCTTCACCTGCGGCCGATAAGCCTTACTAAAGAAAATATCACAGACAGTGCGGTACGCCGTTTGTTGTTTGAAGCAGGAGAGGATATAGATGCATTGATGATGTTATGCGAAGCTGATATAACCAGCAAAAACAAATTCAAGGTAAAGCGTTACATGCAGAATTTTGAAATAGTGCGCCAACGTATAAAAGAAGTGGAGGAGAAAGATCATTTGCGCAACTGGCAGCCGCCCATTACAGGCGAATTGATCATGCAGAAGTTTGGTATTCCGCCTGGTCGCAATGTTGGTCTTATAAAAGATGCCATTCGCGAAGCTATTCTTGATGGTATTATTGCAAATGATTTTGATGCTGCTTATAGCTTTATGTTGCAAAAAGCCGGTGAACTGGATTTGCAACCCATTGAATAAATTGTATTTTCGTTGACTTGTAAATATATTTTTGAGCCGGACTATAAATAAACATTATGCTCTCGTTGCGTCGCACTCTTGTACTATAGAGTTTAACGCAGCAAGCTAAATGGTCAGCGATGTTTTGCATTGTGCTAAAAGCGTTCAGCTCATAAAAGCTCCGAACGTACAAGTGAGTGACACAACAGGCGATGACCAGCGAATAGAAAGCAGGAACAAAAAAAATCTTACATTTATTTTTTATCAAAAGACAGGTTAGAGAGCAGTATCAAAAATCTGGAATCAAAAATCTGAAACCTACAATCGAATGGCTATTTTAAAATTCAGGGTTT
Source organism: Panacibacter ginsenosidivorans (assembly GCF_007971225.1). Taxonomy (NCBI): domain Bacteria; kingdom Pseudomonadati; phylum Bacteroidota; class Chitinophagia; order Chitinophagales; family Chitinophagaceae; genus Panacibacter; species Panacibacter ginsenosidivorans. The sequence continues at coordinate 688,008 of NZ_CP042435.1, read as the reverse complement.
ATTTCGAAGAAGACGAAGCAGTTTACAGAGATGTGTTGTTAAAACACACTCAGACATTTGAAGACCTTCATTACATAATATTGAAGGCCTATGAATTTGACAGTAAACACCAGGCTACTTTTTATCGCAGCAACGATAACTGGCTACGTGGACGTGAAATATCTTTTGCCAGGTATGATAAAGAATATAAAGTTGCGCCATTACTGATGACTGAAACAACTATTGGCAGTGAAATACGCGACACCAACCAGAAATTTATTTACCAGTATGATTTTGTAAAGAACTGGACATTCATGCTGGAACTTATTAATGTAAGTAAGGAAGAAAACCCACGACTAACTTATCCATCAGTAAGCAGGGTAGAAGGTATTGGGCCCCAGCAATATGGCACACGCAGTTTGCTGGGTGATAAATTTGCTGACATTGAAGAAAAATACGATCTAACCAAAGGTGTGGAAGGCTTTGGTGTGGAAGGAGAAGCTGCAACAACAGATGAGGATGAATTTAGTGATGGGGCAGAAGATACTAGCGTTGGAGATGGTGCTGATGAATATTAATAAAATGTAAACTTTCTATTAATTATTTCTAATTGCCAATAGGTTATTAAATTGGCAGTATGAAAATACTTATTACTGGTGCCAATGGCTTTCTGGGGCAACATCTTACCCTCTTTCTGGCTGAAAAAGGTTATAACATAATAGCCTGCAGTCGTGGCGCCTGCCGTATTCCGGAAAGATTTCATTTCGAATATTTTCCCGTAGAACTAACAGATAAGATTGCGGTTAATGCATTAGTAAGAAATATTTCTCCTGGTATTATTATCCATACTGCGGCAAACAGTAAACCTGATGATTGCCACATTAACCGCGAAGCCTGTTTGCAGCAAAATGTAGAAGCAACAAAGAATCTTTTACAATCATTGAAAGCTGTATCCACAAAGGCAAAATTTATTTATATATCCACCGATTTTATTTTTGGTGAAAACGGCCCACATAGTGAGGACGCCACAACAGATCCGCTGAACTTTTATGGAGAAAGTAAACTAATGGCAGAGCAATGTGTAAAAGAAAGCGGATTGTCATATGCTATAGTAAGACCCGTTTTTATTTATGGTCCTGTTTGGGATGGGGTAAGACATACCTTCCTGCAATGGGTTAAAAACAGTCTTGAGCATGGAAAAGCAATTAAGGTAGTCAGTGACCAAACGCGAACACCAACATTTGTTAAAGATATTTGTAAGGGCATAAAAGCTATCATTGATTCAGAACAAACCGGAGATTTTCATCTTGCCGGGAAAGATTTGCTTTCGCCGTATGATATGGCTATAGCAGTTGCTTCATTTTTAAATCTTAATGCAGCATTAATAGAGAATGTAACGTCTGAATCTTTTAAAGAACCTGTGCAAAGAGCAAAACGTTCTGGTTTAAGGATCGATAAAGCAAAACAATTGTTGCAATATGATCCGGTAGATTTTGCAAAAGGCGTAGAACTAACTTTTAACAACCAATGATATGGATACACCACTCGAGAAATATTTTGCTCAACGGGTAAAAAATCTCTTTAATAACCTTCATGATTTTGAGCTTAATGGTGATGAAGTATCCATGCATGACCTGCGTGTAGAAATAAAGAAATTACGCGCTATTATTAAATTTTTAGGTACGATATATCCAAAGCAACAATTAAAAAAAACCTCTCATTTATTACGATCCATTTTTCAGAAAGCCGGAGAAATAAGAGAAAGTCAGTTATTGCAGCAATGGCTGCATAAGCATCAATTCATTGTGATCGAAAACACTTATTTTCCAAAGGAAAGACTAGATTTTTTAATTGCAGATTTTCGCAAATATGCTCCACAATACAAAGAAGATTTTAAAGAGATCATTGAAGTCGTTTCAAAATTTGTACATGGTACCAATGAAATTCTAGCCGAACAATATTTTACAGACATTAACGCACAGGTAGAAAAATTATGTCGTCGAAATTTACCCGATACTGAATGGCACGAATTACGAAAACTTATCAAACAACGTATCTATGCATATAACTGGGTTCGTCATGAACATGAAAGTGAGGATTCGCATTTTGCTTATTATAATAAATTACAGGAGAATATAGGTCTCTGGCACGATCTTGAAATAATAAAAGATAATTTCTCTCAAAAGCAGGTATATCTTTCACAGGAAATGGATGTACAGATAGACTTTAATCTGGCGTGGGAAAAACTAACCTCTTCTCATAAATACCGTGAAAGAAATGTAGAAGAAATGCTTTCTAAGCAACTCATACAAGGATAATTAACATCAACCCCAACCCAATTACAGATTTATTGTTTGCAGCTCGTCTTTGGCTGTATTGATTGCAAAAGAAACATTATTATAACTGTTGTTTATTTTTTTGTTTCTGATAAGCATCCATTCTGTTATCAATAAAGGAACTATCCATGATATCCAGCTTAATGCTGTAAGGCGTTCAACCCTATCCACTTCTGCATGTGCATGTACTATCATATCTTCCAGCAGGCGTGAGATGGAGAAACCTATCGTAACTACAAAGCTTCTTATTACCCATGCCTTGTGCTGTATTAATCTTCCTTTTAAAGCAGATACCATACCCATAATTGCGGTAAATAACCATGCAGCTGTAAACCCGCCAAGACCAAGCGCATACCAAATATTTTCAGGAGTAGTGGCACACAAATAAAATGAGGTAATAGAAGAAATACAGATACTAAATACATATATTCTACCCAGCAGTTTGTGTAACCGTAAGTGACGCTTTCTTATAAAAGTTATAAATTGAAAAGGCGAAACAATTGTAGCAAGCATACCAAATATTATATGAATAAAAACCCAATATTTACGTGTCCAAAAAAAATCGAAATGATAATTTTTTGGAGTAAACACGAAATACCTGAGACAGTTCTCATAAATGTAATAACCGCTAAAGAAGATGATGCATGACCAAAGTAAAATACGTAAGCTCTTTTTGAGGGTAACGGATTTCATGGGTATTCTTTGAACAAATTTAAGATTTCAGCAGGCTTTGGTTCATTAAAATATTCTTTAAGTATTAGTTAGGTAGGCCATGTTTTGCAAAATTTAATAAATGTGCCATGGAAGTTAACAAATGGCTGTTATCGGGGGTTTCTTCAATTTTGCAGGCAAGTGGCCCACTCATTATTATTTTTTTTCCTGGGAACCTGTCGCTTAGTAATAAAAGATAATCACTGACTGGTTGTTTTGTAAAATTTGTAATAAGATGAAAAAAAAGTATATCAGCTTTCTTTTGGATTACAAATAATTCAAGTTCCTTTATCGACGCGTTAATGCCATAATAAATAAACGGCTTGCTATATTTTTTTAATAAATAGCTGGTAAATAAAAGAGGTATCTCATGGTATTCACCCTCTGGTGTAAACAGCAAAATGGGTGCTGCAGTTGTATGCGAAGATCTAAGTTTGTCAATTGCCAGTATTATTTTGTTACGTATAATATTGCTTGAAAAATGTTCCTGTGCAGGAACAGCAATGTCATTCATCCAAAGCATGCCTACTTTTTCAAAATAAGAATATACCACTTTTAGTATACATTTTTCGAAACCCAGCATTTCTATTGCTTCGTTAAGGGTGTTCTCAAACTCAATATTGTTAAATTCAAACGCATGTTGCAGTAAGCGATTTATAAATAACTGTTCCACGTGGCCATTTGCTTCTTTGTAAGATGTGAGTTTATTTATTTCTTCATTATTCAGTTTTGTAATCTTTGATATTTTATAACCAATGTGGTAGAGATATGCAACTTTCAAAATATATTTCAAATCATTATTATCATAATAGCGATGATTGCTTTCCTTTCTTTTAGGGTTATAAAAATTATATCGTTTCTCCCAAATCCGCAGTGTATGTGCTTTTATACCTGTTAAGTTCTCAATGTCATTAATAGTAAACCTTTCCATTAAATGAAGGTAAAGATCATTTTGAAAAAAAATAACATGGATTATTTTATTATTAAATAAATAATTAAATGTTTGTTTGTATGTTTCCGGCATTAGTTCAATGTGGCATCTTTTCTTGCGTCGCACTCTTGTACTTTGTAATATAATTTAGCAGGTTAAGTTTAAGCTTGTTGCAAATACAGCAAACAGCACAAGAGTGCGACGCAACGGAAAGCTTCACATTATTAGTGAAGCTGGGTTTATTAATATCTTTTTGTAAGAATTACTGTAACAAGCAAAAAGGTATAATTATAAAGCAGCCTGTGAGTGCGGATTGTTAACGGAATCAATTATATTATTTTCTGTGCCGTCATTAATAAAAAAGAGGTATTGAGAGGACATGCTAATTAAGACCGAAAATGCGGCAATCATAGATATCCAGTCAGTTTGATCATTATATTTTGCAAGTGGGGTATTTATAAATTTATCAGCAATAACAGCCACAATAATCCCAATAATCATAAGCAACCAAAATGATTTGTTTTTTTGCATACCTGCAAAGATTTTTGCCACTATGTAAATAATGCTAAATGTGATTGCGAAAATCAAAATGCTAAGGCCGGCACTTAACAGAATTATATATAAAGAGTCGATAAATGAAAACCCATTTGGTACCAGCAAATGTGGCTCAACTGCCGTTAATATATGAGGAGATACTACTGCAGTATTTGAAAAAACAGAAATAAGAAAGCCTGCTAAAATAAAACGCGTCAAAGAATTTTTTTTCATGGATTATCTTTTTACTTAAATCTTTTACATTAACGTAAAACTACTAAATTCAGGTATTTTGATTGATAAATACTTTTAGAAGCAGCGAATAATAATAAAAAAAACCCACTGCGCGTTGCAATGGGTTGTATTTTAAGATAAAAAATTTTATTAATATCTGTAATGCTCAGGTTTAAAAGGACCTTCTTTTGTTATACCCAAATATGCTGACTGTTCATCAGTTAATTCATCTAATTGCACACCAATTTTGGAAAGATGCAAACGTGCTACTTTCTCATCAAGATGCTTGGGTAATACATACACTTTGTTTTCATAACTGCCGTGATTAGTCCACAACTCTATCTGGGCAAGAGTTTGATTGGTAAATGAATTGCTCATAACAAATGAAGGGTGACCTGTTGCGCAACCAAGATTAACCAATCGGCCCTCTGCAAGAATGATTATATCTTTTCCATCAACATTATAAATATCAACCTGTGGCTTGATAGTATCTTTTGTCTGGCCGTAGTTGTTATTTAACCATGCGATATCGATTTCAATATCAAAATGGCCAATATTGCAAACAATTGCTTTGTCTTTCATAGCGCGAAAGTGTTTTTCAGTGATCAGATCACGACATCCAGAGGCTGTAACAATTATGTCTGCTTCTTTTACTGCGTCTATCATTTTCTTTACTTCAAAACCATCCATTGCTGCCTGTAAAGCGCAAATTGGATCAATTTCCGTAACAATAACACGACAGCCCGCACCAGCTAATGAGGCTGCGGAACCTTTGCCTACATCACCATAACCACCTACAACCGCAACTTTACCGGCAAGCATTACATCTGTTGCGCGTCGAATAGCATCAACTAGTGATTCTTTACAACCATATTTATTATCAAACTTGGATTTCGTAACAGAATCATTAACATTAATTGCCGGGATGGGTAAAGTACCCTTTTCCATGCGCTCGTATAATCTATGTACACCTGTTGTTGTTTCTTCACTCAAGCCCTTAATGTGCTGGATCAGCTCTGGATATTTATCAAAAACTATGTTGGTTAGATCACCCCCATCATCAAGTATCATATTTAAAGGATGGCCTGTATTACCAAAAAACAAAGTCTGTTCTATGCACCAGTCTGCTTCTTCCAGTGACTGCCCTTTCCATGCAAACACGCCGATCCCTGCGGCGGCAATGGCAGCAGCAGCATGATCTTGTGTAGAAAATATATTGCAGGAACTCCAACGTACTTCTGCACCAAGCGCAACCAAAGTTTCAATTAAAACGGCAGTTTGAATAGTCATATGTAGGCAACCTGCAATGCGTGCACCTTTCAACGGTTGCAATGCACCGTATTCGGCGCGTAGCGCCATAAGACCTGGCATTTCTGCTTCTGCTAAACGAATTTCTTTACGGCCCCAATCGGCAAGGCTTAGGTCCTTCACTTTGTAAGGAAGGCTCAGATCGATTTTTTCTGCTACAGTTGACATGATAATTAATTTGAATGGCAAAGATAAAGTTGCAGGATAAAATAATAGATATTTAATTAAGTTTGGAATAAATCTCCATATTAATTTTATTTCAAAGAATAAAATACCTGTTTATGTTAGAAAAAAATATGAAAAAAGAACAATTACCCACTACTTCTTTAATATTGGATTCAAAAGATATTTCTATACTCCGCATTCTACAACAGAATGCAAAGGCTACTGTAAAAGAAATATCACAAAAAATTCATTTAAGCACCACGCCTGTTCATGAACGTATTAAACGTATGGAGGAGCATGGAGTTATTAAGCAGTATGCCACATTAGTAGATTATGCCAAAATAAAAAAGGGCTTGATGGTTATCTGTTACGTATCCCTAAAGCAACACAACAAGAATGCTGGTGCAAAGTTTATAAAATCAGTACAAGAAATGAATGAAATAATTGAATGTTATAACATTTCCGGAGAGTTTGATTTTATGCTGAAAGTCGTAATAGAAAACATGGATGCATATTATGATTTTCATGTAAATAAACTAAGCCAAAGTGAGAATATAGGCCATGTTCAAAGTGTGTTTGTAATGGGTATAATAAAACAAACGCATGTATTAATAAACTGATTTTTAACCAATAAAAATCAGTTAACACATATTTTATAAGCAAATACCTTCTCATAAAATTACAGTATAAAAAAATAATAAGTAATAATAGTGAATTTAATTTTCAACAATTATTTATAATTCTTTTTCAGTAATAAGTAAAATTTAAGGCAAATAGCACTTGTGTCTTAAATAGAAGTTATGTAATTGTTTCTGAGAACATAAGAAAAAAATAGAGTGATAAATATTTCTAAAAGTTTTTTATAATGGCTGTGTTTTTTCAAAATAAATAACTTATGTTTGCGTTCATGAGAACAGAGTAATGGGCTAATAAGTTTGATTCTGGTTTCAGGTTAATAATCCGTAATTCCCAGTACTCTACTGAAAATTATTCTTTTTGCTTCGCTTGTATGTTTTCGCGTAACACATGAATAATTTATTTAGTTATTTGAATTTTAAAACAAATTCCAATGCTATCATTTTCCTAATTTGGCACCTATGAATTTTTTAATGTTCTAAACTAATTAGGAAAATGAGAAAAGGATTTTTCTCGCTTGGGAGTAATCTTTAAAATTACAATATAAGATATGCAAATCACATATCTTTGAAATTCGTATCCCGTAAAAACCATAATAAAAACTCAAATCTATGGAAGTAAACCTTTTACAAAAACAAAATGGGGTGCATGAATCTCTTCTGCATATTCATTTAGAGACATCCTATCCTGAGCGAAAGCGATCAATTGAAGAATCACTTCAACAAAAAAAATTGCAAGTTATGTTGAAGCGAATTTTTGACATAGTTGCTTCATCATTACTCATTCTCTTCTTTTCTCCAATCCTCATTACTGTAGCTTTAATCATCAAATTAACCTCCAAGGGACCTGTTCTTTATTCTAATGAACGTGTTGGCTATAGAGGTATTAATTTCAGATGCTTCAAATTTCGGTCTATGGTATCAGATCAAAGTACCCGAAAATCTGATTATGAAATAGCATTGGCAGGACAAGAGAAGGGCATTCTTCACAAAGTAAAAAATGATACACGTATTACCTGGATCGGGAAGATTATTCGTAAAACCAGCATTGATGAGCTTCCGCAGTTATTTAATGTACTTATCGGGGATATGAGTATTATTGGTCCAAGGCCACTTGTTCCCTTTATGCTTAAGCATTTACCGGAATTTAAAGAAGTACGTTGCCTGGTTCGTCCGGGTATAACAGGCCTTTGGCAAATTCGCGATAGAATAAATAACACAAGTGCCGAATTCATGATTGAACATGATACTGAGTATATCGAAAATTATAGCCTTATAATGGACGCTAAAATATTGCTCAAAACACCAATAGTTGTAATTACCGGCGAAGGGGCGTATTAAATTATGCCGGTATAAAATTTTTATATTAAAAAAACGTTTATAATTACACGCTTGCCCATTCGGACAAGCGTGTTTATTTTTACATTCATATCTTATCTAACTAACCACTTATGATTAAAGCTGACTTTGTAATTGTTGGTTCCGGTCTTACAGGAAGCACTATTGGAAGAATCCTTGCAGATAATAACCAAGATGTTATTATTCTTGATCGCAAAGAGCACATAGCAGGAAATGTTTACGACTATAAGCATGAAAGCGGTGCAATGATACATAAGTATGGCCCGCATTATTTTCGTTGCGGCTCCGATAAAATATGGAATTTTGTAAATCGTTTTTCGGATTTCTACAATTGGAGCTCTGTGTTAATGTCAAGGGTAAATGGCGAATATCTCAATTGGCCAGTTCAGCAATCTTATATTGAAAAAATTGCTGGTAAAGAATGGAATCTGTTTACTGGAGAACCTAAAAATTTTGAAGAAGCATGTCTTGCTAAAATGCCAAGAGAATTGTATGAACTGTTTATCAAAGGTTATACTGAGAAGCAATGGGGCGTTAAATGTGTTGATCTGGATAAGGAATTGGCAACACGAATAACAATCAATAAATCAAATGTTACCACACTTACACCTAATCATAAATGGAATGCATTACCAAGAAATGGCTACACTGAAATGGTGCGTAATATGATTGGAGAAATCCCTGTTGAGCTAAATTTTGATTATCTGCATAACAGAGACAAAATTGTAGCTAACAAACTTTTAATTTTTACAGGACCTGTGGATGAGTTCTTTGGTTATAGTTATGGTAAATTAAAATACAGGGGTCAAAACAGGAAAGTAGAGCACTTACCTGATTTAGAGCAACATCAGCCTTATATACAGGTAAATTATCCAAATGCTGATGAACCAAGGATTCGCACTATAGAATGGAAGCATCTCATGCATGAAGATGATAAGAAAAAAGTAAAAGGCACTTTACTCACACATGAAACACCTTTTACGCCGGATAGCCCTCATCAATATGAATATCCATTCCCTGATAAGATCAATAAAGCTTTATATGAAAAATACAGGCAGGCAGCAGAAGAACTTAAAGATGTGTTGATTTGTGGTCGTTTGGGTGAATACAGGTATTATGATATGGATCAGGCTATTGGAAGAGCTATGAATTTTGCAACAGAAATAATGCAGAAATACAATATAACAGAAGGTATAAAAGAAACAGCCGCATAGTTTGAACATAATTATATTATTTAGACCGCCTTCTATGGTGGTCTTTTTATTTATGAGCCCAGCATTAGCAACATTCCTCATCGTTCATTGCGTCGCACACTTGTACAACAGCAAATAATTCAACAAAAAAACCTGTTCAATTTTTTTGAACAGGCTTTTTATTTTTTATGAATGAAATTTTATTCTTCTAATGCCATTATCTTTTCAAACAATTGCTCATATTCCTTTTCAGCTGTTTGTATTTTTTGCATAACATTTTTATGATCAGTTTCCAACTGGTGAAATCTTTTTACATCGGCATATATATCGGGCTTCCCAAGATCAGATTCAATATTAGCTTTGGTTGTATTTAGCTTATTAATATCTTCTTCCAGTTTACTAAATTGTTTTTGCAACTTCTGTAACTCTTTCTTTTGATCACGGTCAGTATTATTACTACTAATTGCCTGTTTATTATGCACAGGTTGTGACTGAATTTTTAAAACAGGTGTTTCTTTTATCTCTTCTTTTTGTTTTTCGCTTTCGGCTTTTTGTTTGGCTAGGCGCTCTTTCCAATCTACATATTCATTATACGGACCATTGAAAACTTTTATTTCATGATCAACTATTTCCCAGATTGTATTAGCCGTTTTGGATATAAAAAATCTATCGTGACTGACCAATATAGAAGTGCCTTCATACTTATTCAAAGCTTCTGCTAATAACTCGACGCTATGCATATCAAGGTGGTTCGTAGGCTCGTCAAGCATTAAAAAATTCCCCTTACCTGTTATTACTTTAGCCAGTGCAACTCTAGCTTTTTCGCCACCGCTTAATATTTTTATTTTCTTATCAACATCATCCCCGCTGAAAAGAAAACAGCCCATTAAAGCACGCAATTCCATTTCTGTTTTTCCACTGCCGCATTCTTTCATTTCATCAAGAATAGTGTTGTTGATATTTAATGCTTCTAACTGGTGTTGTGCATAAAAGCTTTCATCAACATTGTGCCCCCAAATCCTTTCGCCATCAAATGTTTCCGTTCCTGCAATCATTCTAAGTAAGGTAGATTTCCCTTTGCCATTTGCGCCGATCAATGCAATTTTATCACCACGGTTTATTTCTGCTTCTGCATTTTCAACAATAGTAAGATCGCCGAATTTTTTGGTAGCATCTTTTATCGTTGCAATTATTTTACCTGGTTGTTTATCTACTTTAAAATTGATACGCAAATTTGGTCTTTCCAATTCTACCTGTTCAACTCTTTCCAGTTTGTCAAGTTTCTTCATTATACTCTGTGCCATTGCTGCTTTACTGGCTTTAGCTCTAAAACGTTCAACCAATCGCTCATTTTGTCTTATATAATCCTGTTGGTTTTCATAAGCACGTTGCTGCATTTCTATACGCGTTGCTTTTTCTGTTTCGTAGTAATCATAATTGCCGGTATATAAATGCAGTTCCTGCTGGTAAACTTCAGCAATCTTATTTACCATGCGGTTAAGGAAAAATTTATCATGGCTTACAATAACTACACTGCCTTTATAATGCTGTAAATATTTTTCGAGCCATTCGATAGAAGGAAGGTCAAGGTGATTGGTAGGTTCATCGAGCAACAAGACATCTGGTTGTTGTAGAATCATTTTTGCAAGTAAAACACGCATGCGCCATCCACCGCTGAATTCTTTATATGGTCTTAATAATGAATTATTCTCAAAACCAAGACCCTGTAATACTTCTTCCGTTTTATGATGAATTTTGTACCCGCCCAATACGTCCATTTCATGCAGCTTATCAGAATATTCGTGCAATAATGCTTCATCTTCCGGGCCATCACCGGTAAAAGAAGGAAGTTCCATTTTTTTGCCGAGTAATTCTATCTCTTTCTCTAACTGTTTTACTCTTTCAAATGCACCCATAGCCACTTCAAGAATAGAATCGTTGGTATCAAAACTCAGCAAATCCTGATGCAAATAACCAATGGTTGTATCCCGGCTTTTTTCTACGCTGCCGCCACTGGGTAGGTATTCACCAACCAATAGTTTGAGTATAGTGGATTTACCCGTACCATTATAGCCAATCAATCCCACACGATCTCCTGGTAGAATATGCCAGGTAGCATTTTCTATAATAACTCTTGCACCAAATTCAAACGTAACATTATTCAACCCGATGAGCATAGCTTTAAAAAATTGAAGCGCAAAAGTAGGCAATAGTTGAGAAGTTAAATAAGTGAATAGCCGATGAATTGAGAAGTTAAGGTATTTGCATTGTCATTATTTGTAACATTTGAGGCACATTGACGACAAATGGAAAGAAACCTGAAGAGTGCGACGCAACAAAAGTTCAAGCAGGGATATATTGCCAGGTTCAAAAAAGAAAAAATTAATATAAATAGGCAGGTTTTTCATTTCAGGTAATTCTATTTAAGAAAACTTTGGACAGAATGATTTTGAAAGCTTTAATAGAATGTTATTTTTGCTGCCATTAAACTCAACTAAATGGGCTGGATCATTTTTATTCTCGGTACGATAGGATGGCATATTGGACTATATGGTATGTTTAAGAAATCGGGCATTGATCCGGTAAAAGCTTTTATTCCATTTTACAATACATGGCTGATCGTTGAAAAATGCGGTATCAGTAAAACCTGGTTCTGGTTGCAATTGATTCCTATTGCAGGTCAGTTCATAACAATCTGGATCATCATCATTTACACCATGCATTTTGGCAAATTTGGTGTTGGCGCTCATGCAGCCGCTGTGTTTCTGCCTTTTATTTACCTGCCTTATCTTGGATTTTCAAAAGATGTTCGCTGGGGTGGTGAAAAGGTTATGAAGATGTACAAGAAATCTGCTGCCCGTGAATGGGTTGATGCCGCTGTATTTGCTGTAGTTGCTGCAACACTCATACGAACTTTTATTTTTGAAGCCTACACCATTCCTACAGGCAGTATGGAACGCACTCTGCTGGTGAATGATTTCCTTTTTGTAAATAAATTGAGCTATGGGCCAAGATTGCCACAAACTCCAATAAGTTTTCCTTTTGTGCACAATACTTTACCAGCATTACCTACAACACCATCTTACCTAAAATGGATTCAGGTTCCTTATACAAGACTACTGGGCTTTGTTGATGTAAAGCGCAATGATGTTGTAGTATTTAATTTTCCTGCCGGAGATACAATCATTAACCTGGAGAATTACGGATCAAAAAATCCATACTACGATGTGTTGAGAAAAGATTTTAATGGTAATCGCGATCAGCTGATGGCCCAGTTTGGCGATCATATATTGGTACATCCAATGGATAAAACAGATAATTATATTAAACGTTGTGTGGGTGTGCCCGGCGATGTAATAGAAGTGCGTAATGGCGTGTTGTATGTGAACAATGAAAAAGCTTTTGTGGCGCCTGACTCTCAAACTGACTATCAGGTAGAAACAAGCGGAACGCCTTTTACACAGGAGTTTTTAGAAGACGACCTCGGTTACCAGTTTGTAACAGAAGATGGCAAAACATATGAGAAAAATGGCGATTATGGAGAACTTTCCCAAACTATATCTGTAATGAACATGACACCTGATAATCTGGAGAAAGTCAAAAAGCAACCAAATTTTAAATCGGTTAAAATGTATTTAGATACAGTTCCTAATCCGGCAGAAATTTTTCCTTTTGATAAAAATTTCCCATGGAGTGTAGATAGGTTTGGTCCGCTGCATATCCCTAAGAAAGGTGAGACTGTTACGCTTAGTGCAAACAATATAAACCTGTACCAAAGATTGATAACTGTGTATGAGCATAACACATTCGAGAATCAAAATGGCAAATTCATCATCAATGGAAAAGAAGCAACTACTTACACTTTTAAATTAAATTACTACTGGATGATGGGTGACAACCGCCACCGAAGCCAGGACAGCCGTTTCTGGGGCTTTGTTCCGGAAACACATATTGTAGGTAAAGCTTCATTGATATGGTTTAGCTACAATGACGGGCCGCGCTGGAACAGGTTCTTTAAATCTATAAAATAATATTTCAGTTATACCGTAAAAGTCTTCATTGCAAAAGCATTGAAGACTTTTTGCTTTGTAAATTGCGTAATATGAAAAAGCAACAATCTTCTTTTTATTACAAGGTTTATGATTCCGCAGAAACATTACCGGATGCAGATGCCGTCTTACTTAAGATGGCAAAAGATGCAACCGCAAATGCGTATGCACCTTATTCTCATTTTCATGTGGGTGCTGCTGCACAACTGAGCAATGGCTCATTTATAAAAGGCACCAACCAGGAAAATGCAAGCTATCCCGTAGGTATTTGTGCAGAACGTGTATTGCTTTCGGCAGTTGCGTCGCAACATCCAGGCGTGTCTGTAGAAACAATGGCTATCAGTTACGATAACCGTAATGGTGAAAGTACCCAACCTGTTGCGCCCTGTGGTATGTGCAGGCAGGCGCTTGTTGAATTTGAATCACGCCAGCAACATACAATACGTTTGATACTTGGTGGCATGCAGGGCAAGGTGTATGTTATTGAACAGGCAAATGCCTTGCTGCCATTGAGTTTTGGCGGCGAAAATCTTAAATAAGAAAGTGGTTTATGATTTTTTTTTAGGCCCGGCTTTTGAACTTCTATTATACTTTACTTGCGTCGCACGCTTCTACGTTCTTTTCTATATTCAGCATTTACAATCGTAACTTTAAGTATATAAAACACCACTTATGAAACGCTTTCAATGGATAGTACTGACAGTAACTTTGTATGCTATTTTTTTTCAGGTTACTCCTTTTACAGGTATTTCTGAAACAGTAATATGGTTCATGTTTTTTCTTTCTCCTTTTCTTGTAATATGGATGGGTTATAATATTATGAAACATGGCAAACCTTCTCAACATTCATTTGATGAATACTTCTATGATGATTGGGATTACCAGCGCAATGGGAAAGAAGAATTATAATTGCAACCAGCTAAGGAAACCTAAAGCCATCCAGGAATAAATCAATTTTAGTGCTTTTATCTGAACCCAGTTCACCATCTTTATACACGTACATAAAACCAATAAAATTTCCATCTGTCCACGATTTTATTTTCCACTCTGCACCATCCTTATCTTTCCAGTAATCAATTACACCGGTTGCTTTCTCATTTGAACGCATCGTATGGCCTTTACCATACCCGGCAGATTCAGTGATATTAAATTGTTGCTTTAGATAGTCAAGATATTGCAGCATCAATCCTTCCGGATCTTGTACAGGCAAAACGGCATCATTGTATTGTACGCAGATAAGGCCATAATGGATATTATCTGCATTACATTCCATAGTGTATATCGCTGAAGAATCTTCTGAATATGATTTTACTGCATTACCGGGATCGCAAAAGAAATAAGCCTTACATCCGGAATTGCCTATATCATATTTTTTTAGCGACTGTGCATTTACAAAACAACTGTAGCAGCAAAATATTATTGTAGCTAACAATACTTTCATAGTAATAATAATTTTATTCCTGCTGCAATCTAATTTTTTTCGGGCGACAATAATACCACCTGGTGGGTATAAATGTATATGTGTTCAAATAACAAAGCCCTCAAAATGGCAAGGGCAGTATTTCTGGCATGGTTTTGTAACTATGCTAAGTTAATCAAAGTTGTTAAGTTATGAAAGCATGTATTATTAAATTGTATTGTTTAGACGAAACAGAAGATTCAACTGTAAGAGTTAATGCAAACAATATTTCAACTATCCGGCGCATGAATTATAATGATGTTGTGCAAACCATGATCATGATGGTTGGCGGTGAACGTTTTGGGGTAATCGAAACTCCGGAAGAAATATTGGAAATGATCGAAAAAGAAAATACAAAAGAACCTGTTTACAATTAAATAGCGGGTTTACAGAAATGGCGCATCAAACGATGCGCCTTTTTTATTTAAGAACCATATATTTTTCTTTGCGTATAACTTTGTAAAAAACATTGTATGCCTCAATTTCTTATTTTAGCCGATGATTACAAAGACCCGGATGCACTAAGCAGAAGAATGTCTGTTCGTAAAGATCATTTAATGAGAATGCGCATTGAGAAAGCTGCAGGCAGATTTATTGTTGGCGGCGCTAAGCTAAATGAACAGGGCAATATGCACGGTTCTATGCTGGTGGTACAATTAGAAAATGAAGATGCTGTAAAAAATTGGATAAATGAAGATCCTTATATACAAGGAAAAGTGTGGGAACATGTGGAAATACTTCCCTTTCGTATTGCAGAGGTATAAACTAAAAATAAGTAGCTTTTTTATTTTGCTGCATATAGAACAGAAAGTACAAGGGAGTGACACAACTTAGGCATTATAGCAGCAACACAGCCTGTAACATAAACTCTATAAAGGAATACCAAGATTAATATAAGGCAATAATTTCCTTGACTGATCGCAATACATGGCGCTTATTTCCAAAGGCCCCAAAACAAAATTATAACCAAGGGATAAACTGTAACCCGTTAGTAAAGTTGAATTACTAAAGCTTTTATTGCTGCCAACAAAATTATAATAAGCGCCATTGGCTTTTGCCAGAACAAATAAACTATTATACATCTGATATCGGAGGCCAAACTGTAAAGCAGCTACACTGCTTGAATTTACGCTGCCTTCATTAAGGCCTGCAAAAGTTATTTGGTTACGAAATGTGTTTGTAAGGCCACCGATAAAATAATTATTGAGGATACTTTCCTGCTGGTTAAAATTAATACCCGCCTGTATTAACGTGCTGAAGGTATATTTTTTAGATATTGGATAATAATGTTCATAAGACAATTTCGTTCTGATAAAATTATTAAAGTTAAAGCCAAGTGAATCAAGATTGGTAATAGGATTACCCTGTAAAAAGAATTCAACATCTGGTCTTTGAGAATAAACATAACCGGCCTCAATATCGATCCTGGAGCCGCGTTTGGGATATACTGCATTGCTAAGCGTATTTAACCGCAGTTCTATATAAGAGTTCAGTAAATTGTTTCTTCCACGAAATTCAAACTTGGATGTTATTTGTGGCTTGTATCCAAATGCTTCGAAACGTGTGCCGATACCCATTGCATATTTTCTGGCAATATTCCATGAACTGCTTACATTGGCAAGAAAATAATCCTGCCTGTATAACCCGTCTTTTGCAAAATCAGTGTAGGTGTTAAATGCAAGTCTTTCTGCCTGTACCTGTGCTTTTACAGAAAGCGATTTAAACTTACCAAAGAACTGCAGGTGTTCTGCTTTCATGCGCAGGTTCTCGCCAAGATTAACGGATACATAACTTCTGGAATAAGAAGTAAAAAAATCTCTTGTAGTAATATTGGCAATAACACCTATGCCCGTAAAACTATTATAGTTTATACCAAGCTTTGCAAACGTCAATGGGTTTTCTTCTGCATCAAAAATTATCTTACAACTGCTATCAGGCTGTTGTTCCAGAGAATAAATTATTTTATTGTAATAGCGTGTGCCAAATGCTTTCCTGATGCCTGCAGATAGTTGCTGTGCCGTGTACCATTTATTGTTTTCAAATTGTGTACGATGAAGAAAAAAACTTTCGGTTGTATTATGTAAGCCCTTTATTTCATAAGCAGTGATCTTTACAGAATCTACCTGTGGTAAAACTACTGTGGTATTTTTCTCTGCTCCATATATCGCATCTAAAGAATCTCTCAGCCTTGTGAGCTTTGGATAAATACTATCACCTTTTGAAAAACCTTCTTTCATAATAGCATCAGAAGAAGAAAAGCTACCCATATTAAAATCATCAAGATTGTGCTTTATGTAAATATCACAAAGCTTGTTTTCCCTTACCGCATCTTCATCTTCCCTGAAGAAAGCCACCTGCAGCAATACCTGGAAAACATTGGTTATCTTTTCTTTTGGCAACAGTCCGCCTGCTACATTGCTCCCAATAACAATATCAGCGCCCATTTCTTTTGCGTCTCTTACAGGAAAATTGCGCACAATGCCGCCGTCTACAAATTTTCTTCCATTATAATCAACCGCGGTAAACACAGACGGAATAGCCATGCTGGAGCGCACTGCAGAAACTATTTCACCAGAATCAAGTACTACACCTTCGCCACTGGCTACATCAGTGGCAACACATTTAAACTGCCTTGGAAATTTGCTAAAGTCTTTAATGTTGTAAACAGGAAAAAAATATTCGCTCAATCTAAGCCAGAGTTCTTCTGATTCAAGCACACCACTTGGCAACCGAAAACCATTATTTACCCAGGGAAGTTCCACTGCGTATTTGCTGTATTCCTCCTTCTCTTCAATGCTTAATGAGCGTAAAGATGCAGCGTTACTCAGTAGCAGGTCCCAGTCCATTGCATTTGCTATTTTCTGAATGCTATCGGCTGTATATCCACTCGCATATAAAGCGCCAATGATGCTGCCTATACTGGTACCTGTAACGTAATCAACTTTTAAACCAGCCGAGTCTATTGCTTTTAAGATACCAATATGCGCAATACCTTTGGCGCCACCGCCACTCAGTGTAAGACCTATCCTTGGCCGCTGTGCATACAAAATAGAAAGGGAATGTATAAATACAATAAGGATCAGTAGCCGCTTCATTAACTGTAAATAAACGAATCATTAGTTAATAGAAAATTATTTTTTTGGTACAGGCTATAGAATAAATGGCAGCCCCTCTTGTGTCACTCACTGCAGGGGTTCCGAAAACTGACCGAACTGCAGTTTACGAAAGCAGTTTTACTACTATTTATTCTGTTTGCATCTTTCCCAAAACCTGTAATATTGCTTATGCCTAGACAATTGATAACAAATATCGGCTGCCTTGCCAATGTACGTTCCAAAACAAAATTATTGCGTGGCGCAGCACTTGCTGAACTGCCTGTAATAAATAATGCCTTTCTGCTAATTGAAGACGGTATTATTAGCGAATATGGAACCATGCAGCAACTCGAAACCACAAGCGATAAACTAAAAACAATAAACCTTCAAGCATACAACGCAAATGGCGCTACTATTCTTCCCTGTTGGTGCGATAGTCATACACATCTCATTTTTGCAGCCAGCCGTGAAGAAGAATTCGTAGATAAAATAAAAGGAAAAACTTATGCAGAGATAGCTGCAAAAGGCGGCGGCATTTTAAACTCGGCTCGTAACCTTAATGCAACGCCGGAAAATGGATTGTATGAAAAAGCTTTATTGCGTTTGCAGGAATTAATTAAGCTCGGTACAGGTGCTATTGAGATAAAAAGCGGTTATGGATTAACAGTAGAAGCAGAATTAAAAATGCTGCGCGTAATAAAGCGTTTAAAAGAATCAGTGAGTATTCCTGTGAAAGCAACATTTCTTGGCGCACATGCTTATCCTGAAAAATACAAAGAAGATCATGAAGGTTATATTCAACTCATCATTAATGAGATGCTTCCCAATATTGCGGCAGAAGAACTTGCCGATTATATTGATGTGTTTTGTGAACAGGGTTTTTTTTCTGTTGATGACATGATACGTATTTGTGAAGCAGGCGCTAAATATGGATTAAGACCTAAACTGCATGTAAATCAGTTAAACAGTATTGGCGGTATAGAAGCTGGTATAAAACTCGGCGCAATTTCGTTGGATCAT